>JAAFJL010000045.1 GCA_013298865.1 Cytophagales bacterium | reverse complement strand
CCCAACAACTTTTGGCATCAATATAAATCCCGAAGGCAGCCGAACCCGTGTTGAATTTCCATGTGATTGGCAGTTTTTGCTTAACCGTCGATGAATTACTCTGAATCACACGGCGACTGATGGCACGGCTTTGGCGTTGTCCCATTACTGCCTCAGCATATCCTTTTTTAGATTTTTCTTTTACTTTTTTAGCGGCAAAAGCCAACGCATCAGCCTCCGAAGTAAAGGCACTCGAAGAAGACTGACCATTGTCGCCAATCCGTCCGTAACGAATATTTACAGAAAGTCCATCGGCAATGACTTCATAAAATTTATGACTCGAACCTTCGTCTTCTGATAATTCTAAATAAGTTTTTTGCATTCTGTTTTATGGGTTTGTTGGTAAATCTCTTATTGTTGAAATTGCATATAATGGAATCACATCTATTAGAGGGATTTCTGTAAAATTTTCCAAGGAAATACGTATTCCTTTTTCACTATTTTTCTCTTTCATAAATTGAAAAAGACTTTGCATTGCCCCTTTTTTGGAGGCTTTTATTTCTATTGGAATAATTTGTTGATTTTGAGCTATCACATAATCTACTTCTGCATTACTATTCGCATTTTCACGGTGCCAATAATAGAGATTTTCATGTTGAAATGGACTTCCATATTTCAAATATTCTAACCCAACATACATTTCTGCAATTGCACCTTTATTGATGGAATCAAAATCGTCTTGGGCTAAAATTTGACCTGCATTTAGGTCTAAAAAACGTTGATATAAACCTGTATCAAACAACATTAACTTCCTTTTTTTTTCATCAATCTCTGCCCCAAGAGGAACCCCGTTGGCAGAACTGTGCGTAACAGGTATCACTAATCCAGCCATAGATAATAACTGAACAGCCTCTTTAATTTGCAATAAACTGGTTTGTGTGGCGGCTTTTGTATAGATAAATTTCCCTCCATTTTGGTGAACTATTGACTCAAAAACCTCATTTATTCTTGTTGAAGGTACTTTTTGTTTATATTTTGCAAAATCAGCCTTTATTGAAACCAATAAATCATCTAAGACCGATTGGACATCCAAAAAACTTCCGCCACTTGCATAAACAGAAACCGCTTCTGGCATTCCACCAATAATCAAAAACTTTTTAAAATAGTCAATGAGTTTCTGATGAAATGGTATTGGTAAGGGATTTGCTGGGTTTGCCTTCTTTTTTAATTCTACCAATTTTTGTTCTCCTAAACTTCCTAAAAACTCGTCAAAAGAAAGTGGAAATATGAAAACAGAACGTACTCGTCCAACACCAAATGAGGGTAGTTGTTCCAATGCAAATTCTAATAATGAACCCGCAGAAATCAGATGTAATGCGGGTAATTTTTCATAAAAAAAACGTAAAGATGAAATAGCTGGTAAACATGACTGAATTTCATCAAAAAACAATAATGTTTTACCTGGAATAATAGGCGTATTAAAATAGAGAGAAAGGTTTTCGCAAATGCTTTCGGGATTTAGATTTCCTTTAAAAAACTGATGTACCTCAATTTGTGACTCAAAATTTATTTCAACATAATTTTCAAAATGTTTCGATAATTCTTGAACTGCCGTTGATTTCCCAACTTGTCTCGCCCCACGTAATAATAAAGGCTTCCTATCTGGCTTATTCTTCCAATCAATTAAAACCTTGTCTATTTTACGTTCTATGTGCTTTTTCATGCGTTTTATATTTTTTAGTACCCGTAAATATGAGGTAAATATAAAAAATAGTAGGCGTAAAATTACATAAATTGTATTTTTTAGTACCCGTAAATCTATCTCGTCTCAAATTCAACAACTTTCAAAGGCAAATATAATCCCTCAAAACGTTCCTGTAATGACCGCATAATAGTTATACAAGTGGCTTTATCTTCGATGGAAACTGTGGCTGAAACATCTCTCAAAATATCCGAAACCACCGTTGCCGATGCTTCTGATTTAAGGGCTTCTTGATGTAAAAAACTGAAAATTCTGGATTTTGAACTTCGCCCTTTGTTCACTCTCGTAAGCACCGAGCGGAAATAATAATCTAAGTTTTTCAATTTCTCCGCATCATTCACGGCAAATCTTTCTAAATAATTAGTAGCAAATAACTGTACACCCAAACTTGGATGCTGACTCAATTTTAACAAATATTCTTCGCCCTGGCCATCTTCAAAGAAACGGCTAATCAATTCTCTTCCGAAGGCTTCAATATCTGGTCTGACAGAATCTGCAATGCCAATCAAAACCTCTGGTGTCCAATCGTTTACTTCAAAGTTATCTCTGAAATAACGTGTTGCAAAGTCTCGGCTATCATCCCATTTGACATCTAAAATTCGGATGGATTCTTCTCTTTCAAACTTGATTCGGGCAGTATTCTTTGTAAAATAATTCCAAGTCCATTGACGTATATTTACTTGTTCGTGGTTTGAAAAATTAGTTATCTGTCTCATTGTCAATGAATTAGCATCAACATATTTGTTCAACAAGACCATTCCTAAATCTTGGGCAGGTACATAGTTTGAGTGAATCAATCGAATCGTGGTATTGGTATCAACCGCTTGAAGATGTTCGACCAACTGAGTTGTGAGCATCTTTGAAATGTCTTCGTGCAGTCCTTCGTAAGGCTCTTTTTTCATCAACAAAGGCACAAGGTAATTGACCAAAGCATCCGCAAAAGGCTTGTCGGTGGCAATACGATTTTTTTGTTCCGTCAATAACTCGCTTCCCGCCTGACGAACTTGCTCAAACGGACTCGCCAATAAGGAACAAAGCATTTCGGCAGAAATTTGGGCATTTTTTAGAATTATAATCTTAACTGCAAAAACTTGGACAGCCTCCACGGGCGAACTCAATAAATCCAAAATGACCTGATTGCTAACATTCTGCAAAGCATCAGAACAGTTTTTGAGTAAAATCCTCGTTCCGTCCTTGATAATGGCGTTATTGAGTTCATTATTTTCGTGGAAAGTCGATAAAAGTGATACACTTCGCCCTACTAAAAGTTGTTGTTGGACTTCGTTGACATTTCGTTTTATCAATGACATTGTAGCCCACAAACGCACATCTTCATACTTTGAAAAAACCAAATTTGTCACAAAAGCTGACTCGCCCAAATACGCTTCAACATCCTTCTCAATTATCTCTAATCCAAACTTTCTTGCTTCAAGCAAAGGACTATTCAATAGCGAAATCGTGATGGCTTTATCGGGATTTTCAGTGAGTTTTTCTTTGACTAATTCCAAACCAAAACCTGCCGTAATTAAATACTCAGAAGCTAAAAATTGATGAATTAGTGGAAAATCAATTCGCTCTTTAATCTTCTCATAATCAGGATGTTCAATGAGATTCTGTACCGCAAATCCATGAATTTCATCAACTTTGGCTTTCAACAATAACTGAATATAAGCCTGCGGAATATTATCCCACAAATGAGGGTATAATTCTTCTCTTTTACGATTTGTTTTGGGAAGAGTTGGCGGAGGTATAATGGGTTGATTTACAGTTTGCGGGGTCTGATTCTCTTCATTTTTCTTCTTTGAAAACATAGAAAAAACTGAATCAAAAACACGATTCAAAATCCCCCCTTGTTGTTGGTCTTGTGAAGAACTAAGACTTCGAGTATTTTGAGGTCTGTTTGAAATGGTAGCGTTATTTTTATCAGTCACAAACCAACTTTTTCCATTAAAAGTCAATCTATCGCCTCCGCCGTACAAAATCAAATTCATAAAAACAGCATCTGCATACGCAGGGAAGTATTTTTGATAGCTTCTATAACCATTTTGCCAAGAATATTCCGTAACCGAATATTCGGCTTTGTAATCCGTTTTTGAATCATAAGCAAGTAAAATCGACATGGCTAATTTCACATATTCTTGCTGATTTCGTTGCCCTAATTCATTCAAATTTCGTAAAGTTCTACGAATCAAATATGCCCTTGTACGGTCTGAGTAGGCAATTCTACTATTTTTCTTTTTCAATTCAGCCTTGACCTTAATTTGCTGACCGATAGCTGGAATATAGTCAGCACTATCGTCTCCATATCCATAATAATCAATAGGTTTTTTATACATTTCAAGCGTTCTTTCAAAGCGATAAGAAAGTAAGCCCAAGACCTCAAAATCATCCCGAACCTCAGCAATTTTTAAGATATGACGAACAGGTTTAAAGAAATTAGCTTTCAAAGGAATTTCTCTAAAAATGGCAACTAATTCTTTTTTAAGTATCTGATTATCAATGGATAAAATGTATAAATCTTCTAAGAAATCAAACTCTCCTGTTAGGTTTAAGCTAATTTTTTCTTGTAAAATTTTCCCTAAAACTTCTACATTCGTAAGTGCGTTTTTAAGGTCTTCTGGAAGACGATTGAGGTAATAATTAAGATGTTCTTGGCGGGCATCTCCTTTCAATACTTGCACCAAACCTTCTCCTGCTATTCTACGAGTTTTTTCGGTATATTTTTGGTTAGAAAAATATACATTCATCGTCCTTTCGGCGGAGGCATCACCCATGCGAGCCAACGCCCACAAGGCACAATAACGTTGCATTTCGTCTCCTCTATCGGTCAGTCGGATGATAAATGGGACGGCTTCTTGGAGTTTTAATTCGCCTGCACGCCAAATCACCCTTGATGCTTTCCATTCAGTTTTGTAAGGATTTGTCCCCGTAACAAAGCCTTGAAGCCGTTTCATAATGGCATTATCAGAGAAATTGGCATTGGGTAAATCCACAGTAGGGACTTCTGGAAGTGGCTGAAACATCTCACTCTCAGTCTGATAGCCTTTTTTACGTTTCTCAGCTTCCAAAGCATCATAGACTTGTTCCGCAGAATTGAGGCTGATGGGTTTATCGGTTTTAGTACCTTCTTTCAAGATACTTCCACGTTTGCCAAAACGAAAATTGACCACAAATTGACCACTACCGACTTCACAAAGGTCGATTTCATAGACTTTATCAGAATTGCCTTCTTTGAAAAATAACTTGGATTGTTTGATGAGTTTCATGCAGGATGATAGGTAGGTTGTTAGGAATTGAAGTTGAAAAGTAGATGTTTTTTAGGAAATTAACAAAAAAAACATCTGTTTGGGTTGTGAATATGGCATAAAAAAGAAATTGCTTAGATATTCAGCATACATCTACAATACACTAAAAACCAAAGACTTACGTTTAAAAAATAAAAACGAAAATTGGTGTAATTTTTGCTCAAATTTTGCAAAATATAATCTTTGATAAAATCTTGCTAAATTTGTGGAGATTTCAAAAGAATCCCAAACCCTAAAATCAGGTATTTGTGCCTAATCCTTGCAAAACAAAATATCTTAGATTCCTCCTCGGAATTCTTCTCCTTCCCCTGTGCTTTCATTTGCAGGGGCAAATCTTTATCACAGCAGATAATTCAGGAATTTGTCCGAATGACCAGATTACATTGAGAGTTGCGGTACAAGCAGACTATTCTACTTATGAGTGGTTCGGCGAAAATGCTGCAGGTTCGGGACTTTATAGTAAATTAGTGACCCCTCCAACTGATCCAAAAGTATCAATAGGGTATGTTTATCCTGGAAAATATTATGTAGAAATTAAAAAAACAGATGGGTCATTAGTACAATCTGAAAAGTTTGAAGTAAAACAGCTCATAGCACCTTCGGCAACAATCACTCCTACACCCGTTAAAACTGAAATTTGTACGGGTGATAATCTTAAATTAGAAGCAACCACAAAGGATAATAACTATGTATATAAATGGCTTCTGAATGGAACAGATGAAAATACGAATAGTATTGTTGGGGCAACTTTAGACAATTACACAGTTACTGGGGCTGGCACTTATTACCTTAGAGTAAAAGATATTACCACTACCTGTATTACAGTGTCTTCTCCTTATACCGTCACGGTTGCAGGGAATTCTACGATTACTTTTAATCCTACTCAAACGCTTTTTTGTGATATAAACCAGACACTTTATACTCTTACGGCAACCCCATTGGGCGGTGCATATACGGGAACAGGTATCACGAATCCGTTGTTGGGTACGTTTAGCCCTAAGAATGCTGGTGTAGGAAAACATACAATAGAATACAGAATTGCTACGGGCAATACTTCTTGTCCTTCGGTTTCTGCTACTCGTGTTCTTATTGTTTCAGACCCCAAGGCTACCATTACTTCCAGCCTTTCGTCGCCCCAATTGTGTACAGGTAGTACTGCCACTTTAACTGCCCCGATTGGTGCTGATGTTTACACGTGGACTCGCAATGGCGTAGTTACAGGTTCAAATCTTAACCAATTGCCAGTTACTCAGGGAGGAAAATATGAGCTGTTTATTAAGGATAAAGAAGGTTGTACTTCGCCCAAAGAAACCTACGATTTGGTTGAAGTAAATGCAGTTGCAGTAACTTTAGACCCCATTTTGCCAGTTTGTGGTACAAATAATCCCATCGTTACTTTAGCAGGAAAACCGACTGGTGGCATTTACTCTGGGGATGGCGTAATTGGAGATAAATTTGACCCTAAAGTTGCTGGTACAGGGAATCATGTTATCAAATATCAACTCAACGGAACTTTAGTTTGTGAACAAGGAAAAGCCGAACAAACGGCTGCTGTAAATCCTATTCCGCAGATTGAGTTAGGAGAAAACCAGATTTATTGGAAAAATGACCCAGCAGGAGTAATGTTGAGGGGAAATCTGGGAACAGGATATACTTATTCTTGGAGTCCAGCAACGAAATTATCGAATGCAACCATTGGGAATCCTTTGGCAAGGCCTGATGTTCAAACAAAATATGAATTAACTGTAACTTCTGCGGCGGGGTGTCCCAATAAAGACGATGTTACGGTTTATGTTTACCAGAGAGTATCAATCCCAGATGTTTTTTCTCCGAATAATGATAGCCGAAACGACGTTTGGGAAATCTTCAATTTAGATACCTACACCGAAGCAGAAGTTCAAGTTTTTGACCGTTGGGGAACACAAGTTTTCTATTCAAAAGGTAACTATACCAATAAATTTGATGGAACACTCAACGGACAAACCTTACCAACAGGTTCATACATCTACACAATTGTACCCAATCCAGCAGACCCATCATTCCGTTATCAGGGAAGTATCACTATTCTTCGTTAGTTTTTTTTTGGTTTTTAGCTATTGGCGGTTGGCTTTTAGCTTTGGGCGACAGATTGCCAAATGCTAAAAGCCAATAGCCAATAGCCCCACCCCCCAACCGCTAAAAAATAAATTTATTTTTGATGCAACCTTAATTAATGTAACTTTCGTCTTTGTATTTGAGAAGAGATTATAAGTAACGGGAATTCAAGAAATTCCAGTTCTTGAAAAATCAAAAACGTTCTGAAATGAAGAAAATACATACATACTTATTGGTAATAGCAATGTTGATTGTCTCTTGTGATACTGTCAATGATACGCCTATTACACCCATAGAAAAGGAATTGCAATTGCCTCAGTCGGCAGTGGAGGCGGTTAAATCTAAGTACCCAGATTATCAAGAATTAAAATTCAATATTCTTGTGCCTGAAAAACTATGGCTGATAGATTTCTTTACGATTGCTAATAAAAATAGCACCATCGTGGATTTCAAAGGGCAGTTTGTGGCGGATGAGAAAATTAGTGGTTCTATCAAAAAAGTGCCTTCAGAAATTAAAAACTACATCTATTCAAAATATCAAAATTCAGTATTGATTTCTGTGGCAGAGGTCATCAAGGACAAAGTGATTGATGGTTACAAGGTAATTGTTTTGCAAGAAAATAATGCTCGTAAAACACTAAGATTCAATGCAGTAAGTGAATTTATTCAGGAAGAAAATAAACCTGGTTTGGCTCTTTTGGCGGTGTATCTTACTAATACAGACCAAGTAGCAACAAACGTTTCTGTGCCTGATTTTGTGAAAAAATTTATCAAAACTAACGCCATCACTAACGCTGGTTTGGCAGTGTATGTCTACGTGGACAATAGCGTAAGGGTAATTGCAACTAACCGTGCGGTAGGTAGCCGAGAGATTGTAACTACTGAAATCACTTTTGATGAAAAAGGAGTAGTAACAGAATTGATTTCTCCGATAGAAAAAGAAATATCCTATGAACCATTCAAAAAAGAGGTACTGCCGTCTGAAATCGCTACGTATTTAGAAGTAAACCTACCAACAGCACAAATAGAATATGGTTTAAAAGAACTGACCTACGACCGCACCCAAAGCTATGATGTCTTTGTGAAAGTTGATGATAAAACCTCTTACCTTTTGTACTTTAATGGTGGAAGTAAAAAATATTTGAAGTCCATTAAAAACTCGAAGATTGATGCGACTGAATTACCCGAAAAAATTACTACTTATTTGAATATCAATTACATAGGTTGGAATTTAGTGAATGCGGAGGCGTTCTTTTCTTCTAATTTTGAAAATAATTTGAATGAAAAAACAAGCGTTGCTCGCTATACCGTAGAATTTACCATTGATAAAAACACAAAACAAGTAGTAGTTTTTGCCAATGACGGAACAGTGCAATATCAGTATAAAAGATAAAGAATATGACTACTGGCTACAAGCCATTAGACTATAAGGAATGAGAATTTAATAAAGTACCATTCCTAAAAGACAAACACCCAAAGCCAAATAGCTAAACACTATAAACACTCGACTACCTTTGAACGAAAGAGACCTTGTCATAGCTTGCCAACGGCATGACCCCAAGGCACAAACTGCTTTTTACAACTTGTATAAAGGTCGTTTGCTTGGGGTTTGTCGGCGTTATGCCCGTACGGAAGCAGAGGCAGAAGATATTTTTCAAGAGGCGTTCATTAAGATTTTTAATAATTTACACAACTTAGAAAAACCCGAATCAGTAGCCTATTGGGTGAAATCGTCGGTAATTAGGACAGCAATTGACCATTACCGACAAAATCAAAAAGAGAAAAATAATGTGGATTATGATTCGATAATAGACGAGCCACATTTATCACCTTCGATATTTGAAAACCTCAATCGAGACCAAGTGATAACTATCATTAATGAATTGCCAGATGGTTATAGGGTAGTAGTAAACCTCTTTTTGATTGACGGATATTCCCACGCAGAAATTGGTGCAATGCTCGGAGTATCGGAAGGAACATCAAAATCACAATTATCAAGGGCAAAAGAATTATTAAGAATCAGGCTGAAAGAAATAGGAATTGTTTCGGCAGTAGCATAAAAAAATCAAGTTTAAGAGTAGAGAAATTGGATAGTCATGAGTTGATTTTAGCACTCATATACTCCTCAAATTTAAACTCATCAACTACTTACAAGGTAATGCAACAACAAGATAACGAACAATTGGGAGATTTTCTCAGAGAGATGTTCAACGACTACGAAGCCGAGCCGTTGGATTCTTCATGGGAAAAAATCAGGCATGGTATCGTACCGCCACCTTCCCATAAACCAACATTAGGCTGGAAGCCCTGGTTGGCAGGTATTATTGTATTAATTGGGCTAATCGGTACTTTTACCGCTACCCAGTCACGCAGTAATGTGTCTGAAAATCAAAGTGTTAGAAAGAAAAATCAAGCTAAAGATATTGTTCAACCACAAAATCTGTCAGCACAAGAAATTGCTGGAAACAGCACTACACTCACCAATGAGAAAACACTATTTGTGAACGCTAAATCTAAAAAGTTAGCGAATCCTTTAGTACATTCTACGTCTGCAATTGTTTCTGAAAAGGAAACAGTAAAAACGGTTTCTTTGAATAAAGAAACTACCACAAACCAGCAAGAACCGAGAGAAACCGTATCAAGTTTGACCTCGGTTCTTGTTAAAAATGTATCAGAAAATAGAGGTGAATCAAACGAAACGCCTTCTATTTTAACTGCTTCAATTAATGAAAGTGCTATGCTTTCGGGAGAGAATACTGTACCAGTACTCACTATCGAAAACAGAAAAATTGAAGCCATTAATTCTTTATTAAGCAAACCTTCTTCAAAACTTTTAGTGTCCCTCAATCCGATTTTACCTCAGTTTAAACAATCTCCTATTGAATTCAAAAAGAAAAGTTACCCATTAGAATTTACTATCTCTGCCACACCATTTTTTACTTATCAAAGACAACAAGCAATTTTACAGGCTTCTGGCAAAGAGATTCAGAATATTCAGACTTATGAAAGTTTTACTCGTAACCGTGCGGGAATGAATCTGAATATTGGATTAAGCCGCCAACTCAGTGACCGCTCGAATATCAGAATTGGTCTGAGCTATACCTATATGTCGCAGTGGGCAGATTATGAGATTGCTCAAGACGCTTTCACTTTGCGTAGAAGTTCGGCAAGGTCTCAGGACAATATTGTCAGAGATGGTATTGCCGTAAAAGAATTAGAGCGAATCAAATTGTTAGGGCTTTCTGTGAACAAGCAATATTTCCTTAATCCAGTTGGAAAAGTTCGTTATTTTGCCAGTGTAGGAGCAGAGGGAATGTTAAATATAGCAAACGGAAATCAACATCTTTTTGCAACTACTTCTATCGGAATGTCATACCATCTGTCTAATAATCAGTCACTTACCATTGAGCCAACAGCATCTTATGATTTAGTGGGTGGTAAAGACAGCAATTCACTACTGAAAGTGAACCCGTATAATTTGGGAATAAAGTTGGGATTAGGGTTTGGGAAATTGTGATTTGTGATTGATGAGTTGTGAGTTAAATTATGTCCCGTCCTGAATTCACAACTCATCAATCACAAATCACAACTAAAAAAACACACCAATATTCTATAAAAAACGTAAATTAGAATAGATTTTGGTGTAGCAATATCCCCACCTTAATTGGATTTGATGGTACGGATAGTTTTTTCTTGCGTATTTATCTTTTTTGTAGGCATTTTTCCTACTATGGCTTCCCATATTGTTGGGGGAGATATTTCGATGGAATACATCGGAAAACAAGGACTTTCCAGCCGTTTCAGAATTACATTAAGTTTGTTTTTTGATGATGTAAATGCCCGCCCCGATATAGTTGCTGGGTTTAGTGACTATTTAAACGCAGCGATTTTCCGTAAAAGTGATAATGCTGTAATGCTTCGACCTATTCGTTTGAATGCACAGGGCAAACAACAAGTTGCTTATACTAACGAAGCCTGTGCGGTGGCTAATAATCTCAAAACTTCTAAATATACTTTTACAGGCGAAGTCGTTCTCGACCCAGGGGTATATGATAGTCCGCAAGGCTATTATTTAGTTTGGGCAGACTGTTGTAGAAACTACGTAACTACAAATATTATTAGTCTTCAATCGGGTCAAACTGGTCTGACATTCTACATGGAATTCCCGCCTGTGGATAGTTATCCAGACAATTCTTCCCCAAAATTTAACTTCCCGAACGGCGAAATTATTTGTGCCAATCAAAATTTTTCTTTTGATTTTGGGGCAGATGATATTGACGGAGACCGTCGTGAATATTCTTTCATTACTCCTTATTCGGGTCAAAGTGCTGGAAATGGGAATAATAAAAAAGGAGCCCCGATTGCTATAAACTCTTTTGCAGGAGATTATCCAAAGGTTAATTGGGCACCAGGCTATTCACTCTCTAATATTATCCCAGGAAATCCTGCTTTAAAAATTGACCCAGCAACTGGACTCATGACTGTCCGTGCTACCCAAAAAGGGCAGGCGTATGTTGTTACAGTTGAATGCAAGGAATTTAGAGGAACTAAACAAATTGGTTTAGTGAGAAGGGATTTTCAGTTTAAAGTTGAAGACTGTTTGCCACCTCCTCCGCCACCTATTATTGTGGACAAACCTACTTCTACAACGCAATTGGTGGCAGCAGATTTTTGTGATACAGGTTATATCGAAATTCAAACAAAATTTGATGCTAACTATAACTATCAGTGGCAATTGGGTGGTGTAAATATTGCTGGGGCAACTGAAAATAAACTCAAGGTTCGGCAAACTGGAGACTATACCGTGAACATCAGTTATATTTCTGGATGTAGCGGGCAAAACTCTTCTCAGCTTACTAAAGTTGGAACAAAACCTGGCGAACCACATGATTTACTGACACCCAAAGGCATAAAAGTCTGCGAAGATATTTCTCCGCTTCCTATAATTTCTCCTTTACAAGGTTCAAAGTATTCCTATCTCTGGAAGAAAAACGGTACCACGATTCCCACAACAACTTTTCAGCATGATGCTATCACTAATGGTCGCTATTTGGTATTGGTCAATAACTCATTGTCGAGCTGTTTTTATGAAGATTCTGTTGATGTAATTATCAATCCTCTGCCTTTAGCAAAAATTAGTTCGGTGGGTAATGTAACAGAAATTTGTGCAGATGATACCCTGAAATTGTCCACGCCCACTGGTGTAGGTTACACGTACGAGTGGCTTAAAGACAATGCAAGCTACAAAATTACACCCGATAATAAACTCAATATCACGAACGAAGTTGGTACGGGTGTTTATACCGTCAGGGTGAAAGATGCCAATGGTTGCCAACTACTTTCGTCTCCATTAACTTTCAAAATTAAACCCATTGAAACGGTACAATATACTCCTTTACCACCGATATGTGGGAATTTTGGAGCGACCATCAATTTAGTAAATTATGTAAATCCGAAAGGTGGAATTTTTACTGGTGCAGGTGTAAATAATACAGGAATTTTTGAAGCTGGAAAAGTAGGTTTTGGGAAATGGAAAACAACCTATACTTTCACAAATTCAGTGGGTTGTCCGACCAGAAAAACCCAAGAAGTTTTTGTCGGAGAAGTGCCACGGGTAATACTCGGACCAGACTTTTCAATTTTTGCTGGCGATACTGTTACATTAAAAAGTGACCTACCTCCAGGGAATTTAGTTTTGTCGTGGACAGCAAACCCAAGCACGGGATATATCAACGACCCCAATGCAGCTCGCCCTGTGGTTGCTCCCCTGCAAGAAACCAAATATACGCTCAATGTGAGTTTTGGAGCAGGAACTTGTGCTAATAAAGATGAAATTACGATTTCTGTAAATGCTAAAATCAAAGTACCGAATGCCTTTACGCCCAATGAAGATGGAGTCAATAACGTTTGGGAAATAGATGGATTAGACGATATTAATTATCCAAACAATGAAGTAACCATTTATAACCGTTGGGGAAATGAAGTTTTTTATACCAAAAAGTATTCAGCCTCAAATGCTTTTACAGGTACAAAAGACGGTAAAAGAATGGCAGAAGGAACGTATTATTACGTGATAAAAACCAACCGTGAACCCATCCTTCCACTGACAGGATACGTTACAATTATTAGATAGTAGGCAGTTGTTAAATTTTAAGTTGGCAAGTCAATGAAATTCACATAAATCATTGATAATTAAATGGTTAAAAAGATAAAGACAATATTTGATAGATTATAATTTGGATACATTTAGAAAATTCATCGAAAACTATACGTCACTGCCAATGAATGATTGGGAGCAAATAGCCCAACGTTTTGAAAAAAGAGTGATAGAAAAAGATGAAATCTTGTTGGAAGAAGGAAAAATTTGCCGACATCTTTATTTCCTCGAAAGTGGCTTACTCCGCTATTTTATTAACAAAGACGGAAACGATATTACAAAATTTTTCACAATAGCACCTTATTGTTTTACTTCCCAAGTGAGTTTTAACACTGAAAAACCTGCAACTGAAAATATTCAAGCCATTGAGAAATCTGTTGTTTGGCAAATAACCCTACAACAAACAAATGAACTTTTTGAATTGAAAAGTTGGAATACCTTTGCCCGTAAAATCATACAGGAAGTTCAGTTTTTTACAGAAGAAATTTTAGAAGATATTCAAACTGAAACTGCTGAATATCGGTATGAAAGAATGCTCAAAAATAACCCTACACTTGTGCAAAGAATACCCCTCAAACATTTGGCTTCGTTTCTTGGTATTGCTCCACAGTCATTGAGCAGAATACGCAAAAAAATAGCTACGAAAGACCGAACTTAACATAGGTGCAGTTGAGTTGAAAATTACGTTTAGATATTTGCGACCGAATTAAACTATAACGCAAATGTCAACATCAACTAAAGAAACAAATCATCATTTTAGCTTCACGATAGGTATAGAAAACAAGCAAGATAAAGTTTGGCAAATACTCACGGATGTACCAAATTGGAAACATTGGGACACAGAATTAAAAGAAGCATCCTTGGAAGGAGCGTTTTGTTTAGGGGCAAAGGGAGTGCTGACTCCACTCAAAGGACCACAATTGAAATTTTATATTTCTGAACTTGTGGAAAATCAATCTTATACTTTCAAAACTAACATGCCCTTGGGTTGGCTTGAAATAAAACGAACACTAAAAACCGAAAATAACGTAACTTATTTCACGGATGATATTGCCTTTACGGGGCTTTTGAAGAATTTTTTTGGAATATTATTGGGAAGAAAATTTAGGAAAGTATTGCCAGAAGTGATGGATAATTTCAAGAAACTGGCTGAAACTTTATGAAAACAATTAGGGTAATTATGTGCTTATTATTAGGATTCTCTAAATTACAAGCACAGGTTTCGGATGATAAAATACCTACTGGAAATATTCGACTGAGTTTTCTAATTATTCCTCCGTTTTCGCCATTGTTAACGCTTGAGCTACGAACTTTTAGCCATACTACAGTACAAATGGAGACCAATTTTGTGAATACTCATGGAATAAATTTGAAGTATTTTATCAGAAATACGATGGACAGACACTTTGTTTTTGTGGGAACAGCATTCATAGAAAGTGATTTTTTGAGGAAAGATTTGAAACCAACAATTTTACCTTATGCAGGGTATGGATATGCTCATCGTTTTGGAAAATCAAGAGAATGGATATTTGATAATAGGCTGGGGTTCGGAGCAACCACAAATGCCGACAAAAACGTAATTTCTCCAGTTTTTAAATCAGGAATAGGAAAAACATTTTAAAAATATGATAGCACTAAAAATTGTTTATTTTGCAAATATTATCGTAGCTGGATGGATTAGCATAACTTCTACATTCTTTCCACGAACATCAGCCGTTACGGTTTTTCAAAATGCGTACCAACCCACAGAAGTAATACGTTTGGTGGGTTGCCTATGGTTGGCAATAGCTATATTGTCCGTATTAGGTCTTTGGAAACCAATTTCTTTTTCCCCAATTTTATTGGTGCAACTCATTTACAAAGGAACGTGGCTATTGGTTGTGGCTTTGCCAGCCATTAAAAACAATCAGCCTTACCCTTCTGGGATGGCATCCTTTTTCTTGGTTTGGGTGTTGGTTTTACCATTCGTAATTCCTTGGTCTGAGTGGGTAAAATAAAGGGCTTTTTTAGGGTTTCATCCTAAAAATTATTTCACGTATTTTGTATTGTTTTATTACGATAACTAAAATTTTTATATGACCGAAAACATTAGGCAACCTTGGATTTTGATAGGCTATGCAATTTTTGCAAAAGAAGGACCAAAAGGTTTGAAGGTCGAAGTTATTGCTCGGAAAGTACAGAAAAGCAAGTCTTCATTTTACCATCTTTTTGCAGATATTGATTGTTTTGTAGAAGAGTTATTAGCATATCATCTGGTACAAACAAAAATTATTGCTGAACGAGAAAAACTATGCAAAAATATAGTTCCAGAGCTTCTGGACATACTTTTGGAAGTAAAACAAGATTTGCTTTTTCATCGACAACTACGAATAAATCGACATATCCCAACCTTCAAAAAGTGCTTTGAAGATGCCCACAAAGAAGTAGAAGAAGTTGTGTTAAAGATTTGGTCAGATACGCTTGATTTGTCGAACCAAACTTACATAGCAAGAATCGTTTTTGGACTAATGATTGAAAATTTTTACCTCCAAATCACTGAAGAAACCTTGACTTATGAATGGTTGCTAAACTATATCAACGAGATTCGTTTCATGGTAGAAGAAATCAAAAAGAATAGTTAGGATTTGTACGGTATCGTCTAAAACAAGCGACTTGTTCTTGTCAAATTTGTAATAATCAAACATTTACAAGCCATGAACAATTCAAAAATTATTTTATTTACAGCCCTTGGAGTAGTATTTTGGTTCACTGCCGCCATGATTATTCATTTTTGTGGAGCCATGGTTTTCTCAGAAAATAATCCAATGATGTTGCTATTTTTTGTACTTGCCATTCCTGTAACATTTGGGTTTATGTACGTCACTACATTAATCTCGAAGTTACGTTTTAACGAACTCCTAAAACCCGTGGTAATCATGACATTTACTGCTACATTTTTAGACGGTATCGCACTCACTTGGTTTAGGCAATTATACAGTGAATCTTTTGAAGTAGCCCTTCACGGAGCAGCTTGGATTTTGTGGGGCGTTGGTTTGGGGCTACTATTTGCATTGTTTTTGGAGAGTAGAAAGACGAACATCGAACATCAATAAACGAACTGGGCGGCACTCAGCATCGAAACCTCCTAATTTCCCTCTCCTTTACTCACTAAAGCCGTGCTTGGAACGGTCAGGAAATTGGGTTTTTTCTTGGGTTTGAAGAAGTAATTAAAGTTTTTAGAATATACAAAACTCACTCCACTGGCAGTATAGGTTTGGGTATTTGTAGAGCCTTGCGTAAGCGATGTTTGTACGTTGCGGTTATAGGTTTTCAGCCTCATATTTCCGTCTGGTGTAATGAGCCATTCCAAAGCCCAGTCGCCCAAAAGTGATTGGGCATTGGCTTGGTTAGCAGCATTGGTAAAACCACCGCTACGGGTAATTCTGAATCTATTATTGATATTATAACTAACTCCGACTTGTAAATTAGTGAAGTTGATGAGACCTTGAGTAGAATTTCCAGGATTTAAGGTGACATTTACAAGCAAGTTTGGGTCAATCTGAGAGAAGGCATTACTCACCTGATTGGAGGCAAATTCTACAATATTACTCAGGATATTATTCGCCCCGTAAGCCGTGGAACTTGTCTGAGAAATCATTTGTCCCAACAATAGGACACTCGTAACCTGATTGCTAAGTGACTGGTCATCAGTCTTTAAGCGATTTTCAAATGCTGTTACTTCCTGATTGAATTTTCCATCTTGTGGATAGTCTCGTAGCTTCAAATCATAAGAAATCGTTGGGTTTAAGAGGCTATTTTTCAAGTTAAAGATTACATCAACAGGGTAACCTCTGGTATATTCTGCTCGATTTTTGTACTGTTGTCCTGTACTATTTGTATCGATAACTGAACCTAAGTAACTGATATTCTGAGAGTAAATTGCTTTAATATCCAAGACTGCATCGTAGGGATTTCCAGACCAATTAATGCTACTACCACGCTGAATGGTAAATTTTTTATTCACAAAATTCAAGAAAGTAAAGGTATAATCTCCACGTTCAATCTGATACCCGCCCGTCATGGCAAAGTCGCCTTTGGTATCAATTTTCATATTAATTCTACCAGAACCATTTGCCTTCATGATGTCCCCCGTTTGCTTGTCGAACTGGACTTCCCCATAGGCATCTGGCGTAAGGTCAAAGTTTAAATCTAACTTAATCCCGTTGCTACTACTGGCAGCTTTTTTAGCAGTTTTTGTCTGAATTTTCGCCAAAGAATCTTGTCGCATTACCACACTCACAAACTCGATGTCGTCTTTTCCACCAGCCTCCGCCGCACGGTCTAAAGGAATATACAATTTTGTGCCTCGTTCTGTGCGGAGGTCTGTACTAACTTTCAGGTTGTCAAAAGAACCTGTCAACGACAATTTTCCAGTGGCGTATCCTGTGCCGTAGTACAAATCATTGTCTTTGGGCAAGGTATTCATAATCTTAAACTTCTGTAAATCAGTGTTCAAGGAAACATTGAAAGTGCTTTCGCCATCATAGAAAACGCCACCTCTTAGAGTTGCTTTATTGCCTTCGTCGTCTGTGATGTAAAGGTTTTTTGTACGAATTTCGTCAGGTTCAAAAGAAATTTTATCTTCAAAATTGAGGGAAGTATTCAGATAATCAAAAGTTGCATGACCTTTTTTAATGTCAATTTCGCCCACCAAAAGTGGATGCCCCAATGTCCCATTAATTTTGAGTTTTCCACTGGCTGTACCGTCTAATTTAGAAAAAATATCTTTCGTGAAACTCTCTAAAATTTGCAAACTACTCTTGTTCAAATTTGCCACCATGTCTAAAGAATTGTCTTTTTTACGGGGGTCGTACGTACCTTGAAGCGTGAGAATATTGTTGTTGAGGCGTTCGATGTTATAATCCAAATTGAGGATTTTTTTGTCTTGGTCGTAACGGGCTTCTCCAGACAGATTCCCAATCAATGTCTCATCAAAAGTTAAGTCGTTTACTGTCAATTTACTGTTCAAATTCACCGACCGATAGGCGTTCGATAAATCAATATCTCCGTTCACTATTCCTTTGATATTCAGGGCAATAAGTGGAGAAAGTGTCTCTATTTTAAAATCTTTTGCCTTGAAATTCATTGTCTGGGTAGAATCAGAAGAGATAATTCCATCTGCCGAAATTAACTGGTCAAGATTGGCAATCGTAAAGTCTTTTGAAGTTAATCCATTGCCTGCAATCGTCAATAAATTGTTTGGGTTGATGTTCCAATCCTGTTCCAATAACCTAAACTTCGACCGCTTGAATTGTAGTTCTAAACCATCTTGAATAAACCTCAAAGTCCCATTCAGATTAGCTCTGTTCGTTGTGCCTACTTGCTTTAGTCCACTCGTGAACGAGATGCGGTCTTGGTCCCAAGAGGCTTCCAAATCAAGATTTTCGGTAGGGGCTAAAACATTGAGTTTTTGATTTTTAGAATTAATAATCACCGCCGCCAAGACTTCGGCAGTGTTATAAAATTTAGAAGAGTTAAGTTCTATATCAGATTTGTAAAACTTATAATCACCCAACATGAGCGTATCAATTTTAGAATTCAGATTGAACGTTGAGGTATTACCAACCCCAAAAGTACCATCGACCAAGGTCTTTTTCGAGACGTGTCCTTCTGGATAAAACAACGCCAAAATTGGGTCAATATGTTTTAGATTTAACTGATAATCAATCTTATAGCTTTGCGAAGGCGTAAAATTTTTAGTAGCATAATAATTACTTCTGCTGATTTCATCGCCCACAAAATAGAGTTTGTATTCTTCTACCAATTGGGGTAAATCTTTGGCAACAGTCGAAGGCTTAAAATTCCCTACAAAATTCAAGTTAGCCAAGTCTGATTCGATATTAATTTTTCTGTAATCGTCTGTATTAGAAGAAGTTATGAGTAACGAGTCAATCACAAGGTTCTTCTTTTCGAGATTGATATAAGTATTTCTCAGCCTTCCTTGTCCGATAATATCATCAATCTTTTTGCCCGAAAACTGAGCATCCACGATGGTCTGAAAACGCCAATCTTGCTCACTAAAATGCAAAGGTTTTAGGTTTGCTTTTGAGACTTTTCCGTGCAAATCAAAGAATTCTCGTCCTTCTCGTAGGTCAACTTTTCCATCCAAATCAAAAATTACATTGGTGTCTTTCAAGGCAACACGACCATCAAAAAGTTCTTTTGATAGCTTGCCATCAATATAAATATTTTTGTAACTATACTGATTATAAGTCAGTTGCTTTACGCTACCATCAAAACTGAGTGTAGCATTTTTTACCGAAAACCCTTTGCCGACGATATTGCCAGAGAGCGTCAAGTCGCCCAAAGAACCTGCATTTTCGATGAGTTTCCCTAACTTGAAATTCTCTACACGAACTTTCCCTTGATAGGTTGAATTGGCAGAATTAGGTTTCAGAACCATTGCTACGTCCACGTCGGTATGCCCTAAATCCGAGTCTAAAATTCCTGTTGTTTTAAAATTTGAAGTTGTTCCTTTGAAAGTACCGTCGAACATAATATGCCCAAATTTTTCAATTTTAGCAATAGCATCTTTTCCGATATATCGCTCTAATTCAGATACTTGCACATAAGATTTACGCATTTTCAAATCCATTAGCGTTTTCGGAATTGAAGGCAAACCTTTGAAGGCAAAATCGCCACGAAGTTTTGATTTTTTGGCAAAATATAAGTCGAAATTGGTCAGTTTAAAATCGTTGACCGTACCATCAAACTTGCCATTGAGGTAGTAAATATCCTTGTAGTCGTACATGGCATTGACAAACTTGGCAATGTCCTGAGAAGCCACGACCGAAGAATCAAAAGTTGCCTTCATCCTGACCAAAGAATTCCAATGTTTAAAATCCTTTTGGCTGTTGAAGGTCATCAACATTTGATTACGAACTGTTGTATTATTAAACTTCAAGAACAAATTATCAAACCTCATCTGGGTATCAGAAAGTAAGAATTTTGTTCGTAAGGTCTTGATTCTTAGGTCGGAAGACTTGTCGTATCCCTTGATGTTGGCACTAAACGAAACGGTATCTCTGATGAGTGTGAAGTCGTTCAGATGAGCATTGAATTCATGAAAAGTAAAATGATAATGGTCGAAAGATTTTTTGTCTTTCATGTAAGGTTCAGCCTCATCATTCATACTAAAAATACCATCTACAATGTCTGCTTCGCCAATTTTGAATGGCGTTGGGGCAGTAGTCCGAGGGGTTGTAGGGGCAGTCAGTTTACTGATTCTACGGATAAATTCATCAATGTTCAAATCTCCGTTTTTATCTGTTACCAATTCTACTTTTGGGTGATACAACCGCACATAATCGAGCTTAGTTTGAAGGCTGTCTTGGAGTAAACTTTTTAGTTGAAAATCTACATCTAACTTCTCGACATCAATCATCTGAAAACCCTGATAGTCTTTGATACGCACACCTTCAAGGGTTGCTTCGTCGAAAAAACGAACTGTAACTTTGTCAATTTCAACAGGATAGCCCAACATTTTAGAAATTTTGGGTGCATAATACTGAGCCAAACGAGTTTGAACATCGGAAGTTCGTAGCAGAATAACTCCCAAAACAGACAACAACAAAATACCCACTATCGAATAGAGGATTGTTTTGATGAGTATTTTGAGAATTTTTACAAACATTGTTTTCTGGGATATTGGATACTGGCACACGGATGACACGGATTTTCAAGCACAGATTTACACTGATTCTTATTTTTATCCTTTTAAAATCTGTGTTGCTTGCATCTGTGTCATCTGTGTGCTATTCGCTTAGAACACAATCATAACTTGATTTTCGGCAATGATTTTTTTCGATTATTATCAAAAACCTTTCTTTTTATTTGAGGTTTTACTCCGAAATTAAGGAGCAGTCCAACTTCTATTTCTGTTGCTTTAAGATAGTTAATCAATTGAAGTTCATGCTCTTCTACTAAATAATCTACTGCTTTTAACTCTAAAATTATCAAGTTATTAACTATAATATCAGCAAAATATTCACCTACTTGTCGACCTTTATAGTAAACATTAATTTTTTGTTGGGGCTTTACTTCAAAGCCCTCTGAGAGTAATTCAAGATACAAAGCGTTTTGATAAACTTTTTCTAAAAAACCAAAACCAAGTTCATTATAGACTTGATAGAATTTCCTGATAATCTGTTCTGTTAATTCTTTGAATTTTAATTCTTCAGTATTTTCCATTAATTCCTTATAGTGGCTTTCTTAAATTTATCATTGTCTAAACTCTTATCTTTGCAAAAAAATAAACAAATGACCATTTTAGCGATAGAATCTTCTTGTGATGATAGCTCTGCGGCTGTGATTATTAACGGCAAAGTTCATTCCAACATTGTTGCCACTCAGGCGATTCACCAGAAATGGGGCGGTGTTGTGCCTGAACTTGCCAGCCGAGCCCACCAGCAACACATCGTACCCGTTGTTGCGGAAGCTCTACAAAGAGCGAATATAACGAAAAATGACCTAAATGCCATAGCTTTTACTCGTGGACCTGGACTTTTAGGCTCACTTCTGGTAGGTGCATCTTTTGCGAAATCCTTAGCTTTGGGCTTGAATCTCCCCCTGATTGACGTACATCATATGCAGGCACACGTTTTGGCTCATTTTATTGATGAACCAAAACCGAATTTTCCGTTTCTCTGTTTAACGGTTAGTGGTGGACATACGCAAATTGTGTTGGTTCGGTCGGCTTTGAATATGGAAATTATTGGCGAAACCCAAGACGACGCCGTAGGAGAAGCCTTCGACAAAACAGCAAAATTACTGGAATTACCCTACCCAGGCGGTCCATTGATTGATCAATACGCCAAAGAAGGCGACCCCAATAAATTCCCCTTTCCGATGGTAGAAATGCAAGGATTGAACTATTCTTTTTCAGGAATAAAAACGGCATTTCTCTATTTTTTACAGAAAGAAAAACTAAAAAACCCTAACTTCGTACAGGAGAATTTAGCCGATATTTGTGCTTCCATGCAGTCAACTTTGATTAAGATTTTGTTGCAAAAACTCAAGCGGGCTGTCAAGGAAACCAAGATCAAAGAGATTGCCATTGCAGGTGGAGTTTCAGCTAATTCAGGGCTAAGAAATGAGCTAAAAAAACTCGGAGATGAACAAGGCTGGAATGTCTATATTCCTGATTTTCAGTACTGTACAGACAACGCAGGCATGATAGCAATAGCAGCCCATTTCAAGGCTGAGGCGGGAGAATTCTGTTCGCAAGACGTAAGTCCAATGCCCAGAATGAGCTTTTGATAGTGAACAGTTAGCAGTAAACAGTTAGCAATTTTTCGCTCGCCCCAAACTCCGATTTGGGACGGATAATGGCATTGCGTCTCTGACGCATTTGTAGATTAAAGTGTTAGAGACATAATACTATTACCACCCCGACAGTTCCATTGGGGCTACAAATCAGGGCGAGCCAAAAAGCTAAAATTCAACAATTCAAAATTCAAAAATTCAACAACCCCCATGTACCAAAGTCATTTTTTTGATACCGACATAGCACGCCTCAAAGGAATGTGGGGGCAACGAGCTGACCTTTTTAAGACAGAATTACGAATTTTCAATTACGGAGATTTAATTCAATATTATCCTTTTCGGTACGAAGACCGCACGAAGTTCCATGATATTTCTGGGCTGACAGATAATATGGAATATGCCCAAATAAAAGGACGTTTGCGATATGTGGAAAAAATAGGGGAGGGGCATAAAGCCAGGTTGACGGGGCAGTTTTCGGATTCTACGGGTGTGATTGAATTAGTTTGGTTTCAGGGGATAACTTGGCTTGAAAAAAACCTTCGTACCAATTCAGAATACGTGATTTATGGCAAACCTTCTTTCTTTCAAGGGAGGGCTCAGATGCAACATCCAGAAATGGAATTGCTGAATGAAACCAACGCTGTTGGGGGGCATTTTCAACCAGTTTATAACACTACGGAGAAACTCAAAAAGCGTTATATTGATAGTAAAATTATTGCCAATTTCCAGCGTAGTTTGCTTGAGGAGGCATATTCGCATATCAGAGAGACCCTTCCAGAAGATATTACGCAGAAATTTAGGCTCATTCCCAAGCGTGATGCCGTATATAATATTCACCATCCCCGAAGCGAACAATGGTTGCACCAAGCCAAGCGAAGATTAAAGTTTGAGGAGCTTTTTTACAACCAATTAAGGCTCATTAAACAAAAATTATTACGCCGAACAGAGTACGAAGGGCAGGTTTTCAAAAGTGCTACTTTGCTGACAGATTTCTACAAAAATCATCTTCCATTTGATTTGACGAATGCTCAGAAAAAAGTGATTCGAGAGATTTTTGAAGATATGAAAACGGGACGACAAATGAACCGACTTTTGCAGGGAGATGTGGGTTCGGGCAAGACCATTGTGGCGTTTATTTGTATGCTTTTGGCGATTGATAATGGTTGTCAGGCGTGTATCATGGCACCCACAGAAATCTTGGCAGATCAGCACTATCAGGGACTGAAAAAATTTGCGAATTCATTGGGTATCAGGATTGAAAAATTAACGGGTTCTGTTCGTAAAAAAGCTCGTGTGAGTATCCATGAGGGACTTTTAGACGGTTCATTAAAGATTTTGGTAGGTACACACGCATTGCTGGAAGACGTAGTACAATTTCAGAATTTAGGGCTTTGTGTCATTGATGAACAGCATCGTTTTGGGGTGGCACAAAGGGCAAAACTATGGGAGAAAAACAAGTTTATTCACCCCCATATTTTGGTCATGACGGCAACGCCAATTCCTCGAACTTTGGCAATGACATTGTACGGAGATTTGGATGTTTCAACGATTGATGAAATGCCAGCAGGTCGAAAACCCATTAAAACGGTGCATCGTTATGACTCGCACAGACTGAATGTTTTTGGTTTTATGAAAGATGAAATCAAAAAAGGCAGACAGATTTATGTAGTTTACCCTTTGATTGAAGAATCTGAAAAAATGGACTACAAAGACCTCACGGATGGCTATGAGAGTATCACGAGGGCATTTCCAGAGCAGCACGTGAGTATTGTTCACGGAAAAATGAAACCTGTGGATAAAGATTTTGAGATGGCTCGTTTCGTGAAAGCTGAAACCCAAATCATGGTGGCAACTACGGTAATTGAAGTGGGAGTAAACGTACCAAATGCCTCTGTGATGGTGGTAGAAAGTGCCGAGAAATTCGGACTTGCCCAGTTACACCAGCTACGTGGACGGGTTGGGCGTGGGGCTGAACAAAGTTATTGTATTTTGATGACGGATGTAAAATTATCGAAAGATAGTAGGACGAGATTAGATACTTTGGTGAGAACTACCAACGGCTTTGAAATTGCCGATGTTGACCTTCAACTCCGTGGACCAGGGGATTTATCTGGTACACAGCAGTCTGGTGTGGTTGACTTATTGATTGCAGATTTGGCAAAAGACGGGGAAATCTTGAGAGTCGCCAGAGAAACTGCCCAAGCTATTCTGGACGAAGACAACGAACTGCAATTACCTAAAAATACCCTTATTCGAGAACAAATTGCTTCCATCCAAGCCAATCAAAGCAACTGGTCGAGGATTAGTTGAGGGGTTTGCTATGAATATTGTTAGTATTCTATGAAAGTCTTGAAAAGGAAATCTCAAAAATAATGATAAAATACATTTATAAATCTATTCTTTGCCTTAGTTCTTTAGGCTTAATATCTTGTAAAGAATCATCAAAAATGAACAACAGTAAATACGTAAAATTGGATAGCTTGTTGCAGCAATATGTGCAACAAAAGAAAAATAATTGTGTAGGCATTTCGGTGGCAGTTGTGAGTGGGTATGAT
Organism: Cytophagales bacterium; assembly: GCA_013298865.1. GTDB lineage: Bacteria > Bacteroidota > Bacteroidia > Cytophagales > Spirosomataceae > JAAFJL01. Next base: position 7,230 of record JAAFJL010000045.1, on the reverse strand, counting down.
GTGGTCTATCATAAAGGTTTTGGCGTAACAAACTTAGAAACCCAAGAGCCTACACAATCATACCATAATTTTCATGTGGCTTCGATTTCTAAAACATTTGTTGCAACTGCGGTGATGCAATTGGTGGAACAGGGCAAAATCAAATTAGACGACCCGTTAGTGAAACATTTGCCTTATTGCTCTTTGAAAGGTGTTGATTTCCAAAGAATTACAATAAAACAAATGCTCAATCATTCGTCGGGGTTTCCTGATACAGACGATTATGAATGGGAAAAAGCAGTATCTGATGACGGGGCAGCAGAGCGATATGTTCGTGGTTTGTCTAACGAAAAAATGCTATGCCCACCCGAAACAGCGTTTCATTACAGCAATATTGCCTACGATGTTTTGGGAGATTTGATTGCCAAAGTATCGGGTATATCGTTTGAAAAATATGTTAAGGATTCGATTTTAACGCCTTTGGAAATGACCGAAAGTAGTTTTTATTATCCTGAAATCAAGCCCAATTTACGGACAACACCCTACGTAGGCATACCTGCAACATTGAGCAAAATTTATCCTTATAATCGGATGCACGCCCCAAGTTCGACCTTGAATACAAGTGCTTTGGAATTAGCAAACTGGGCAATTGTAAATTTGAATAACGGTGTTTTCAAAGATAGAAAAATCCTATCATCAGCTAATCACACTTTGATGTTTACGCCCACTTTTAAGACCGATAGAGATGATGAAGAAATAGGTCTATCGTGGTTTTTAAGCACTATAAAAGGTATAAAACACATTGAACATTTTGGTGGAGATACGGGCTATGGTAGTGTTTTGAGCTTATTACCTGAGAAAAAATTGGGCATTATCGTTTTGTTTAATAGTGAAGAAGTGGAGCGTGGTGATGTACGGGATTTGATTAGAGATGTGATGTTATCTGAGTAATAATTAAGATAATTTTCAAAAAATAAGAATACTACTAAAAAATCTAATTTATGCTCTAATTTTAAAATAATATTGTAATTTTAAAATTCATCTCAAACTAAAAATCCCATTATTCCAACATGAAAAAATCTCTTTTTCTCTTCTTATTTCTTTCAGTATTTATTACAAATTTATCTGCCCAAAAAGTATATTTACCCACTCCCGAATCTATTGGTAAACGCCCTATGCCTGAGTGGTTTGGTAATGCAAAATTTGGCATTTTTGTCCATTGGGGCTTATATGCTGTGCCTGCGTGGGCAAATCCAGTGGGCGAGCCTTTTAAGGTAAGTTGGGAAACTTGGTTCAAAAATAATGCGTACGCCGAATGGTATTTGAACACCATGAAATTTAAAGATGCTCCAACCTGGAAACATCATGTGGAAACCTACGGAGAGAATTTTGATTATTATGATTTTGTACCAGTTTTTAATAAAAAAACGGTGGCATGGGATGCCCAGAAATGGACTGATTTATTCTCGAAAATTGGAGCAAAATATGTTGTTTTTACCACCAAACATCACGACGGATTTACGCTTTATCCGAGTACCGTACCTAATCCGTTTGTGGATAAAAGTGTGATAAATTCGCCAAAAGATTTTGTGGGAGAACTCGCAAAGTCATCTCGGAAAGCAGGTATGAAATTTGGTGTTTATTACTCTGGTGGCTTGGATTGGACGTTTTATAGAAGTCCAATCGTCAATCTTTTTCCTGATATTTTTCAGTCGATGCCCAAAAGTGTTGCATATACTGCTTATGCGGATAATCATTATCACGAACTGATTAATCGCTATAAACCAGATGTACTTTGGAACGATATTAATTATCCAGATAACGGCGATTTCTTAGGTATTTGTGCCGAAGCAATTAATCAAAATCCTAATGTGGTTTTTAATGATCGTTGGGGAAAATTTAAAGAATATGGACAATATAGCACGCCAGAATATCGCACATTGGACTCTATTTCAGTAAAAAAATGGGAAACTTGTCGTGGCATTGGCTATTCTTTTGGGTACAATCAAGTTGAAAACGATAAGCAATTGCTTTCAGCCGACGCACTCGTGGATATGCTGGTCGATATTGTGAGTAAAAATGGTAATTTCCTCCTCAATGTTGGACCAAATGCCAATGGAGAAATTCCAGCGATTCAAATTGAGCGATTGGAAGCCCTTGGCGAATGGTTGAAAATTAATGGAGAAGGTATTTTTGACACCAAGCCTTACACGGTGGCAGAGGGGGCTTCAAATCAGAAAATCAAGATTAGATTTACCCAAAAAGAAAATGTTGTCTATACTTTTTTGCTTGATAAACTTACGGATAACCAATTGATTATTAATAAATTAAAGAAAGGAATCAAGAATGTAGAATTACTTTCAGACAAGCCTGTTCCGCTGAAATGGAAACAAAATAACGAAGAACTGACCCTTACTTTTCCAGAAAAAACTAAAGAATCTTATGCTCATACTTTGCGTGTAACGTATTGAGATTTAGATTTTAAATATAGAAAAAGGTGTCAGAAAACTTATTCTGACACCTTTTTATGTTTGAAAGACTATAATTACCCCAAAATCTCTCCCTCAAAAACTCTTTTTGCAGGACCAATCAAGAAGATATTTTTGAAAGAATCTTTGCCATTTGGTGTAAATGAAATTCTGAGATTTCCGCCTAAAGTACGGATATTAATGGGGTCGTTCATACCATGTCTTAGGTATGCAGACAAGGCACAGGCAGTTACACCTGTTCCGCAAGAGTAGGTTTCATCCTCAACGCCACGCTCGTAGGTACGTACCCAAAGTGTCTCATTATCAACGACTTCTACAAAATTTACATTGGTTCCACCTTTAGTAGCAAAGGTTTCTGAGTAACGAATTGCAGCTCCAATTTCTGTCACGTCCAAATCTTTTACGTCCGTTGTGTAGGTAACATAATGTGGCGAACCAGTATTCATGAAATCATAATCGGTATGTTGCTCAACGCTCTGAACGTCTCCCATTTTCAAGAAAATCTCTTCTTCACAAACCGAAGCAGTGTGTTCTCCGTCGGTGGCAATGAATTTGGTGGAATCCCCGATTACGCCCAAGTCATGAGCAAAACGAACTAAACAGCGTCCTCCATTACCACACATAGAGCCTTCCGTTCCGTCAGCATTAAAATAAACCATTCTGAAATCGTAACCTTCTGCATTCTGGAGTAGCATCAATCCATCTGCCCCAATTCCGAATCTACGGTGGCACAAATGAGCAATAAATCCTTGCGAAATAGGAAAAGTTTCAGAGCGGTCATCTATCACCACAAAATCATTTCCAGTACCTTGATATTTATAAAATTTCATACTTGTTTTTTTCGATGAGAAAAATAATTCCCAAAGTTCATGATTATCATAAACTCAACAAAATATTAAGTGATAAATGTTCCCGCAGTACCCTGCACCGTTCACCATTTACCTTTCACGAATACAACGGATAAATAAGAATATTTCTTTATTTTTGTAGAAATAAGACCCCAATCCAATTAAAATGTATAGCTCAGAATTTGAAGAAATTGTTCAGAAACGTCGTTCAGTAAGAATCTATGACCAAGATGCTCCCTTCGATGAAACTGCCGTAAAGCGTAGCCTCGACCGTGCCATTTTGTCTCCCAATAGCTCCAATATGCAATTGTGGGAATTTTATTGGGTCAAGAAAAAAGAGGTTAGAGAAGCCCTTGCGAGTGCTTGTTTAGGGCAATCTGCTGCTAAAACTGCCAATAATCTCATCGTTTTTGTAACAAGACAAGACCGTTGGAAAGAACACGCTAAATGGAATCTGGAAGGACTTAACAAACAATTTGAGGGCAAAGAATTAACCAAAAGAGACAAACGTGCCTTGGATTATTACGGAAAACTCATGCCTTTGGTATATAGACACGACCCCTTCGGAGTGATGACTTTGTTACGCAGAATGATTGTGTTTTATCAAGGGTTGACTAAACCTTTTCTCAGAATTATCAATCACGGCGACCAACGAGTGATGACTCATAAATCTTGTGCCTTGGCGGCTCAGACCTTCATGCTCAGTATGACAGCCGAAGGTTACGACACTTGTCCGATGGAGGGTTTCGACAGAAAATTAGTCAGCAAAATACTCAATCTCCCTGCTGCTGCCGAAATTACAATGATTGTAGCCTGTGGCAAAGGAAAAGAAGAAGGAATCTATTCAGCAAGAACCCGTGTACCAAATGAAGAGGTTATTGTAGTGGTTTGAGTTTTAAGTAACGGTGAAATAATAAGTTACTGTTTCACCGTTACTAAGCAATACTCATGTTTTGATTCAACAATTCAACATTGAAGTTGATTTTTGCATTTAGGGCTTTAAAAACTTTTAAAATTGTTTCAAACCTTGCGTCTGTAATACTATTTTCTAATTTGGAGATTTGTGCTTTTTGCACACCCACTAATTCTCCTAACTGCTCTTGAGTAAGATTTCGTTCTTGTCTTGCTTTTTTAATAGCTTCACCAATTAAATCAAGGCGTAATTCATTTTCAAAAGCATCACGTTTGGGCGTTCCAATTAGCCCGATATGTTTATCTGTAATCTCGTCCAAACTAAACATTTTCATTTTTTTATTTTTCATTTGATTACGTGTTATTCAAAATAATCTCTGCGAATTTTTTCAGCTTTTTCTATCTCACTCTTTGGTGTTTTACCAGTTTTTTTGATAATACCATGTGTGGTAATTACTACGGTATCCATTTTATCAGTTTTGTCCCAAAATGCGAAAAGCCTGATATGAGATTTTTTAAATAAAGTTCTGAATTCCCAAATTTCATCTTTTAGTTTTTTGAATAATTCTTTATCGCTCACAACTTGCGATTTTTTGATATTGTAGATGACTTTTTCTTTAGTCTTTTCGTCAAGAGAATCAAGGAAATCGCTTGCCTCCTCCAAAAATTGAACGTTAAATTTTATCTCCATTAATTATTTTCTCTTAAAGATATTAGTTTCCTCATCAAGAAACAATATCCCAATAATATTTGTCACTATTATCAGTATGGTTTCTACAAATGACTTGGTTCATTCAAGGTTCTACCTTTTCTGTTCTCTTCGGATTTTTCTCTGATTTGCTCCACAAATTGCATGGTATCTTCTATGGATTCTTTTTCACCAGAGAGTTTCTTTACTAAATTCAGTAAGTGCGTTTGGGTTTGCTGGATTACATCAAGCGTAATTTGGTTTTGGGCAATTTGCTTCTGATTTCGGACAATATTTATCTGGTTATTAACGATAATCTCTTGATTCTTGATGATAGTCGTCTGGTTTTCTATAACAAGTTCATGATTATTGGCATTTTCTCGCTGATTCTGAATCATGATGTCATAATTCTCCACGATTCTACCTTGCATTTGTTTCAAGAAATCATGTTCATTAATCAGTTTTTCTAAAATCTCTTCAAAATTTTTCATACTTCTTTGTTGTGATAACCTTTTAATTGTTTCTAAATTTGTCTGTTAACATCTCTGTCCCTAACACAAAAGTAAAAGTAACAAAACTTTATGCAATCTGATAAATTACCGAAAACAAAAATCCCTTGGATCTACCTATTCTTCTTGGCAACTGTCTTGGTCGTATGGTTTAGCTATATGTTTTCTAAAGATATTATTGATCTTTACTCTCGTAGATGGGCAACGGTTCTTACCATGATTTTTGGGTCATTTATTGCAGGTGCAAGCCCAGAAGGTAGTGCGGCGGTTGCATATCCTATCTTTACTTTAATCTTAAAAATCCGACCAGAAGTTGCCAGAAATTTTGCTTTTGCTATTCAGTCAATCGGTATGACATCGGCTACGTTGTTGATTATCGGTATGAAAATTAAAGTAGATTGGACGTATATCAAATACGTTGCCTTTGCGGGGATTTTTGGTTTGATTTTCGGGACTTATTATGTTGTGCCTTTGGTGTCACCTGTACAGGCAAAGTTATTTTTTGTGTCTTTGTGGTTGAGTTTTGGGATTGCGTTATGGCTACAAAATCGTCGCCCAGATAGAGCAGTTTTTGATAAAATTCAGCATCCACAAACTGCCGATTTTATTCGATTAATGGCTTTTGGACTTGTGGGAGGCGTTATTTCATCACTTTTTGGTACAGGAATTAATATTTTCACCTTCTGTCTGATGACAATTTATTACCGTGTCAGCGAAAAAGTAGCAACTCCGTCTTCGGTAATTATCATGACGATTGAGACCATTCTTGGCTTTTTTCTGCACGCAAAAGTTATTAAAGATTTCCAAGATGAGGCGTTCGAGATTTGGCTCGCTTGTGTACCTTTCGTAGCAGTTTTTGCTCCATTGGGGGCATTCGTTATTAACAAAATGGCAAGAAAAGGTATCGCTAAAATATTATATACGATGCTAATTATACAGTTTTTTGGAGCAATGTACGTGATACAACCTTCTCTTAATCAGATACTTGTCTGTGGATTGATTTTGATAGGAGGAGTCGGGATATTTACTTATATGGCAAAACTTAGAAATTAAAAATTAAGAATTATGAATTAAAAATAGGGTAAACTAATTTTACTGGGGTGTACTAAAATTTTTAATTCTTAATTCTTAATTATTTTCATTCAGTTTCTCTTCTAATAATTTTATTTGAATTTGTAACGATTTGATTTCTGAGCTTTTACTTTCTGTCAATTGCTTCACTAATTGTAATTGAATTTGTAGCCCTTCTACTTGCTGGCTCAGTAATTTATTTTGAAATTCTAATTGTTTTTGGGCAGAGCTAGTATCAAAATTAATAACTTTAGCTACTGTATTATTTTTGGATTTTTGGATTTCTTCTAATGTTAATTCCGAAAAATCGGAATTTTGCATATCATCAATATTGATTTCAAAGAAGTTACAAATATTTTTACACACATCCAACGACGGCAAAGTATTACCATTTTCATAATCTGAAATGGCACTTTTACTTATTCCAAGCTCTTTTCCTAACTCTTCTAAAGTTAATTTATTCTTTTTTCTTAATAGTCTAAGATTCGTACTAAACTTATTTTCCATTAATCAGGAATTATTAATATTATTTTCCAATTATTTGGAAATATCAAATTTTATTATTTACCTTTGTCTATGCAATTTAAGTAAAAAATAGGAATAGGCTATCAGTAATTCCTTGAACTTGCAATGGAAAATTGAAGATTTACCCTTTGGGAAACTCATAATAATTTAAACACAAATGGTTAATGGTGAAAATGGACTGTCTTTGGCGGTCCATTTTTTTGTTTGAA
>JAAFJL010000044.1 GCA_013298865.1 Cytophagales bacterium | reverse complement strand
AGGAACTACCATTAAGTTGCAATTGTCCACCTTCGGTTGATGAAATAGCCCCCAATGCCAATTTAGATTCAGGTGAAATGGTGGTAGTACCTATGCTTATTCTTGTACCAGTGTTGTCATAAATGGCTGAATTTGCTAAGGTTGAGCCATTCCAACGTGGTAAGTAAGAAGTTGTTAATGTACCTATTTTGGGGTCAGATTCTGCAAGAGTTCCACTATTTATAGCTGTCCAAACAGTGCCATCATAATAATAAAAAGCCTTTAAATCGCTATCAAAAACCAATAAACCAGTGGCAGGGCTTGCAATAGCTGTCCTTTGCGTAGTGGTCATTCTTGGCACAAGTACACCTTTTGAATCACTTGAAATATCCACCATCGCCGAGTTATCGGGTGTTGCCCCAGTAGAATTAAAGCCAAATTGGGCAAAAGATTGAGTAGCAAAAAATGAAATGGCTACCAAAGTAAATAGTGGTTTAAAATTCATAATCTTGTGTGTTTTAAATATTAAAAGCGTATAACCCACAAGGGATTATACGCAGGGTTTTATTTCGAAACAGTTCCCAATGTTTAATAAAACCACTTTCTTTTATTGAATTATAACTATTTAGTCCAAGTACCAGCCGTTCCATAGAATCCATTTCCATTAATAAAAGGGGCATCAGCCGTTGTATGATAGTGATAAATTCCGCTTGGATATTCAGCAGTTTTAGCTGTATGTCCATGATAAGCATCCAAATCTGTACTCACCAAAGTTTTACCATTTTCTTTCGGTCCATAAACTGGGAATCCATCTAACAAATAGCCCACTAAGGCATCTGAGCCTTTATTGGCAGTAATATAATTTGGTTCTACATGATAGTGATAATCAAGATTAGGTGATGGGTGTCCACCATATAAATCGAAAGAAACATATTCTCCTGCCCCGACTGTAATAACCGTATTACCAGCAGCATATTGATTAAAAATTGGCACTCCGTTTAAGGCTACGCCAATAGTGGCAGTACCTAATGATTTTTTGGAAGATGACTCAACGGGTGCTTTGGGTATTTTGAAAGTATAGCTTATCGCTGAGATATAACTTCCTGGAGCTTGTTTGAACTCGCTTCTGGTATCAGCTACATACAAAGTAGATTCCCAAGTTGAACCTTTGAAGTAAGGGCTTTTGTGTTCAGGAACACCATTCGTTTTGATTAAAATATAATCTCCGTCCACCGTAACAGAACTTACATTTTTTGCTCCATAAGTCGTAAATGCTTTTTGAACTACCGCACTATAATCTGTTGCAGTAGTTGTTACTCCTGTACCTGTAGTCGAAGGATTTGTCTGGTCTTTTTCACAAGAAAAAGTAATCGTAAATACGAAAGCGAATAAAATTATTGTATAATTTTTCATGTTGTTTTTAATTTTAAATTTGAAAAGCGTATAACCCACAAGGGATTATACGCAGGGTTTTATTTCGAAACAGTTTCCAATGTTTGATAAAACCACTTTTTTATAAAAAAATTATTTTGTCCAAGTCCCAGCCGTTCCGAAAAATCCGTTTCCGTTGATAAACGGTGCATCGGCAGTAGTATGATAATGATAAATTCCGTTTGGATATTCCTTCGTTACAGCCGTATGACCATGATAGGCATCCAAACTTGAAGAAGTTACCGTCTTGCCATTTTCTTTTGAACCATATACTGGAAAACCATCCAATAAATACCCAATTAAAGCATCAGAACCTTTGGCAGTAGTAATAAAATTGGGTTCAATATGATAGTGATAATCAAGTGAAGGGGCAGGGTGTCCACCGTACAAATCAAATGAAACATATTCTCCCGTTCCAACCGAGATAGCAGTATTCCCAGCAGCATATTGATTGAAGAGTGGCACGCCATTCAGGGCTATTCCTATGGTTGCCGTACCCAATGATTTTTTGGAAGATGATTCTTTTGGAGCTTTCGGGATTCTGAAAGTATAGTTAAATGCGGCAACATAACTACCTGGGGCTTGCTTAAAAGTGCTTCTTGTGTCGGCAACATACATAGAACTTTCCCAAGTCGAATTTTTAAAATAGGGGCTTTTATGGTCTGGCACACCTGTACATTTTATCACAACATAATCACCATCAACCGTTACAGAACTTACACTTGCAGCTCCATAGCCAGAAAAGGCTTTTTGAACTATCGAACTATAATCTGTTGCAGTAGTAGTAGTTGTTGTTGAACCAGAACTCCCTGATGTTGTACCAGTATTTGTTCCAGTACCAACTGTGCCACTCGGTACAGTATTTCCTCCAGAAGGATTAGGTCTAAGTGTTTCTTCTTTACAAGCAATTGCTCCAATTCCTAAAATAATTACAGTTGCAAAAATTAGCTTCTTCATGTTTTCTATTTGTTTAAGTCACTGGAATTTAAAAGTTCATCCATTATTGAATTCCAGTGACTAAGTCTAAAATACAATATTGTATCAGTAGAGTTTTTTCATTTAATGTTTGAGTTTGTTTTCAAAGTATTAGATGTTAAGCAAAAAGAAAACTTGCGGTCAGTTTGAAAAAAAATAAAAAAAGGCGATTTCATTTCGTGAAATCGCCTTTTTTTTACTCTTTATTTTGAATCCCTTGGAGGTGGTGGACTTTTTTTATCGTTATGGTGTTTGAATTTCTCAATCAGTACTTCGTCAAAATACTTTTTCTGTTCAGGTGTGCATAAATCTCTAATTTCTTTAAAATGCAAGAAAGTATTTTTCTCATTTTCAATCACTTTGGCAGACATTGAGGCTAAATGATTGTTAAAAGATATAGAATCATTGCCACCCGACTTCAACCAATCAAAAAGAGAATCTTTATCTTGTTGGATAGCTTTTCTCAAAGGAATAACAGTTTCAAAGTGCTTTTTCATCAAAGGTTTAAAATCTGATAATTGTTTGTTATCAAACCTTAGTGCTTCTTCAATAATAACAGGACCAATTGGCGGTTCATGCCCTTGATTTTTGAAAAACATCCAGCTTAATGTGCCTATATTAAGCAAAAAGAGGCTCATAATAGCAAACCAAAGATTTCTGAATTTATTTTGTTCGTTCATAACTTTATCATTTACAAACCATTAGGGTCGTACAAACTGTATGTTTGCACATCCTTGGGAGGCTGATTACTTTTATTATTGAGGGTAACAATCGTAAAAATATTTATTGTTAAAACCAAAGCTAAGGAAGCGTAGGCATAAATTGGTTTAAAAGTCCAACCTAAAACAGTTTTTGGTTGCAACAATTCTCTCTCCATTCTTGCCTTCAAACGGGTATAATAAAACGGTTTGGGTTCGGCTTGTTCCATTCCGTCCAGTGCATTCAAAGTTTCCTCAACTTTTTGTTCTATGTCGTGAGAATTTTTCATACAAAGTGATTTTTATAGTAATCTCCTAATGACTTTTTTAAATTTGTTTTTGCTCTAAATAAAAGTGATTCTACCGATGACAATGAAACTTCCATCACCTCCGTAATTTCCTGATAACTCAACCCCTCAATATTACTCAAAGTATAAGCAACTTTTTGATTTTCAGGCAATTGATTGATAGCCTTAAATAATACTTTTGCATTTTCTTGTTGTTCCAGAACCACTCCTGGATGTACAAAATCAGCGGATTCGTGAAGAACCTCATTACTATCTCCAAATAAACTCGTAAAAAAAGAGAATCGTTTAGCAGCTTTCTTTTTACGAATTTCCTCTAAAGCCTTTGTAGTAGCAATTCTATACAACCAAGTCGAAATTTTTGAATCTCCTCTAAACTTTTTTACCGACTGATAAACCTCCATAAAAACTTCCTGCGATACATCTTCTGCCTCCTCAAAATCCTGCACAATCGCCAAGACAGTATTGAAAACCCGCTTTTGGTGGGTTTCAACTAAAGTCTTAAAGGCTGATTCATCACCAGACTGTAATCTAAATAGTAGTTCTTGTTCGGTCATTTATTGGGAAACATCTCGAATTCAATTACTTAGATGTAAAATAAAAATAAAACTTGCGAGGAATTGTGATTTTTTTGAAAAATAAACGGAATTATATACTATTTGGCGGACAGATGTGTTTGACTTAGAAAAACCTCTCCCCCGACCCCTCTCCTGCTGAGAAGGGAGAAATTCGTCCATAAATGCTCCCCTCTCAGCAGGAGAGGGGCTGGGGGAGAGGTTTTTTTATAACCCGCCAAATAGTATATAATTCCAAAAATAAAAAAACCTCCCTAAATTTTAGAGAGGTTTCTTAAAATCCATCCTGAAAACAAATTACTCTTTGTCAAATTTATCACCTTTTTTATTCAATTTTTTCACCAGCATTTGATTAAATAATTGCTCAGTTTTAAATAATTCAGAAAGTTGACGAACGTTGATAGTCTTTAAAAATTTAGACAAATATTCTTTTTCTAAGTCAACTTCTTTTTGTTTTAAACTCAAAACTTCTTTAATATCTGCCAAAATTTTGTCATCAGTAGTAGTAATATTTCTACTTTCGGCTGTCATTTCACGAATATTCTTTCTAATTTCTGCTCGTTTTTTATCAAATTCTTCATAAACAACCCAGAAAGTTTTGGCTTGGTCTTCGGTTAAATTCAAACGACTCGTTATTAAGCCAACTTTTGCGGCTCTGATTTTTTCTTTAGCTCTCGGAAAATCATCTTGTGCTTTTAAACTTGCAGTAAAAGCAATGGTTAAAATGATAATTAAAATGGTTGTTTTTTTCATTTTTTTAAAATTAAATGTAATAATAAATTTGGTAACAATAACGCTAAATTTCCTCTTCAACGCTCTCTAAATCAACACTTTGTAAAATTTCTTTATCGCTAACTTTTAGATTATCCAATAAATCAGTGTCTTTTATCTTCAATAAATTAGTGTTTTCAAAATGCTCAGTAACTTCGCTTTGAGACATATTTTCTTGAATCAAATAGTTGACAATCTCTTGCTGACTCACGCCTGACAATGCAACATTTTCATTTTTATCTTGCTGTGAATTTACCCAAAAGAAACCCATAACTGCAATTGCCGAGGATGCCGCAATAGCAAGCAAAGTATATTTTGGTGACCATTTTCTGAGAGAAATAACTTTGCTGTCCTCAGAAACACGGCTTGCTATTTTCTCGGATAGATTTTCAAAATAGTTATCTGGTATTTTGAAAACATTTTCTTTGGGTAATTTTTCTAAATTTATCTCTTCTTTTTTCATTTTAATATTACTGCATAATTCGTTAAAACGATTTATGTTAGCTTTTGTGGATTGTATCAAGAACAGTTCTTTGATTTAATTTTCAGAAAAAGGTTTAATTAAAATGTATCCTTTTTAAGAAATTCTTCAACCTTTTTTACGGCTAAATGATATGATGCTTTCAATGCCCCGACTGATGTACCTGTAATTTCAGCGATTTCTTCATACTTCATTTCATCGTAATATTTCATGTTAAAAACTAACCGTTGTTTGTCTGGAAGGGTGAGTACTGCTTTTTGTAATTTTAATTGTATTTCTTCTCCTGAAATCAAAACTGAATCATCAATTTTATTGGATAATTCTTCGGTTATATCGTTGATTGGTAAGAAAAAACGTCGCTTCTTTTTTGCTAAATGATTTAAGCATTCGTTGGTAGCAATTCTATAAAGCCAAGTGAAAAGTTGAGATTCACCTTTGAAATTATCTAAGTTTTTCCATGCTTTTATAAACGTTTCTTGCGTTAAATCATCTGCATCATCATGGTCAATCACCATTTTACGAATATGCCAATACACTTTCTGCTGATAAATATTTACCAGTTGATTAAATGCAAAATTTTTAGTTTCATCAACAGAAAACTTTGTTAATATTTCAGCATCAGATAATTTAATTTCGGGCATACTAAATTTTTAACCAGATGAATTCCATAAAAAAACTCCTCAAGAATTCAGATTCTTGAGGAGTAAGTCACTTACTATCAAAAGATTATGAATTCTTCCGTCTAATTGCTTTCAATGCTTTTTCCACAATGTCTGCTGCTGTTAGTCCGTATTTTTCCATTAATTGTGTAGGTGTTCCAGACTCTCCGAAAGAATCGTTCACTCCTACGTATTCCATGGGAACATAGTATTGTTGTACCAAAACCTGAGCGATTGAATCACCCAAACCACCATTAATTTGGTGTTCTTCGGCAGAAACTGCACAACCAGTTTTCTTTATTGATGTTAAGACAGCCTCAGTATCAAAAGGTTTAATCGTGTGAATATTTATTATTTCTGCACTGATTCCTTTTTCAGCCAAAATCTCTCCTGCTTGGATTGCTTCCCAAACCAAATGTCCTGTTGCGAAGATACTTACATCAGTTCCTTCGTTGACAGTCCATGCTTTTCCAATTTCAAATTTTTGGTCTGCGTCAGTAAAAACTGGAATCACAGGACGACCAAAACGAAGGTAAACAGGACCTTCGTAGTCTGCAATTGCAATCGTCGCAGCTTTAGTTTGGTTATAGTCACAAGGGTTGATAACTGTCATGCCTGGCAACATTTTCATCATGCCCAAATCTTCCAAAATCTGGTGGGTTGCTCCGTCTTCCCCCAAAGTTAAACCAGCATGAGATACACAGATTTTTACATTTTTGTTTGAATACGCAACAGATTGACGGATTTGGTCATAAACACGACCAGAGCCAAAATTAGCAAATGTAGTAGCAAAAGGAATTTTTCCACCAATAGTTAACCCAGCAGAAATACCAATCATATTTGCCTCAGCGATACCACATTGAATAAAACGCTCAGGGTTTTCTTTGATAAATGCGTCCAATTTCAAAGAGCCAACCAAATCGGCACATAAAGCAACAACATTAGGACTAGTTTGTCCTAAAATCTGCATTCCAGCACCAAAGCCCGAACGAGTATCTTTTTTTTCTGTAAAAGTATATTTTTTCATCTTGATTTTCTAAAAATTAATAATCTCCCAAAGTCTCTGGTAATTGTGCTAATGCTGCCGCTAATTGTTCGTCGTTTGGTGCAGTACCGTGCCATTTGTGAGTCCCCATCATGTAATCAACTCCTGCTCCCATTTCAGTCACCATCATTATCATAACTGGAATTCCCTGCCCTGTCAATGAACGTGCTTCTTTCAAAGTTTCAATTACAGATTCCATGTCATTACCTTTGGCTAAGTTCAAAACTTTCCAACCGAATACCTCGTATTTTGCAGCTAAATCTCTGTTAGACAATACTTTATCTGTTGGTCCATCAATTTGTTGACCATTATAATCAACTATTGCAATTAGATTATCTATTTTGTTATGTGGAGCAAACATTGCTGCTTCCCAAACTTGTCCTTCTTGTTGCTCTCCATCTCCCATTAAACAATAAACAATTCCATTGTCTCCATTTAGTTTTTTAGCCATTGCAGCACCAATTGCCACAGAAAGACCTTGTCCTAATGAACCAGAAGCAATTCTGATACCGTCTAAATGTTCGTGGGTTGTCGGGTGTCCTTGCAAACGAGAATTAAGTTTACGAAAAGTTGCCAATTCAGCAACAGGAAAGTATCCAGAACGTGCCAATACCGAATATAACACAGGAGAAATATGCCCGTTTGAAAGGAAGAAAAGATCTTCTCCGATACCGTTCATATCAAATGGTTTTGTACCATCCGCATTAGTTTTTTGGGTCATTTGGTCGAAATATAAACCTACTAATAAATCGGTACATCCCAAAGATCCTCCAGGGTGACCAGACTGACAAGCGTGTACTTGTCTGACAATATCACGTCTCACTTGGGACGCAACGTTCTGTAATTCAGTAATTTGCATTATATATAATTGATTATTAAGAATCGGTTATTTGTTATTTTGAAAGTTGTCAATTACATCATAAAAATCATTACTTATTAATTTTCTGTAAGGATTTTCTGTAGAAAGAATTATGGATATTGGAAATTCATTATTTTTCAAATCTTTTAAAGTTGCATCTATTTTAAAGTATTTGCTTGAATTGAAAGTTGTAAACCAACTATTAAATTTTCTATATCGTACCTTTTGTCTGTTGTCATGAGAAGCACAAATATAAAGGCTTACGGTATTTCCATTAATTTTATAAAATTCATCAAATATTTTGGCAATCGTACTTCCAATTCTGTTATCAAATGGAGGAGATGAGTGTTTAGGGTTTTCAATAACAATTATTGAAAACTCATAAGTATTTTTTGAATATGGCTTATCTGGTGAGAAAAGGTACGGAGTTGGTTTAAAAATAATCTCGTACGCAAGATCAAAATCTGTCTCAAATAAATAGCTTTGCTCGTCTGAATCTATTTTTTCAAAATTCTAAGGGCTGAAATTTATTTCCATTTTGTTTATTTCTTTCTCTTAAACGTTTAAACGCTTCTTGAACATGAGGTTTTTTAAAATCCTCTCGTGCCTGACGTTCCATGTCTAATTTGTCAGCAATTAAGCGATGGATAATTTCATCTACATTTCTTGTTTCATTTACATTTTCCATATCTCTATTTTTTTACACAAATTTAAGCCAAAATTTGTACTGTATGGTTTTTGGTATCAACTTTTGAGATGATGTCAGTAATAATTCCTTCTTCATTTATCAAAAATGTGGTTCTGGCTGTTCCCATATACGTTTTACCATACATTGATTTTTCTACCCAAACTCCATAAGCCTCGACCATTTGATGGTCTTCATCTGAAAGCAAAGTAAACTTCAAATCATATTTCTTAATGAATTTTTGATGTGCTTTTTCGCCATCAACGCTTACACCTATAATCTCAAAGCCTTTTGCGTTTAGAGAAGGCAAATTTTCATTCAAATTACACGCTTGGGCTGTACAACCTGGGGTGTCGTCTTTTGGGTAAAAATAAAGTACTACTTTTTTTCCTGAGAAATCTGATAGTTTTAGGATATTCCCATTTTGGTCTTTCTGTTCAAAAGAAGGGGCTTTGTCGCCAATATTGAGTGCCATAGTTTTTAAGAATTATTTTAAAGGATAACCACTCAATTATGTTATCGAACTGAATGGGTTTTCTAATGATTAAATTTATTTCAAATTTCACTTTCGTTTAGGCATTTTTTTAGTTTTAAAAGTGTGAATTACAGGAAAATTTTCGGTTAATTCCTTTTCAAAAATTTCTTTATTCCCCTGATTATCAAACACTTCCATTTTTAGTTTACCCAACAAAGGCTGATTCAAATCTGGTTTTAAAAGCCAAATTTTTGAGCTTTTGTAATCATACTCCAAAAGTACTGGTTTTTCATTTAAGTAGCCCCTAAATTGGTCTATTCCAGACAATTCATCTTTTATATTTAGTAGGACATAATTTTTATTTGCTTCCAAAAGTCTAATAACTGGCGGAATTGAGTCTGTAAGCATTTCAAATATTCCAAATTTTTCAGTACTAAAATTTATATTTTTCCCTGTCCAAGTACTTTTTAGGAAATTTTTTTCTGAATTTTTAACGCTATAAAAACTTGTTTTTTCTTTTGGCGGAATTGAATCACTCAAAGAGAATTTTACATTAATTTTTCCCTTCAAAGGAACTGAACTACTACCAATATTGATGACGTTTTTATTGGTACTTGTTTCAAAAAATAGCGTATCGTACAAGGATTCCCTTGAGAAATCCACTTTCAGATTTTTACTCTCAAAAGTACTTTCTTGGTTGGGAAAAATGGTTTTCCGAAATGCAAAATCAAGAACAGCCCCATCAATTGTTGCTAAAATTGGCAATCCTTTTCGTAAATCCCACAAGTAAAATGATTCATTTCCTTTAGAATAGGCAATCGGCAATAATTGTTTTTTCCCATCAGACAAGGTAATTTCTAAAAGAGAGTTTACACTTTTTAGGTTCTTCACTTTTATACCCAAAACATTATTCTCTAAAAAACTTTGTATTTCGGTAGGTTGAGTACTTGTTGATGCAATAGTGCTATTTGATGGTTTTTGTCCCAAAATACTAAAAACCAACTCATTAGCATTTTCTTTATGGTCATAAACTTTAATTTTTAGTGCATAAATTTTACCTTCTTCGATTAAGATTTTACCAGCAGATTTAGAGCGATAAATGGGTAATCTATTGCCATCTTCAACAAATAATTTTTGAATTCTTTGATTTTTTTGTTGCTCATTGGCATAGTCTTCAAAAACATTAAAATCATGTTGAAGGTTGTTCGGGAAAGTGTTCAAACTATTATAAAAAACTTCTTCATCATTCACAAAAACCTCCGTACAGCTAATTCCAGAGGTATTATGAGTATAATTCATTTTATCGACAGCGTCCATTTCAAGTCCAATTTCACCAATAATTGAAATCGTTTGAGGTATTAAAAACTTACCATCTGGTTGTTGTTTTGCATAAAATGTTTTCCTGGCAAACTCGCCGTCAATTCGAGTATTGATTGAAAGTGGTACAATGGTAATTTGCTTAAAAATTGGAGATAAGTTATCTACAATTTCTGTAAAACCGAACAATAATGGATTCATCAAATTTTCATATTTATCTCTGATTTCGAAATGCAAATGTGGTCCAACTGAACCACCAGTATTGCCTGACATCGCAATTGTTTGTCCACGAACTACAGGAAATTGGTTGGATTCTAAATCAAGTTTTATCTCGAATGTGTGAGTTTCTAATCTTTTTTGCCTCACATAGCTCGCCAATGGCTCGGAAAATTCTTTTAGGTGACCATAAACCGTAGTGAAACCATTAGGATGTTTTATAAAAATCACATTCCCATATCCGTGCGTCATTACAGCTACTTTAGAAATATAACCTTCGGCAGATGCCAAAACGGGTAAATTTTCTTTCCCTTGTGTTTTGATGTCTAAACCTGCATGAAAATGATCTGGACGCATCTCTCCCATTCCACCTGCTAAAAAATTTTGTTGCCCAGGATTAATCGGAAATAAAAAATATCCTTGTGGATAATAGTCAGGAGTGATTTTGGAGGGCGGTTGAGCAAAAATCACGGAAGATAAAAAGATAAAAGGCAAAAATGATATATTAAATTTCATCATAAATAAGTTCTAAAATAATAACGCAAGACTTAGCTTAAATTACAAATTTCTGAAAATCAAATAGATACAAGCAGTTTTGATTTAAACCCATAATATTTTCTCCACAAAAAACGAACTTCAATCATCGAAAATCGAAATTAAACAGCTACCCATTGCATCATCAAACCTGTAAGATAACCTAAATAAGTACCAATTGCATAGCCTAAAATTGCTAAAAGTACTCCCACTGATGCCAATGCAGGATGAAAAGCTGCTGCAATCACGGATGCTGATGCCGCTCCGCCCACGTTTGCTTGCGAACCAACAGCAGCAAAAAAGTAAGGAGCTTTCAATAATCGAGCTGCTACGATAGTAAAAATTGCATGAGTTGAAATCCAAATCAATCCTACTAAAAATAATATCGGAGCATCAAAAACAGAAGAAATGTTCATCTGCATCCCGATTGTCGCTATTAAAATAAATAGTAATAAACTACCTAAAGTTGTTGACCCAGTTGTTTCTATTCGCTTGGCTTTGGTCTGTGATAACAGTAAACCGATGGCAGTGGATAAGGAAATGACCCAAAATGAAGTTGAAGTTAGGCTATATTTTTTGAGTTCTGGATAATTTTCTTTGATAAAAGGCACTATCCAATCTGCCATTTGTACTGCAATTCCACAAGTACCAAAACCAATTAACAACATCAGAAGATAATCGTACATGGTGGGTACTTTGGACTCAGTTTTCTGATTTTCAATTCGCTCTTTTACTTCTAAAAAAATCGTTTCATCTGCTTTTAACCACTTGTCAATACTGGCAGTTTTACCGACGCCATATAACAAAATTGCCAACCATAATTCAGCACTAATTACATCAACGGCAATGGCTTTGGAGAATATTTCTCCACTCGGAGCAAAAACTTCTTTCAATGCCGTTTGGTTTGCACTTCCACCTATCCAACTACCTGCAATGGTTGCCAAACCCCGCCACATTTCACCAGAAACAGCTTCTGGACTAATTTGTTTTACTATCCAAAGCGATAATGGTCCGCCTACCATCACGCCCAAAGACCCTGCAAGGAAAACCAAAACTGCTTTTCCTCCTAATTTTTTCAAGGCAACAAAATCAATATTTATCGTAAAATATACCAAACAGGCTGGCAATAAATACTTTGATGCAAATTCATCTAATTGAGAAGTTTCAGCAGAAATAACTCCATACGAATTGAGCAAGCCTGGAACAAAATAGCATACCAAAATCGTTGGAAAAAATGTATAAAATCGTTCCCAAAACTTCGATTTCAAGGATGATGTATAAAATGTCAGTGTCAGAATAGCTAATAATATTCCAAAAACTACGGCATCATTCGTGATTAGTGGGCTTGGGCTTATTGGGTTTTCTATCATTATTTTTGCATTAAATCTTCAATTTCCTCAACCTCAATTGGAATATTTGCCATCAAATCAATATTTCCATTTTCGGTGATTAGCACATTGTTTTCTAAACGAATTCCTAAACCCTCCTCTTTAATATAAATCCCTGGTTCAATCGTAAAAACATTACCAGCCTCAAAAGGACGATATTTGTTCCAAACATCGTGTACATCTATCCCTAAGTGGTGCGACATTCCGTGCATGAAGTATTTTTTCAAAAGCGGTTGGTCTGGATTCTGATTTTTTATATCCGTTTTATCCAAAAGCCCTAATCCTATTAACTCAGATTCAATGAATTTCTCGCACTCTTTTTGGTAATCTTCCCACAAAATCCCAGGATTCATAATGCTATTTCCAAATCTCATTGCTCGCAAAACAGCATTATAAACATCCTTCTGTCTTTTCGTAAAACGCCCACTTACAGGAATTGAGCGTGTCAAATCTGCATTGTAATTAGCATATTCTGCTGCAACATCCAACAAAATTACATCACCACTTTTGCATGGGCGACTGTTTTCAATATAATGCAAAACAATTGCATTTTCTCCAGACGCAATGATGGGCGTATAAGCAAAACCTTTAGACCGATTTCGAGTAAATTCATGAATAAATTCTGCTTCAATTTCATATTCTTGAACATCAGGTTTCACAAAACCAAGAACCCTTCTGAAACCTAATTCTGTTATTCGCACGGCTTCTCTAAGCAAATCAACCTCAATAGCATTTTTCACCGTCCTGATTTTGTGCATAATCAAAGCAGAACGTTCATATTTATGCAATGGGAAAAGTTGCTGCATTTGTAGGATAAATTTCGCATCACGAGTTTGCACTTCCGAAGAACTCCTGAAATGTTCGTTGGTATTCAAGTAGAGATTATCTGCCTCAAAACCAATGACTTTCAAGATTGAATCAAAATTTTTTGTCCAATAGATGGTCTTAATTCCAGAAACTTCTCTGGCGTGTTCAATGGTATATTTATAGCCTTCCCAAATGGCAATATGCTCTGAGGTTTCTCTGATAAAAAGGATTTCTCTATGCTTTGGGTCTGGACAATCTGGAAAAAGTACTAAAATGCTCTCCTCTTGATCAATCCCCGAAAGATAAAATAAATCAGCATTTTGTCTAAAACCCATTGTACCATCAGCATTGGTAGGCATGATGTCATTTGAATTGAAAATTGCCAATGATTTAGGCTTTAAGGCATCCGTAAAATTCTTACGGTTTTGTATAAATAACTGATTATTAATTGGTTGATATTTCATAAATTAATTTGAAAATTTGGAAATTCGTTAACTTGGAAATGTTGTATCACTCGAACTACAAGAATCCATTCCCGTTCATCTTCGTCTGATTCACGGGAAAAGATTCCTGTGCTACAAAAACTACAATAACATGATTCGTTCTAAATGGTGATACCCAATGCCAAAGTATTGCTTTGAGGCTTCAATCTTGGCTAAAATTTCAGGATTTTTTATCGTTTTATGTTCATTTTTTATTCCTACAATCATCACATTTTTGGGCGTATGGGCATCAGAAATAAATTCAAAAACTTTGGTTTTATAGCCAAAATATTCCAAAATTAAAGCCCTAATCCCATCAGTTACCATCTCAGCTTGTCTTTCTAAAAATACACCATATTTTACTAAAAAATCTACTTCGTTTTGGGCTTTATTTTTCTCCATTTCTCGCCTAATTTGTTTGTGACAACACGGGGCAACCACAATTAAATCTGCATTCGCATTTATTCCTTTTGCAATGGCATCGTCAGTCGCTGTATCACAGGCATGAAGGGCAATCAATAGATTAATATTGCTGTTTTCGTAGTTTTCTATTGTTCCCTGTGTAAACTTCAGTCCTTCAAAATGAGCATTCTGTGCAATCTGATTACAAAGTTTTACCAAATCTTCTCGGTACTCCACTCCTACCACTTCTGTATTTATTCCGAGTGTATTTTTCAGATAATCGTACAGTGCAAAAGTTAAATATCCCTTCCCAGAACCCATATCGGCAACTTTTTTGAGTTTTTCATTGGGGATTTCCTTGATTAATGAACTCAAAATTTCGACATAATGATTGATTTGTTTGTATTTATCTTGTGCATTTTTGAAGACATTTCCTTCAGCATCAGTAATTTTTAAATCATGTAAATATCCGCCTTTTGAATCGGGCTTAATTAGTCTTTGTTTTTCTTTATTATGTTCCAACGAAACCTCAGATTTTGTCGTAGGTTTCAAAATTTTCAGTGTCGCATTCTGTTTATTTTGCTCTAAAACAATGTCATTATTTGTTGTAAAAAGCGTTATAACTTTGAAATCATTTTCGATAAATTGAAAGATTTTTTGTAAGCCTTCTTCAACAGAAAAATTCTTTACAAAATCATTTGTTTTTCTACGAAAAGTGAAAGAAAGATGGAGGTTATTTTTAATCAAAATCTGTCTGACATAAATATTTTTCCAATCAGGTTCTTTACCGTGATAATTACTCAAGGTCAATTTCAAAAAAGTCTTTTCTGCAAAACTTTCTTGTAAGTGATTGATAAACGCTGTTTGTTTGTTTAGCACGATATTTTTTTTAGTAGAGACGTTTCATGAAACGTCTTCCGACGAAATTCCTCTTATTAAACGTCTTCCGTAAAAACGTCAACCCGTGGAACGTCTTTATTATTTTATAAATTGATTTGTCTGAAAATTACTGGTGAAGACGTTTCATCGAAAATTTGCCCGTGAAGACGTTTCATGGAACGTCTCTACTGTTTTTCTATCCAATTCTTTACTCTGTCCATCCATTTGTCATTGGTTGTTTTGTTGTTCATGCCAAAACCATGTCCTCCTTTTGGATAGATGTGTAATTCAGCTAAAACTCCATTTTTCTGACAAGCCTCATAATAAGCTAAGGAATTTTTCACGGGCACTGCTTCGTCATCTCCAGCGTGAATGAGTATTGCAGGCGGAGTCTCTTTTGTTACTTGTGTTTCATTAGAATATAGCTCTATCATAGCATCAGTAGGGTTTTTGCCAATTAATTGGTCTGCTGAACCTTTGTGTCCGAAACTTTTGAAAGAAATAACTGGATAGACTAAAATTGAAAAATCTGGACGAACATTGGTATCATCTGCTAATTCACCGACTGGTTTTAAAAAATGTGTAGAAGCAGTTGCTGCTAAATGTCCTCCTGCTGAAAAACCCATAACCCCCAATTTATTTGGATTGATTCCGTATTTAATCGCATCTTTTCTGATTGTCCGTAAAGCGTGTTGAACATCCTCTAATGGAGCAATAGATTTATCAATTTGTGCTTCTGAATTTGGAATTCTGTATTTCAAAACAAATGCAGTTACGCCCATTTTATTGAACTCTTTGGCAACATCTGCCCCTTCATGACTCGCTGCTACAATCCAATAGCCTCCGCCTGGACAAATCAAAACGGCTTTTCCATTCGCTTTATCTTTCGGTGCTGGATAGGCTGTTAAAGTAGGAACAGTGATATTACTGATAATTTGTATTCCCCCACTCATTTCGGATTTCTCCGTATTTTTTATTGGTTTAGAATTTGGAATTCCATTCGGATACAAAGGCATTTCTTTCATCTGTGCCATCATTAAATTTGAACAAAATAATATCAACAATAAAGCAGTCTGGAAAGCTAAAATTTTACGATTCATTTTGTGAAGTTTTTTTTGAAGTTGAGATTAAAATTACTGCTGAAATGATAAATATTCCAGCCACAAGCATCATTGTACTTAACCTTTCGCCAGCAAATAACCAGCCTAAGAGCATTGCAACCATCGGATTTACGTAGGTATATGTGGCGATAAGCGTTGGTTCGGTTACTTTTGAGAGCCAAGAAAATACTAAAAACGCTACAATTGAACCTATAATTATTAAATAGGCTGACCAAAAATACGTTGCCGTCGGAATGTTAGATGGATGAAAGTTCTTGAAATCTCCTAAGAAAAAAGAAATGATAGTTGCAAATGCCCCACCTATAAACATCTGAAAACCAGAAGTTTGCATAGAAGAAAAATGATTTATCTCTTGTTTTTTTAACCAAACTACGCCCAAGTTCCAACCTAAAATACCTAAAAAAAGGAAGAATACTCCCCAAAAATAATTTTGTTCAGAACCATGTAAAGCTAATTTTTTCTGACTCATTAAAATTGCAACCCCAATAATTCCCAAGAATGCACCTAAAATTACAATTTTTTGGGGTTTTTCATGATTCATTATCCATAGCAAAACTACTAACATCACGGGTCCCATTGCCCCGAACAAAGCCGAAAAACTTGACGGTATCCATTGTGCTGCCACTGCCAGAAATCCGTTGCCCATCGTAAGCATTAAAAAACCCGAAATCGTTGTTACTCTTAAATAATCTTTTGTAGGTTTTTGATATTTTTTA
This sequence comes from Cytophagales bacterium, assembly GCA_013298865.1. Lineage (GTDB taxonomy): Bacteria > Bacteroidota > Bacteroidia > Cytophagales > Spirosomataceae > JAAFJL01. The sequence continues at coordinate 16,065 of JAAFJL010000044.1, read as the reverse complement.
GTAGCGAAAGTTAAAGCTATCATAATAGTTCCTGCTATGATATTTCTAAAACCCGAAACAATCATCGAAGGTACGCTTTCTACAACAATTCTTACTCCCAAAAACGTTGAACCCCAAACCAAATAGAGTGTCCAAAGTCCCGCCCAAATTTTTAAATTTTGTTTTTTCTCATTCATATACACGAAGTTGGGGAAATTTTGTAAATTTTGGAAGGAAAACCCTAAACTTGTACCACGATTTGTCAAATCGTTCTGAAAAACCTTAAAATTTTGCAAAAATGGTTTTAAATATTAAACTCACTAATCGGCGGTTTGATAAATCGTCATCCATTTCAAAACTCATCAATTCATGAAAAAACTCTTCTTTTTAATTTTATTAAGTTTCATTGCAAACTTTTCTTTTGCCCAAAAACTTCCTTCTATTTCTGAAAAAACTTCCCAAATGAAAAAATATGAAGGTTTTTTGAATTACTGGTGGGACGAAAATCAGGGTAAAATTTACCTCGAAATCACAAAATTCGACCAAGAAATGCTTTATCTTGTTTCGTTACCAGGAGGTTTGGGTTCAAATGATATTGGGCTTGACCGTGGGCTTTTAGGTGATGAAAAATTGGTTTATTTTTCAAAAGTTGGGAGAAAAATTTTATTGGTTCAGCCTAATCAAAAATTCAGGGCTTTATCGACAGACTCCAACGAAAGAAAAGCCGTTGAACAATCTTTTGCAGCATCAAACCTTTGGGGATTTACTACCGAAGCAGAGGAAAACGGAAGATTTTTGGTTGATGCCACTGATTTTTTAATGCGTGATGCCATGAATGTTACTGAACGAATTAAGAGCATGAAACAAGGCAGTTATTCTTTAGAAAAATCTCGTTCTGCAATGTATTTACCCAGAACAAAAAACTTTCCCTTCAACTCAGAATTTGAAATCACTCAGACTTTTACTGGCGGAAATGATGCAGGAAACTTTGTTCAATCGGTTACACCAAGTACAGAAGCACTTACGCTAAGGCTTCACCAAAGTTTTGTACAACTCCCTGATAATGAGTACCAAAAGAGAGATTTCGATGCTCGCTCAAGTTATTATCCAATCAGCTATTTTGATTATTCAACGCCAGTTTATGAGCCGATTGAAAAGTATTTTACTGTCCGTCATCGTTTAAAGAAGAAAGACCCAAATCTCAAAGTTTCTGAGGCTGTGAAGCCAATCATTTACTATTTGGACAATGGAACTCCAGAACCCATTCGTTCAGCTTTGTTAGAAGGGGCATCTTGGTGGAATCAGGCTTTTGAGGCGGCTGGCTATAAAAATGCGTTCCAAGTTAAAATCCTTCCAGATGATGCCGACCCAATGGATTGCCGTTATAATGTTATCAATTGGGTGCATCGTTCTACACGAGGGTGGTCGTACGGGAATTCTGTTACTGACCCAAGAACTGGTGAAATCATTAAAGGTCACGTGTCTTTGGGTTCGTTACGGGTCAGGCAAGATTATTTGATTGCCCAAGGTTTACTTTCTCCTTTTGAAAATGGGAAAAAATTAGACCCATCCAATGACCCGATGCTAAAAATGGCTTTAGAAAGGCTAAAACAATTGGCTGCCCATGAAGTTGGTCATACGCTTGGTTTGCAACATAATTATACTGCCAGTATCAACAATAGGGCTTCTGTGATGGATTATCCTCATCCAAGTTTGAAATTAAATAGTAAAGGAGAAATTGATTTATCTGATGCTTATGCCGTGGGTATTGGAGATTGGGATAAAGTTTCAATTGCTTTTGGCTACCAAGATTTCCCGAAGGGAACGGATGAAAAATCGGAATTAAACAAGATATTATCTAAAGCTCAAAAACAAGGTTTGCTTTACCTGACAGACCAAGACGCTCGCCCTTCTGGTAGTTCAAGCCCGATTGCTCATCTTTGGGATAATGGACAAAATCCAACTGAAAATCTTCGTAATGTATTGAATGTGAGAGAATTAGCTTTAAAGAATTTTGGGGAAAAATCAATCAAGGAGGGCGTTCCAATGGCATTTTTAGAAGATGCTTTAGTACCAATTTACAACCTTCATCGTTACCAAGTTGAAGCTGCCGCAAAAATAATTGGTTCTTTAGATTACCGATTTGCGGTTCGTGGAGACGGGCAAATTCCAACTTTAGCAGTCAGTAAAGAAACACAAATGAAGGCATTGGATGAAGTTTTGAAATGCCTATCTCCTGAAGTTTTGACGTTGCCAGAAAATATCATAAAACTTATTCCACCAAGACCTTCTGGGTATTCTTCTTCAAGAGAGTTATTTAGAAAAAGAACAGGCTTGGCTTTCGACCCACTTTCGTCTGCCGAAGCAGCTGCTGATTTTCCTTTGCAATTTTTGATTCACCCAGAAAGAGCATCACGAATGATAGAGTACGAAGCAAGAAATGGTGGGTTAGGTTTTGAAGAAATAGTAAATAAAATTGTTCAACAAACCTGGAAATCATCTCGAAACCAAGGACTTTCTCGACAGGTTCAGTTACAAACAGAACAAGTTGTTTTAACTCATTTATTAGCACTAAGTATCAATGAATCAAGTAATTACCAAGTAAGAGCAGTTGTTGGCAAAGTTTTAAAAGAACTAAAATCTTTTATGGAAGAAGCTAAAAAAACAGCCAAAGATTCTGATTATCTGGCTCATTTGGATTATGCCATTGACAGAATGAAAACTCCGTCAGCAGCAAAAATTACAATCCACAAAGAATTACCGCCTGGAGCCCCAATTGGTTGTGATGATGAGGAATAACAGAATACGGGAGACAGGAGAAAAGGAAAAATGAAGAATGTAAGTCTTCTGGAATGAAAAAACGCAATATACGATTTGGCAACACAGCCAAAAATAAGTCAGAATTTAGACCAAAGAATGTAGCATTTAGAAGTGATTCCAAAATCTTCCTTCTCTATTCTGAATTCCTTATTCTGTATTCTTGATTAAATATTTTTAAAATAGATTTACAAACAAAAACCCCTCTGAGAATTAACTTGGAGGGGTTTTTGTTTATTCTTTTTTTACGAAATATTACATCATTCCGCCCATTCCGCCGCCACCGTGTGAGTGTGGAGCTTCTGCCTGAGCTGGTTTGTCAGCAATAACGCATTCGGTTGTCAATAATAAACCTGCGATTGATGCAGCGTTTTCTAATGCCAAACGAGTTACCTTAGTTGGATCAATAATACCCGCAGCTAACATATTTTCGTATTTATCTTCACGAGCATTGTAACCGAAGTCACCTTCGCCTGCTTTTACTGCATTTACAACTACTGAGCTTTCGCCACCAGCATTTGAAACAATTGTTCTCAATGGAGCTTCAATTGCTTGACGAATGATATTGATACCAGTTGTTTGGTCTTCGTTCTCGCCTTTCAAGCCGTCTAATGCTTTGATTGCACGAATAAACGCAACTCCACCACCAGCAACAACGCCTTCTTCTACGGCGGCACGTGTAGCATGAAGAGCATCGTCAACACGATCTTTCTTTTCTTTCATTTCAATTTCTGTGGCAGCACCGATGTATAAAATCGCAACTCCACCAGATAATTTAGCCAAACGCTCTTGTAATTTCTCACGGTCATAATCAGAAGTTGTTACTTCCATTTGACTTTTGATTTGATTAACACGAGCCAAAATATCTTCGCTTGAACCAACTCCGTTTACGATAGTTGTATTGTCTTTGTCGATTACAATTTTTTCTGCTTGTCCTAAATATTCAATTGTAGCGTTTTCTAATTTGAAACCACGCTCTTCTGCAATTACAGTTCCACCAGTTAAAATAGCGATGTCTTCCAACATTGCCTTACGGCGGTCACCAAAACCTGGAGCTTTTACAGCTGCAACTTTCAATGCACCACGAATTTTGTTTACAACCAATGTTGCCAATGCCTCTCCGTCAACATCCTCAGAGATAATCAACAACGGACGACCTGTTTGTGCAACACCTTCCAAAACTGGTAATAATTCTTTCATTGAAGAAACCTTCTTCTCTGAAATCAAGATAAATGGACGGTCTAATTCAACTTCCATTTTCTCAGGATTTGTCACGAAATATGGAGACAAATATCCACGGTCAAACTGCATACCTTCTACAGTTTTTACTTCTGTTTCAGTACCACGAGCTTCTTCGACAGTAATTACACCTTCACGACCAACTTTTTCCATTGCATTGGCAATCATCTGACCAATTTCTGAATCATTATTTGCAGAAACTGTTGCTACCTGAGCGATTTCGTGAGAAGTTTCGATTGGCTTAGCTTGTTGGCGAAGGTTTTCTACCACTTTCACAACAGCTTTTTCGATACCACGTTTCAAATCCATCGGATTTGCACCAGCAGCAACGTTTTTAGAACCAATTGTATAAATAGCCTGTGCCAAAACTGTTGCAGTAGTTGTACCGTCTCCAGCTTGGTCAGCAGTTTTTGAAGCTACTTCTTTTACTAATTGAGCTCCCATGTTCTCTACTGCATCTTCTAATTCAATTTCTTTTGCAACAGAAACACCATCTTTAGTAATGGTAGGAGAACCAAATTTTTTATCAATAATTACATTACGACCTTTAGGTCCTAAAGTTACTTTTACAGCATTTGCAAGGGTATCAACCCCTCTCTTCATTTTCTCACGTGCTTCTGAGTCGAAGAATAATTCTTTTGCCATTTTTGTTATTATTTTTTGAATTGAGTAATGTTAAACAACCAGTTTTTGATTTCTGAAAACTGAAAAAGATTAAAGAACTGCAAAAATATCGGCTTCACGCATGATTAAATAATCTTTGCCTTCAACTGCGATTTCAGTTCCTGAATACTTACCGTACAATACCGTATCGCCTACTTTTACAGTCATTGGCTCATCTTTTTTACCAGCACCAACCGCAACAACAGTTCCTTTTTGTGGCTTTTCTTTGGCGGTGTCAGGAATGATAATTCCAAATGCAGTTTTTTCTTCTGCGGCAGCAGGTTCTACCAAAACTCTGTCTGCTAATGGTTTGATACTAACTTTTGACATGATTCTTTATTGAATTGATAAGGTTAAATTTTTTCTTTAGTTTGAACAGTTTCTATGCCATTAGACATAAGACTGACATTTTTTCCTAAATCTGCATTTTTAGCAGTAAAACAAGAAATTTTTACCGATTTTGTCTGACCCAATTTGTCAGATTTTTGGGACTGCAAAGGTCGTGCTTTTTGCCCGTATTAAAAAATGAAGAGAAAACTTTGGCAGGACAATAACTTTTTGAGTGGAGCTGTTTAAACTTTCTGTCTTGATTTGAAACTATGTTTGGAGTCGCACTCGACTTTTTGAATCAGGTATCATAAAATTTTGACCCATTGTGGAGCAAATATAGCAGAGCTACATTGAGAAAATTTTGAGATGCCTGATTTAAAAAGACTTAGTTTCAGGCAAAAGAGAAAGTTTAAACAGCTCCAATGTCTAAAACGAAAAAAGGGAAACCTTTCGGAATCCCTTTTCAAATATCTTTTCCTAAAAATTACTTTGCTGGAGCTGGTGTTGCGGTAGTTGGTGTTCCTCCTCCTGGTGCTTGAACAGGAGCAGCTTGCTGTGTGCTTGGTTTTGTAGCAGCTTTGTCAACATTAACTGACTCAGCACCACTACTTCCAGTTCCAATAAAGAAACCTGATGCCATAATAAGCACGATAATACCGATTGCAAAACCCCATGAAAGTTGCTCTAAAATATCACCAGTTTTTTGAACACCAAACATTTTGGTTGCTCCAGATGAACCAAATTCTCCAGAGATTCCACCACCTTTTGGGTTTTGAATTAATACCACTATCACAAGAAGTACACAAAGAATAAGGATGATTGTAATTGTTGCACTGAACATATCTAAATTGATTTTATGATTTTCTAATTAATTTAATGTTGTTTATACAAAAACGCCTAAAACTGTGCCAATTCTTGTATTTTTTCTGCAAAGTACGGCTTTTTTTCTGGAAATTTCAACTTCAATTGTTCATAAACTTCTATTGCTTTGTCGTTTCGCCCTTGCATGACCAGAATTTTGGCAAAACTTTCTGTCACAATTCCTTTACTCAACCTTACGCTTGAACCCGACAAATCTTCTTGTTTGCCTGTTTCCATAATTTTTTGCTTAGTTGAACGAATCAAGCCTGGGTCTTTTTCGATAAAAGTATTAATTATGTCCCATTGACTTGTCGAACTCTGAGTATAAGTATCTGATTCTGAGTTAGATAAATTAGAATCATTCATTTCAAGAATCTTATTTGAATCATCAATAAATTCTAATGGGTGTTGGTCAGATACCTGAATTTGGGGTACATCTTTTGATTCTTCTCGAATCAATTTTGTTAAATATTCCGATTCAAATTTTGGCACATTTGTAATTGAAACATGATTGTCAAACTGATTGTGAATCAATTTTCGCAAAGCATTTCTACTGAGTGCATGGGCAGCAGCTTGACGAATTTTTTCATTTGCCAACTCTTCTGCGTATTGTGTATGGTAGGCTTTCGCAACAAGCGTATAAGCTAACTGACAATACGAAAACTCTTCGGTAAGGTTTTCTAAAGCCATTAAATCCTTCAAAGAAATATCAGAAGGATTTGCAGTTAGATATGAAAATGATTCTTTGTTCATGTTTTTTCGTTGCTCGGTTTTCGTTGCTCGGGTTTCGTTGTTAGGTTCTCGATTTTCGTTGTTCGATTTTTGTTGTTCGGTTCTTAATTTTCGTTAATTGTAGTTCGTATTTCTGAAATCTAACACCAAAAACCGAAAATCAATCAACTAAAATCGAACAAAAAAAACTCCTACCACTCCCCTGTTGTCTTGTTAAAAATATCAAGGACGATTTGGTCTAAAATTTTCGGAAAAAGTTCTTTTTCAACCGATGCTAAAGTTTGAGTTTGGTCAAAATCTTTATAAAAAGAGAATTCTTCGTCAAAGTTTTTTTCTTCGTTTTTATTATTTGTAAATTTTACTTGCACCTTGATTAACAGACGGTTAACTCCCGCTTTATCCGAAGAAGTTGGTGCTTGGGGAGCTAATTCATACGCTGTAATTGCACCTTCCATCATCAAATCTGGATTTAACTGAGCAATCTTCAATGACGTATTTCTTTGGTAATATTCCTTTAGCTTTTCGTTAAAAACTAAGGTCAAATTTGGGGGAGAACCAGCCGTTTGTAAAGTAAAGTTCTGAATAAGAATCGTCTTCAAATTCGGGTCAAGGCTATTACCACGAAAAGTATAACAGCTTGTTAAAGTAAGACAAACCATGAAAAACATTCCCCACAATAAATTAATCTTCTTCAATGTCATACTGTTTAATTTTTCGGTAAAGTGTTCTTTCTGAAATTCCTAAATCTTGTGCTGCATATTTTCGCTTATTCCGATTCTTTTTTAGGGCTTTAATAATCATATCTTTCTCTTGCTTTTCGAGTGAAAGAGAAACTTCTTCGGCAGTATGCGTAACATCAATTACATTTTCTTTTGTCTCAATATTACTCTCTAAGGTAATGATTTTCAGTTCATTATCAGAATTATTGTTGTGGTAGCCTCCATTATAATCGGTTGAAGGCAAACTTAAATTATGCTGAATTTCGGAATTATATCCGTTACCTTTTGATAATTCTGATTCCATATTTTGGAACATTGTCTCGTTTCCTTTCAGAATATCGTCCGAAATATTACCATCATTTTGGAGAACTTTCAAAAACATTTTTTTGAGTTCTGTAACATCCTTTCGCATATCAAAAAGGATTTTGTAGAGCAATTCCCTTTCACTAAAATTGTCAGAATTTTGTTCATCAAAATCTTTCCGAATCAGGCTACTATTATTTCTGCCATTATTCAATTGAAGATAACCTCCAAGTCTTTGGGCATCAATAATACGTTCGTCAACTTCAAGAATAGAAATTTGTTCTGCCAGATTTTTGAGTTGTCTAATGTTACCTGGAAAACGTTGTTTTAGCAATAAATCTTGTGCGTCACTGGTTAAAGAAATTGGTTTTATGCGGTATTTTTCAGCAAAATCCGTAGTGAACTTTCTAAATAATAACTCAATATCTAAACCTCTTTCACGCAGTGGTGGTACAAAAATCGGGACGGTATTTAAACGATAATATAAATCTTCTCGAAAACGATTTCTTTCAACTGCTTGAATTAAATTTACATTTGTTGCAGCAACAACCCGAACATTTGTTTTTTGAACTTTTGAAGAACCTACTCTAATAAATTCTCCATTTTCTAAAACTCTCAACAAACGTGCTTGTGTGCCGAGTGGTAATTCTGCAATTTCATCTAAGAAAATCGTTCCCCCGTCTGTTACTTCAAAATAGCCTTTTCTTGCCTCAATCGCTCCTGTGAAAGAGCCTTTTTCATGCCCAAATAACTCTGAATCAATTGTTCCTTCTGGTATTGCACCGCAGTTTACAGCAATGAATTGCCCGTGTTTTCGTGCAGAAAGATTATGTATTATTTTAGAAAATGACTCTTTACCAGACCCACTTTCTCCCGTAATAAGCACAGTCATGTCGGTCGGGGCAACTTGCACTGCTACCTCAATGGCGTGATTGAGTGCAGGTGAGTTGCCAATAATTCCGAAACGAGCTTTTACAGGTTGTATTTCTGAATTGGTCATTTTTTGACGGTTAATGGTGAACGGTTTAACTGAAGTTGTGTTAAAAGCTACACTGCTTCTCCCAATAATGTTCCTGTTGAACAATCTTTGATTAAAACATTTACGTAATCCCCTTTGCGAAACGCCACACCATCAGAATTTTCTTTTGGAAAAACTACGACTTTATTTTGGTCATTTCTTCCCTGTAAAAAGTCGTCAGAACGTTTTGAGAAACCTTCTACTAAAACTTTTTCAATTTTCCCGATTGATAATTTATTTCGTTCTAACGAAAGTTCTCTTTGTAAGGCTATAATTTCTTGCAAACGTCTTTTCTTCACTTCTTCAGGAACATCATCTGCTAATTTTTTAGCTGCGGGTGTTCCAGGTCTTTCAGAATAAGTAAACATATAACCATAGTCATATTGTACGTATTTCATCAATGAAAGTGTATCTTGGTGTTCTTCCTCGGTTTCTGAACAAAAACCTGCAATCAAATCTTGTGAAATCCCACAATCAATTCCGATAATTGAACGAATGGCATCAATACGGTTCATATACCACTCACGGTCGTAGGTGCGATTCATTAATTTCAAAATTCTCGAATTGCCACTTTGTGCTGGTAAATGGATATAATTACAAATATTTTCATACTTTTTGATGGTGTGTAAAACTTCGTCTGTGATGTCTTTTGGGTGTGATGTTGATAACCATTATCTAATAATTCTTGACATTCTCTTAAAATTGAATCAACATCACGAGAACGTTCACGTCCACGAGTGAAAGGGACTACGCAGAACGAACACATATTGTCGCAGCCTCGCATGATACTCACAAAAGCTGTTACTCCATTGGAATTCAGACGAATAGGTGAAATGTCAGCGTAAGTTTCATCCCGAGAAAGTAAAACATTGATAGCTCTATTTCCTTCGTCTGCTTCTGAAACTAAATTGGGTAAATCTCGATATGCGTCTGGTCCAACTACAAGGTCAACGATTTTTTCTTCTTCTAAAAATTTGGTTTTTAGGCGTTCTGCCATACATCCCAAAACCCCAACAACAGTTTGCGGACGACGTTTTTTTAGATGTACAAATTGCTTTAACCGATTACGTACTTTTTGCTCGGCATTTTCACGTATTGCACAGGTATTCAACAAGATAACATCCGCTTCATCTGCCAGAGAAGTAGTGGCAAATCCTCCATCTTGCAGGATGGATGTAACTATTTCGCTATCAGAAAAATTCATCTGACAACCGTAACTTTCTATGTATAATTTTCTTTTGGAAGCCTTATCCTGTTGGTCAACTGAGATACGGGCAACATCCAAAACTTCTTTATCCTCTTCTGTTAAAATCTCTAAACTATGCATAATTGATTACTATTTTAATTTATAATTCTACTCCACGATTCTATGAACCGTGCAACAAAATCTTCTACAAAGTTACATTAAAAAAATGGGATTTACTGACAGAATGGCAGGGGATTTCAGTGAACAGTTATCAGGTTTTCAGTTATCAGTCAACAGTTATCGATAATCAAATAGCCTATAACTGCTAACTGCACACTGAAAAAAACTGTCCACTGATTACTGCTAACTGTTCACTGTATCAAAACGGATACCCGATTCCGATATTGAGTACGGGTAAAAAAGGAGCTTGTGGAGCGGTGCCATCCCGATATAAATTGAATTTATTTAAAACGTAGCGTTTTCCTTTGGGATTTGAGGGGTCAATTACTTTTACACCAGCATCTAAACGAATGACAAAGTACTTAAAATCAAGGCGTAAGCCCATTCCTGTACCAATAGCGATTTCTCCAAGAAATTTATCTAATGCAAAATCAGTAGAACCTAAATCTGCACCACTTTGGTTTTTGAGTGTCCAGACATTGCCTGCATCAACAAATAATGCCCCGTTAAAATCTCCTAAAAAATGGAATAATTTAAAACGGTATTCGGCACTTGCTTCTAACAAAATACTACCAGGTTGTTCAAATCTATAATCTGTATTTCCAGCAAAAGACCCTGCCCCCAAACGTCTTGGTCGCCATGCACGAATACTATTTGGTCCACCAACAAAGAAGTTTTTTTCATAAGGCAAAACCCCGCTTTTGTCATAAGCGTATGCAATTCCTGTGTTAAGACGCAAGGCAAACATCGAATTTTTAGAGATTGACCTATAAATTCTATAATCAACATTGAATTTCAAGAACCGATAAAATTGAAGCGAATCAATATTACCAACAAATATTTTGTCCAAGAAGCCAATCCTGTTATTTGGAATAAAATTCAGTGTTGTTCCACCTGATTCTAATAAAATTCTAAAATATTTAGAGGTTTTATTTTGTCTTAGGATATTGTCATCATAAATATACCAGCCACTTACACTTGATACAAAAGAAGGATTAAAGTTGATAAAAATGTTATTTCCAATCTTTCTTTGGTCATCAAGATAACTATTAAACTCGCTTGTTTTATCTGGGGTTTGAATTAGGTTTAAATCTAAAAGCGACACATTAAATGACTGATAATTAGATAGTTTCCACGAATAAGTTAATGAAGAACGGAAATTAAGCAGTTTAAACTCCTGCCTATCTACGTAGCTAATACCCAGTCCGATTAGAGATTTTGGTGTATAATTCTCAAAAATAGAAGCCCATTTTCTTGGGATTAACATTTGCGGAAAAATCAGAGATGTAGAAAAACTTAAATCCACATTTTGTCTAACTGTATTGGTCTGTAAAAAGCCCAATTGTGCCTCATAACCTGCACGAATATTGGTTTCTAAGGATTCTAATCCGCCCAAAATATTTCTAACTTTCAATGAAAAATTCGCAAATGGACCAGGGACAAGTTGGAAAACACTTGCCCCAAATTCAACTCCAAGGTTATATTTGTCCAATGGGACAGTATAAATTGTTGTGTTAAGAGACCCTCTTGTGGTATCAAAATTGACGTTTGTGAACTTGAATTGGTCTAAATTATAAAGCCGTTTTTGGGTGTCTGTGACTTTCTGAGAACTGTAAACACCGTCTGGACGAATTGAAATTTTTGTATCTAATAATTTGGTGGAATATTTTTTATTAACAAAAATATACTCTACTCCATTGGTTTTTACAGTATCAACCACAGGAGATTCAATCATTGGCGAAGACCCATCAATGACCATTCTGACGGTATTGAGTGGGAATATTTTACTGTATAGCGGATTTTTTATTCCGTAATCTTTAGAAGGTATATTGGTGATAATTTTTACAGCGTGGCGTTTTGTAGTATCACGGTCATCTACAAGCATCCTGATGGCTTCTTTCGTGAAAAGGAAATATCCATTGTCTTTCAATAGCTTTTCAATTCTAACCTTCTCAGCATTTTGGTTGTCAACGTCAAAATATTCATTAATTTTCAGAAGACTTTTGTCTTGATGCGTCTTTAGAATTTCTCGAATTGTTCTATCAGCCACAACCACTGAATCATTTTTTGAAATTACGTAACCATTTCCTTCATTGACTATATATGTTACAATCACATTCTTTGCACCAACAATAGATGTGTCGTTGCTATATTTTTCCTTTTTCTTGCTAAAAAACTTTTTTGAAATAGAGCTTAAACTCAATTGTGGGCGTATTTTATAACTTACCTTTGCATTGAAGAACCCTCTGTTCCGTAGGAAAAGACGTATTTTTTCAACGTTATTTTGTGCATCTCTTTCATAAAAATAGACGGGTAGTTCACCAAGTTTCATTCTAAAATTACCATCGGTTAATTTTTGATTGAGTCGTTGAATCTTCTTTTCTTTTTTTGCAAAAAGTTTTTTGTACGCTTGTGAAATAGTATCTAAAGATTTAGTTTTTGCCAAGAAAACACTATCAATTTCAACGATTTGTTTTTCCCATTTTGGGATTTTATGTAGTTGGCTTTGGTATAAACTTACCCAAGGTGTAAAGGGCAGTTTCAGAATTTTCCGATTTGGTTTTTGTGGCAAAAGTGCCTCCAGACGCTCAGAACTAATTAATTTATTGCCGCTTACTGACTGTGAATACAACAAAGGGGCATTCCCTGATAACTTGGGCGAGCAAGCTACTGACGACAGTAGTAAAAATAAAAGAATTATGTATAAAAAGTATTTCAAAAAATAATGAGTTATAAATATGCTTTCCAAAAATCAAATTAAATATATTAAATCTCTTCAACAAAAAAAGTTTAGGATTGAAAATCAGGCTTTTGTTGTAGAAGGGGCAAAAAGTGTGCTTGAAGTTTTACAATCTGATTTTGAGATTGAATTTCTTTATGTAACCGATGATTTTTACAAAGAAAGTCAAGCTATCTTAGACAAACAACCAATTAAGGCTGAAATTGTAAAAGATACCGATTTGGAACAAGCAGGAAGTTTTTCGACGAACAATGCTGCCATCGCCGTTGTCAGAACGAAAGCTAATCAGGAAATATTGGTTGGAAACAATGAATATGCCTTGGTTTTAGATGATATTCGTGACCCTGGCAACCTTGGAACAATTATCAGAATCGCTGATTGGTACGGGATAGACAAGATTATTTGTTCAAAAGACACCGTAGATTTTTATAATCCTAAAGTAATTTCTGCCACAATGGGGTCATTCACGAGGGTGAATATTTTTTATACAGAGCTAATTAATTTCTTACAAAAAAGCACTTTACCCGTCTATGGTGCTTTGCTCGATGGAGAAAATGTTCATCATACAAATTTTGAAAAAGCAGGATTAATTGTCATTGGAAACGAAGCCAATGGAATTTCGGAAGCAGTTGAAAAGTTAGTTTCCAAGCGAATTACAATTCCAAGATTTGGACAAGCAGAGTCGCTGAATGCAGGAATTGCAACCGCTATTATTTGTGATAATGTTTTAAGGATGAGATAGTTACACCTTAAATCTCTTCCACTTGTTAAATACAGTTAAACACTATGAATCATAATACCAAAGATTTTGTATTTCCGTTAGTTATACAAATAAGTACTTCCATTTACCTTCAAACAAAAGCAACATGAAAAACGCCATTCTTATTACCTCATTCCTATTTATTTCAATATTCGCTTTTGCACAAACAAGTAATGAAAAAGGAATTCAATTTGAAAAGAATTCTTCTTGGGAACAAATTGTAACAAAAGCTCAGAAAGAAAATAAACACATTTTTGTTGATTGTTTTACCACTTGGTGTGGTCCATGTAAAATGCTCGATAAAGGGGCATTTGCCTCTGAAAAGACAGGAGAGTTTTTTACAAAAAATCTCGTTGCCTTCAAACTGCAAATGGATAGAACACCCAAAGACGAAGAGTCTGTAAAGAATAATTATGGTTTATCGGAAAAATTTGAAAAAGATTATTTTGTTAGAGCTTATCCAACGATGTTAATTTTTAATCCAAAAGGTGAGTTGGTTCACAGAATAGTGGGCGGCGGAAATATAGAAGATACTCAATTGATTGAACAAATAAATGCAGGATTAAATCCTGAAACTCAATCAAGCAACTTGAAAAAGAGATATGAAAAAGGTGAGAAATCTCCAGCATTTTTAAAACTATTTGTCAATTTCTTGATTCAATCATTTGATGACAATATTTTAACAGCCAAGGTTTGTAAAGAATATCTTGCTACACAATCCAATTGGAGTTTGGAAGAAAATCAGCAATTTGTCATTTACGTTGCTTGGAAAAAGGATTCAAAAGAGTTCGATTACGTTAAAAATCATGAAAAAGATTTTGAGTCTTATTTAAAGATGAACTATAACATGAATGCGAAACGATTTATCTTTGATGTCAAACGAAATGATTGTTTTAATAAATCATTAGATGCAAAAACTCAGAAAATTGATAACGCCAAATTAGAAACAAATCTCAAAAAAGAATTCAGTGAAGAAGAGACAAAACTCATTATTTTGAAATACAAAATTTATGGTTTTCAGAATGAAAAGACATTCAATGCTGAATATATAAGTTTAGTCAACCAGCTTATGAGTTTAGACAAAGACATTTCGGCAGTTGAATTAAATCAATATGCTTGGGGGTTTTTTGAAAAATCTGATGACAAAGAGTTATTGAAACAAGCTCTTAAATGGGGGATTCTATCTGTCGAAAAAAGTTCAGAACCCTACAATAACGATACGGTTGCTAATCTACTTTTCAAAATTGGTGATGATATGAATTTGGCTAAAACTTATGCTGAAAAAACAATATTTTTATCTGACCAAATCAAAGGCGACACCACTGATATTAAGGCATTGTTAGTAAAAATCAATGCCCGTTTGGGAAAATAAACACCAAACCGATTACGATTATTGATATTAGCCAAAGTAAACTCTAAAACTCACAACCCAATTCCTGTACCCCTCAAAAACTTTGAAGAAACATTAGATTTTGTTGTGATATATCTCAGACTTACGCCCAAATATGGAGCAATTGGTAGGTCAGTGGTTTTTGTATTTTCATTAGCAGAATTAAAAGTTTTCATTTGTCTGAAAGTACCAACTCCACCTTCAATTCCAATATTAAAGACGTTCAATAAATGTGCATTGGCAGATAAACTAAATCTTACTTGCTGAAAATTTTGTCGCTTGATTTGCTTTTCAGTGGCAATAAACTCCTGATAACCAGCACTATAACCGTCATAGATACTATTAAAATCAAAATGAAGCCATTTGTTAGATTTATAAGTCAAACTTGCTCTAAATGGCAATATCCCAGAAACTTTCCAGTCATCTCCAAGTGATTTTGTAAAACCAAATACTGGAATTACCCTAAATTTTTGACTATAAATAATGGCTGTTCCGTAAAGAATTTGAGTTTTAAGTCCTAAAATTCTTAACCTTGCCGCACCGCCATAAAAGTAAG
Source organism: Cytophagales bacterium (assembly GCA_013298865.1). Taxonomy (GTDB): domain Bacteria; phylum Bacteroidota; class Bacteroidia; order Cytophagales; family Spirosomataceae; genus JAAFJL01. The sequence goes on along the minus strand of JAAFJL010000044.1, from coordinate 592 downwards.
GTTGGGCATTGAAAAATGTTTCATTTGATTGCGTAATTCCTCCTCCGATTGCATAAACCCAAAACTTTTCCCTTAAACTTGCTTTCAATTGAACGTATGTAAACCCCAATGTTTTGTAGCCACCTTCGGGTTGTTCTCTGCCATCAATTGTTGTATTGATTTGGGCTACATTCGCAATAATCAAAGAGTGTCTTGCCTGAATATCAGCCTTTTTTCCAAAGCCAATTCCTACATTTATATCAGTACTTAATGGAATCATTCCGAGTGCTGTGGTTCTATTGATGCCCAGTTTTTGACCATTTCCAAAATCGCTTTCGGGCATAATATCGGCTTTGATAGTGATATTTGGATAGAATAATTGTGTCAATGAAGTTGTCTGGGCGATACTTTTTCCATTGAAAACCAAAAAAGAAAAGAAAACAAGACGGATTTTTTTGTTTGAAAACATGGTGATGAAGGATTTTTTCAATAAACTTTATTAGGATAATTGTTGGAACTTGTGAGATTTTATGTTTTGATTCTGTGTCTTATTCTAAGATTGTGTAACCCACATCCAATCCAAAAGATATTATCACGAAAGTCAAGATTATTG
>JAAFJL010000043.1 GCA_013298865.1 Cytophagales bacterium | reverse complement strand
TCTCAATGATAACCGATTTATTACCAAGACATATTCATGCCACTTCTACCGAGGGTTTTCTATTAAAAATATTACTCTTTGTACTCGCTTTTACAATTTTATAAACGTTACAACTTAGATTATTTATCTTCAAAAATGAGCTATTTCTGGCTTGATTTACTTCATAAATAACTAAAAAATTATTGTTCTGATAAGTATTTTGGAGCTTTACAGTGTTCTGAGTAGTTCCATCTGATTTCCAAATAGATGGCTCGCTTCCTCCTTCTGAGAAGTAAATGCTGTTCCCTATAACACAAGGTCTTAATACAGAGTATGGCAAGTTCGTAATTTTTACAGTTCCTTGCACAGTTCCGTCGGTAGTCATTAGTTGCCTTTCTTCATTATTGATTCTTGAATTAAAATATAACTGACCATTTAGTTTTATGAATAGTCCACTATAAAGATTGATTTCATAACCAAGACTATATGTGCCGTTTAAAGTACCATCACTTCTCCAAATTAACCCATCAGAATCTAAAAAATAAGCAAGATTGTTTGCTTCTATTATCTCTTTTGCACTATTGTTATAAGCAAGTTTAAGCACATTGTCTTTTGATTTAATTCTTATTGTTCCAGCATTTGTAAAATCACTTTTCCATAAACCGTTATTTCTTACAGTGAAGAAAAGCTGATTATTTACCACTCCCATTTGCATAACATTCTGACTATTCGGAAAACTTCCAAATGCTTTTACTGTTCCAACGTTGGTTCCGTCAGTTTTCCAAAAAGTAGAGTTTCCGTAATATCCATAAGGAGAACAAGAAGATAGCTCATCATTTGCCATAAAGTATAAAAAGTTGTTATGGACAAACATGATTGGGTCATAGTTTTGCATTCCAGTTGGACCTCCACACGGAAAAACCCTGACAATTTCAGTTGTTGCAACAGTACCACTCGTTTTATAAAGTACTTCATTACTATTTGCATTAGTTACCCAAAAATACACTTGATTATTAAACACGGTAAATATTGGGTATGCACCAAATATTGTTGAAGATACTAATACATAAGTTCCTTCTGCCGTACCATCACTACGCCAGATATGATTACTCCCAGTGCCATTATTTTCTTTAAAATATAAAATACCATTATGAACCAGAGGCTTTTCTCCAAAACTCGATGTAGGGTCTGATAGGATCATATCACCTGAACCAGGTTTAACATCCTTGACTAATTGAGTTCCTTGTGAAGTCCCATCTGTTTTCCAGAGTTCTACTCCGTGAGTGTTATCCTTTGCAAAAAATACAATTGTATTTTCATTTAACTTCAAGGCAGACCAAGGATCACTCCCTGCTTGCCCAGATAAAATATCTTTTAATAATTTAACGGATAAAATTTGCGAAAAAGTGATATGCCCAGAAAAAAACATAAGTAGAAAGGCATATAATAAGAGCTTTTTTTGCATGATAAATTACTGATAATGTGTGATTTAACTATAAAAATCAACCTCTTCACTCCCCTCTATTTAAAAGCATATTGTTTCATATCTGCTTCGGCTACTTTGTTGAAGAAGTCTCTGAACTCTGGGTACTCTTTGGTCGAAATAATGTCTTTTTTAGGAATTAACTCTCTGATTGCTAATAACTTATCTCCTTTTTGTTCAAAGGTCATTTTGAAATCTGCAAAAGCAGAACTGATATTAACTGCTTGTGGTATTTCTAATAACTTCTTGCCTGCAGGTAACGTTAGGGTTATGGTTTCTTTCATCACTTCTGCCTCGAACATCGTCCATAATAAAAATGGAAAATTACGAGTTTCAGAAGCCATAAATTCCAATGAACCAATTTTCTCTGCCCAAGGTAATCTAAAGATTTTCATGCCCGCAACATCACTGATTTCGTTCTTCACATTATAAGAATATTCGTAGTTCAATGAATCCGAAAATCTATCTAAGTCTTTGAATGTCATACCGTTAACTTTTACAACATTCGTAAAATCATGAGAAAGTGATTCAGAAAGTCCCTTTTCTCGGTCTTCTTGGCTCACACTTGTACTCGCATGACGCATCCCACTTGCAAGGCTTCCAGTTTTAAGATTTACTACTTTTGAAACCAAATCTTTTTGATCAAAACGAACTTCCGCAGTCCGATAAATTCCATTTTTGATGCGGTTTGTGGTATTAATTTTCATCAAATTTGGCTCAAAAGTATCTCCTTCTTTCGGAATCAAAAGGGCGTTGGCATTCAGAAGGGTACTCGAAACTGCTCCAAAAGAATTTTTAGTATCTGTTAATTCAATGAAGAAGTTTTTCCCTTCTGTCTGGAGATTCGCAATACAATGATTGAAATTAATACTTGGCAAAAGCATCGTATTGTCGCCATTGTCACGGGTAGAAACCAAGACCAAATTTGCCTTTACACCTACTTCTTTACACATTGCCACAAAGAGCGTAGAAAGGTCCTTGCAATCTCCCAGCTTCGTACTCAGTGTCCTCGACGCCTTCTGTGGCACTAAGCCGCTTTGCATAAAAGCGACACTCAAGTAGCTGATATTCTGTTCGATATACTCGTAAATCAATTTTGCCTTTTGTAAATCCGTCAGGTTTTTAGGTTTATTTTTGAAAAGTTCAGTAACAGTTTCTTGAACTTCAAAATCAGATTTTGCCTTCGTCGAAGCCAAATCTGTGTACCATTGCCCAACAAATTTCCAGTTCGGTATCGTCGAAACTTCCAAAGTAGGCACAGCATCACCAAGCGTAGGCATATAAGATTCTCCAATCAAAGCTGCTTGGTTTTTTACTTCCCAAGTGTATAATTTAAAATTCTCAATTTGCTTAATATTCGGTTTCAGCTCTGTGTTGATGGTTTTATATTGAAACGTTCGGCTATCGGGCATCAACAAACTATACCGAACCAACTGAATCGGATAGCCCAAACCCAAGGTAATTCTGTCGTTAAAATGCTGTGCCAACATTCCAGAAGAATAGTCTTCAATCCGATACACCACATGGATAGCATCACCGACTTGCAAACCCGTAAAAACCATTTCATTGTTATTGGTTTCAGCTTTTACTTTGCTTCCGTCAGCTTTCAAAACTTCCGCTTTTTCAATCGTATATGACTGATTATTAGAGCTATATGGTACGGTATAATCTTTCCAAGTTTCGATTCCTTGTTGAGTCAAGACCTTCACTAAAAGCTCGTCACGTTCTTCGGTTGTCCCTTGCGGATAGACTACTCGTTGCGTTTCATTAATCAAAATGATGCTATTATCATTCGGAAAAGCATCTGGTTTTGGAGAAGTTTTAAAGACAGATTCGGCATTAGTTTTAGGAAAATTCTCGAATAAATCTGGTTTATTTTCCAAGCGTCTCAAAGCCTTGTGTGCCTCAAAAAGAGTTGGTTGCAAATAAATTGCTCTTTGAAAAGACTCAATCGCTTCTTTCTTTTGGTTGAGTGCTTCTTGGGTTTCGGCTAATTTTTTCCAATAAAAACCAATATACGGAGCAAATTCCAATACTTTTTGGCGGTAAATCAGGGCATTTTTATAGTCTGTCATACCAAAATACTGGTCTGCCAAATCTTCATGAAACCCAATCGCATAGGGCGAAGTCTTGATTCTACTTTTGTATTTTTCGATACCAGCCTCTTTGTCTCCATTCTGAAAATCAATTTTAGCTAATTCCAACAAAGTTTTATCATTGTAGTTTTCAGCAACAAATTTTTGCAAAATCGAATTGGCAACTTTAGGGTTTTTCCTGACTTCCTTCTCAATCACATACGCCAAATTTACTGCCTCTGGTGACTCTGGATAGGCTTTATACAATTTATCAGAAAGCAACATCATAGCGTCATACTTTTGTTGTTTTGCCAAAAGCCCCAATTCCGTAAATTCTGTATAACGAGAATCGCCATAAAGTTTTTTCACTTTTGAAAGCAATAACTCCGTTTCGGCATAATCTTCTTTGTCCATCGCTTCTTTGACCAACATCTGCAAACCCCAAAACGATTCTGGGTCTTTCGATTTTATAAATTCACCTTCTTTAGTCAGCTCAGTTTGGTTGCGGTCACGAGAATACGCCTCAATCATAACACCACTCAAAAACGTACTTTCAGGAGCTAACTCACGAGCTTTCTTCAAGAATTTTCTCGATTCATACGCCTTGTCATTTCTCAGATACGTCTCCGCTAACAATATGTAATTCAGCAAGTTATCGGGTTCGACTTTGATTTTATTCTCGAAAAACCCTTCCGTAAAAAACTTTGCACTCGTAGAAACATATTCAGTTGCTTTGGCATAAGTTTGCTGACTCGCCATTGAACTTAGCCCCTGAATCAGGTTATTATCTTTATCAGTCATTCTGATGAGGAAATTCGCTCTATCTGCTTCACTTTCACCAATTTGTACCAAAATTCTATTATAACCTTTATTCAAGCGTACATTGTTTGTATAAACGTCCAAATCACAATTACGTTCAACGATTTCATTGGTGATGAGTTTATCATTTACCCAAATCTTCATAGACCCAGAACAACCCGACCGCATGATAACCTCTTGGTCGATAGGACTTTGCAAAAAAGTTTGGGCATACATAATTGAATTACTGTACGAAAAAAAGTGCGTAAAATCGAACCATTTATCCGACCTTTCAGCAGGCACTTTAAACCATTTTACCTCAGCATTTACTTTATTTTTGAAAATCGCAGTTGCCTCTGGATGAGCCAAAGCCCCAAAGTCTTTGTTGAAACCACTGGCAGAAGTATTCTCGAAAGTTCCCAAAACCTGCCAATTTTCAATAGCCCCGATTTTTGCATATTCTGCAAAAGCCTCTTTGGTTTTCATGGTATTTTCATAATGACTCCCGATGGCAGAATAAATCATCGCTCGGATTGTTCCGTCAGCACGTTTGTCTTGTAGTAATTTCTGCAAAAACTTCATTTGGTAATCCGTTTTTTTGCCAGAAAACCCATTGAACATGATACCTGTACTCCAGAGTGCGTAAATATGCGGAAAAGGATTTTCCGATGCCTCATAGAATTTTTCGATAAAACCAAAGGCTTTCTTGTTGTTTTCCTCACTCCATGCCAACATTGCCAAGCCCAAATTAGCATCAGCTTTGGTAGTAGCATTATTAGCAGCTTGTTGGAAAAGGGTCTGGGCTTCTGTTCGCTGGTTACGATTGAATGCATCCCATGCTTTTTTGAGGGTTTCGGGAGATTTACCGAAAGAAGGCAGCGAAATAAAGACTGTGAAAATCAAAGCAATAGCGGCTTTGGAGTAGAATCTGGTCATTTTATTGGAGATTTATTTTTTAACAAATAAACACCAAAAACCCCTAAAAACAAAAACCCCACAGATGTAAATATCTGAGAGGTTTTTATGTTAGACTTCCTGCGAAAGTGTTTTATGATTGAAAAATAGTAAATTTTCGAGCGAAAATCAGGGAAATTTTGAAAGCATAGCAGAGCTACGGTTGAAAAATTTTCTTGATTTATAGCCGAAAAGGTGCTGTTTTCGACTTAAAACACTTTCGCAGGAAGTCTATTGTAAAAATCTGAGTTATTGCAATTTGGCAACGGCAGTTTTGATTCTTTCGCAAGCCTCAACCAATTGTTCGTCTGAAGCAGCCGTAGAAATTCGCATACAATTTGGAGCTCCAAAACCAGAACCTGCCACTGTTGCAACTAAAGCCTCAGCCAAAAGCCACATACAAAAATCATCTGAATCTTTGATTATTGTTTTTCCATCTGATTTCCCGAAATAGTCAGAAATATCTGGAAAAGCATAAAATGCACCATCTGGCATATTTACTTTAAATCCTGGGATTTCACGCAAAAGCCCTACTACCAAACCACGACGGCGATTATAAGCATCTTTCATTTTGTAGGCTTCGTCCAAAGGTCCATTAAAGGCAACTGTTGCTGCTTTTTGGGCGATTGAATTTGTACCCGAAGTAACCTGTCCTTGTAGTTTCTCTACACCTTCTGCAATCCATTTTGCTGATGCCGTAAAGCCAATTCTCCAACCAGTCATAGCGTGTCCTTTGGCAACACCATTCACTGTAATTACACGGTCTTTAATTTCTGGAATTGAACCAATCGAGAAATGTCCACCTTCTGTAAAGTTGATATACTCGTAGATTTCATCCGCCAAAATAAAAATATTTGGATGTTTTTTTACAATCTCAGCAATCGCACGTAGCTCATCTTCGGTATAAACAGAACCCGTCGGATTATTCGGTGAAGCGTACATGACGACCTTTGTTTTTGGCGTAATGGCAGCTTCAAATTGCTCAGGTGTTACCTTAAAATTATTATCAAAAGCACCTTCACATATTACAGTTTTACCTTCTGCTAATTTTACCATTTCTGAATAAGAAACCCAGTATGGCGAAAAGATGATTACTTCATCTCCTGGATTCACCAAAACCTGCAATACATTCGCTAAGGAGTGTTTTGCTCCCGTTGAAACTACAATATTTTCTGGATTCCACTCAAGATTATTGTCTCTTCTTAGTTTATCAGCAATAGCTTTACGAAGGTCAGGATACCCAGCCACAGGAGAATACCCGTGAAAACCTGCGTCAATTGCATCTTTGGCGGCATCACAAATATGTTTGGGTGTTTTGAAATCTGGTTCACCTACTGAAAGGCTTATAACTTTATGCCCTTGTGCTGATAATTCACGAGCTCTTTTGGTCATTCCCAAAGTAGCAGATTCCTCTAAGGCATTGATGCGATTGGCTAATAATTCAACAGACATCTTATTCGGAGTTTGATAGTTATCAATTGTAGAGTATTATTTTACCATTTCTACAATCTTCAAATAAATACTTTTCTTTAATTACAAAATTACTGCCTACCGATTTTAGAAACTAATAAATTTTTATATAATTAAGTAATTGGTTAAATTTTTATATTATTCGCAATAAATAATCAAAAAAATTACAAATTTTATATTTTTTGAGAATTTACTTCTTCATGCTAAGTTTTTCACTAAATTGCTATTAGATTATTTAATTTTAAGTCTCTATACGTGTGTATTGACTTAACAATCCAAAAGATACTTGAACAGATATTTTTACAAATATTTTTCGTAAAAACTTCACATTTTATAGAACAAACATTATTTTTGCAAAACATATAACAGTATAGAACAGTTGTAATTTATTTTAATCACATTTAGATATGGCAAACATCATTACAGGTGAAAAAGAGTACTTCAAAGGAATAGGCAAAATCCAGTATGAAGGCAGAGAATCAGATAACCCTTTAGCGTATAAATGGTACGACGAAAACCGTATCGTTGCTGGCAAAACCATGAAAGAGCAATTACGTTTTGCGGTATCTTATTGGCATACATTCTGCGGTACAGGAGCTGATCCATTTGGTCCAGGAACAAAGCATTTTCCGTGGGATGCCCCTTCTGGTGGAGCAGTACCAGAGGCAAAAAACAAAATGGATGCTGCTTTTGAATTTTTCACAAAATTAGGTGTGCCATATTATTGTTTTCACGATATTGACTTGGTATCTGAAGGACATTCTTTGAAAGAATATGAAAGTAATCTTTCAGCAATTGTTGATTATGCACAGGAAAAACAAGCGGCATCAGGCGTAAAATTATTGTGGGGAACAGCCAATGTTTTCTCGAACCCACGTTACATGAATGGGGCTTCTACCAATCCAGATTTTGCTGTATTAGCTAATGCCGCAACTCAAGTGAAGTGTGCCATTGATGCTACAATCGCTTTGAAAGGTGAGAATTACGTATTCTGGGGAGGTCGTGAAGGTTATATGACTTTATTGAATACTGATATGAAGCGTGAGATTGATCACCTGGGTCGTTTCTTGGCAACATCTCGTGACTATGCTCGTAAAAATGGCTTTACAGGAAAGTTTTTCATAGAACCAAAACCTTGTGAGCCGACCAAACATCAATATGATTTTGATGCAGCAACGGTAATTGGTTTCTTGAATAAATACGGCTTACAAGATGATTTCATGTTGAATTTGGAAGTAAATCATGCTACTTTGGCCGGTCATACTTTCCAACACGAACTTCAAGTTGCCGCCGACAATAATATGTTGGGCAGCATGGATGCGAACCGTGGGGATAATCAAAATGGTTGGGATACAGACCAGTTCCCGATGGATTTGAATGAGTTAACCGAATCTTTATTGATTATCTTGGAAGCTGGAGGCTTTAATTATGGCGGAGTGAACTTCGATGCAAAAACTCGTAGAAACTCAACTGATTTAGCTGATATTTTCTATGCCCATATCGGTGGTATGGATGCTTTTGCTCGTGCTTTAGTTACAGCAGACAATATCCTCCAAAAATCACAATATAAGAAAATCCGTTCTGACAGATATTTGTCTTATGATTCTGGAAAAGGTGCAGAATTTGAAGCTGGCAAATTAACTTTAGAAGATTTGAGAAACTATGCACACGAAGTGGGTGAACCTCAGCAAACAAGCGGTAAACAGGAATTATTAGAAAATATTGTTAATCATTATATTTAGGCTTGAAGAAGTTTATTGGATTTCTAAAATAAAAAAGGGGAAGTAACGTAAACGCTACTTCCCCTTTTTATTAAAACATGATGCTACTTATTCTGCAACAACTTCAGCAGAAGTACCTTCTTCAGAAGAAGATTCAGCAACAACCACATCATCAGCTTTCTTAGCTCCACCACGACGACTACGGCGAGTCTTAGTAGCTTTCTCAGCAGAAGCAGACAATAATGTTTCGTTGAAATCAACTAATTCAATGATACACATCTCAGCATTATCACCAAGACGATTTGGCAACTTGATAATTCTTGTATAACCTCCTGGACGATTAGCAATTTTCTCAGAAACTATCCCGAATAATTCCTTGATAGCCTCTTTATTTTGCAAATAAGAGAAAACAACACGACGATTATTCGTATTATCATCTTTTGATCTTGTAATCAATGGTTCTGCATAAACTCTTAACGCTTTTGCTTTTGCCAATGTAGTTTCGATTCTTTTGTGAAGAATCAAAGAAGAAGTCATGTTCGACAACATCGCAGCTCTGTGCGGTGCAGTTCTACCTAAATGGTTTACTTTTTTACCGTGTCTCATTTTGTTTTCGTAAGTTGAAAGCGATTGCTCGCTGCGGTTAGAAATACTTCGTGTATTTCCACCTATTACTACTGTTTTATAATTAAAAAGAAGTAACAGCCTGATAAATCAGATTGCTACTTCTTCATTAATTCAATTGAAAATCAATCTTCGTCGAGTCTGTATTTTATTACATCCATACCGAAATGTAAATTTTTCTCTTCAACTAATTGCTCTAATTCCGTTAATGATTTCTTACCGAAATTACGGAATTTCATCATATCAGAAATTTCTAATCTTACTAATTCTCCCAATGTGCGAACATCAGCAGATTTCAAGCAATTGTAAGCTCTTACTGACAAATCTAAATCTGCCAATGGAGTTTTCAATAACTTTCTCATGTGCAACATTTCCTCATCAACAACATTATCATCTTCTGCCTTCATCGACTCAAAAGTCATTGTTTGATCAGAGAACAACATAAAGTGCTGAATCAAAATATAAGCTGCACCTTTCAAAGCATCTTCTGGATGAATTGAACCATCGGTTTCAATATCCAAAATTAACTTTTCGTAATCCGTTTTTTGCTCTACACGAGTATTCTCAACGCTAAATTTAACGTTTTTAATCGGCGTGTAAATTGCATCAATCGGAATGTGTCCGAATGGAGGTTCAAAATTTCTTGGTTCATCAGCAGGAACATAACCACGACCTTTTTCAACTATAATTTCCATTTCCAATTCTTTTGATTCGTCTAATTGACAAATCACTAAATCTGGATTTAATACGGTAAAATAATTGGTAAATTTCGCAATATCACCAGCTTTTAATACTGATTGATTTTTGATTCTGATGTTGATTTTGTTTTCAAGAATCTCTTGTGTTCTTTTGAATCGAACTTTCTTCAAATTCAAAATAACCTCTGTGACATCCTCATGCACTCCTTCAATCGCAGAGAACTCATGTAAAACTCCAGAAATTTTCACGCTTGTGATGGCGTAACCTTCCAAAGAAGACAACAAGATTCTACGAAGTGCGTTACCGATTGTAACACCGTAGCCTTTTTCGAGAGGCTTAAACTCAAATAACCCGTGAAAGTCGTCGGCTTTTTCCATCACGACTTTATCGGGCATTTGGAATGCTAATATTGACATATTTCGTAGCTGAATTAGTCTTTAATGTAAAGGAAAACTATGTATTCGTATATTTTACGAAAATAAAGTAGCTTAATAGAACTTAATATACAAAATTGCAAATAAATCTTGACTTTTCAAAAATAAAAATCTATATTACAGAATTTGAACATTTTACATTTGACAAATTATCATTTTATAATTACAAAAAACGAGTGATTATCTATATAATAAAATTCTAAAAGTATTTTCGCAGTAAACTCTTTGCCTTCGCAAAGTAAATATATGATTACTTTGAGTAAAGTTCGACGATTGCTTGCTCGTTGAAATTCTCAGTAATTTGGTCTCTCTCAGGAAGTGCTAAGAATTTACCAGTCATAGTAGCAACATCCCACTCTAACCAATTATGACGCTTGGTTGCTCTACCAGCAAGTGAAGCTGTAATTGTTTCTAATGATTTAGATTTTTCACGTACACCAATTAATTGTCCTGCTTTCAATGAGTATGAAGGAATATTAACGATTTCTCCATCAATAAGGATATGCTTGTGAATCACTAATTGACGTGCTGCACGACGAGTTGGTGCAATTCCAAGACGGAAAACAGTATTATCAAGACGAGCCTCGCACAATCTAATTAAGTTTGCACCTGTGATTCCTTCTTTTACTGCTGCTTTGTGGAATAAGTTTTCAAATTGTTTTTCAAGAATACCATAAGTATATTTCACCTTTTGTTTTTCTTTCAACTGCAAAGCATATTCTGATTGCTTTGTTCTTTTACCTTTTCCATGCTGCCCTGGAGCATAATTTTTACGAGCTAATGCTTTACTTGGACCTAAAATAGGTTCTCCAAACTTACGAGCAATTTTTGACTTTGGACCTGTGTATCTTGCCATTATTATTGTTTTTGAGTCATTGAGAGTCTTTCTCAATGAAGTAATTATGAAACATAAAAACGAAGGATAATAATTACTAATTATCCCTCGTCAAAACTGATTTAATATTAATTATCTCTTTCGTTATCGATAAAAATAATCTTAAAGATTATACTCTACGACGTTTAGGAGGGCGACATCCATTATGTGGTAATGGTGTAATATCTTTAATAGACATCACTTCAATACCAGCATTAGAAATCGTTCTAATTGCAGACTCACGTCCAGCACCAGGTCCTTTTACAAAAACCTCTGCCTTTTTCATACCTGCTTCAACAGCTACTGCTACGCAGTTTGTTGCAGCAGTCTGAGCGGCATAAGGAGTGTTTTTCTTTGAGCCTTTGAATCCCATTTTACCAGCAGAAGCCCAAGAAATTACTTGACCTTGACTGTTAGTGATTGAGATAATGATGTTATTGAATGTAGCTCTGATATGAACCTGTCCGACAGGTTCAACAACTACTACTCTTTTTTTAGCTTTATCTTTGCGTTTAGCTTGTGCCATTTTTTTAGTTTCTTAAAAGTGATATTGAGTTTTAGAAAATCTTGACTCAACTATCTAACCACTATTATTTAGTAGCTTTCTTCTTGTTAGCAACTGTCTTACGTTTACCCTTACGAGTACGAGCATTATTTTTAGTTCTTTGACCACGTAATGGAAGACCCTTACGGTGACGAAGACCACGATAGCACCCAATGTCCATCAATCGCTTAATATTCAATTGAACTTCAGAACGCAAAACACCTTCTGTTTTGATTTCACCAGCGATTATGTTACGAATAGCACTTGCTTCATCGTCATTCCATTCACCAGCTTTCTTATCCAGAGAAATTTCAGCTTTCTTTAGAATTTTCTGAGCAGTACTACGACCTACTCCATAGATATAAGTAAGTGCAATTTCACCTCTTTTTTTGTCGGGAATATCAACCCCTGCAATTCTTGCCATAAGTGATGTTAAATAAAATTAACCTTGTCTTTGTTTAAACTTGGGATTCTTCTTGTTGATGACATAAAGTTTTCCGTTTCTACGAACAACTTTACATTCAGCACTACGCTTTTTGATAGACGCTCTAACTTTCATTGCTTTTGTCTTTAAAAATCAAGAATAATTATTGTACTAAGCATTACTTAAATACTTGGTATCACAAGAACTCCTAATTACTCTACCATTTATTTATAACGATACACAATTCTTGCCTTAGATAAGTCATAAGGAGACATCTCTAATTTAACTTTATCGCCAGGCAAAATTTTAATGTAATTCATTCTCATTTTACCCGAAATATGGGCAATTACCTGATGGGTATTTTCCAACTCTACTCTAAACATTGCGTTTGAAAGAGCTTCTAAAATTATTCCATCTACTTCTATTGAGGCCTGTTTTGCCATAAATATTTATTTCAAATATTAACTATGTATTCTGACGTTTTTAAAACTTCTTCTATAAATTCAAAAGTAGTAAGAATATCAGGCTTATTATTTTTAATTGCTACAGTATGCTCATAATGAGCAGAAGGCTTTCTATCTTGAGTTCTAATTGTCCAACCATCTCTTTCTTGGTGAATAGCCTTCTTTCCTTGATTTACCATCGGTTCAATTGCTATTACCATTCCAGCTCTCAATTTTGGACCATCTCCTCGTTTTCCATAATTAGCAACTTCTGGGCTTTCATGTAAAGACTTTCCTACACCATGTCCAACTAATTCTCTAACAATGGTAAAACCCAATTTTTCACAATAGTTCTGAACAGCAAACCCAATATCTCCAACTCTTTTTCCAACTACTGCTTGTTCTATAGCAAGATATAATGATTCTTTTGTAGTTCTCAATAATCTTTGAGTTTCTGAGGCAACACCTCCCACACCATAAGTGTAAGCACTATCCGCATGAAACCCATTTTTGAAAACACCACAATCAATGGATATTATATCACTGTCCTTGATTTCATAATTACTTGGAAAACCATGAACAACCACATCGTTAACAGAAATACACAAAGAAGCAGGAAACTTTCCACCACTCCCCTGATAATTTAAGAAGGAGGGAATAGCTTCGTTGTCTTTAATATATTCAAAAGCTATTTTATCTAAGGCTTTAGTTGTAACACCTGGCTTTATAACTTTTGCAACTTCTGCATGGGTCTTACCAAGTATTACTCCATTTGTACGAATTACTTCTAATTCTTGTTCTGTCTTTAGATATATCATTCTTTATTGTGCAACAACTTCATTTCTACCTTTCACTCTTCCTGACTGCATCAAACCTTCGTATTTACGCATTAGTAAATAACTCTCTATTTGTTGAAGTGTATCTAAAACTACCCCTACTAAAATTAAAAGAGATGTTCCACCAAAGAAAGAAGCAAAACTCCGAGTAATTCCAAATAAACTTGCTATGGCTGGCAGTATTGCTATGATTGCTAACATTACTGCTCCTGGCAATGTGATCCTATCTAATATCTCTGCTATAAAATTAGTAGTTGCTTCACCTGGCTTAACACCTGGTACAAATCCACCACCACGTTTCATATCATTAGAAATTTGGTCAGGGTTTATTGAAATTGCTGTATAAAAGAAAGTAAATACTAAAATCAAAACTGCAAATAATAAATTATACTGCCAAGTTGTAAAATCACCAAATGCTATAGAAATAGAGCGTGCAAAGTCACTTTTATCAGAAAAAGATTGTGCGACTAATCCTGGAATAAACATCAGTGCCTGTGCAAAGATGATTGGCATAACGCCCGAAGCATTCAACTTCAATGGAAGATATTGTCTTTCTCCACTCATTGAAACACGACTACCCACTATTTGCTTTGCATATTGTACTGGTATTCTACGAACTGCCTGAGTTACCATTACAGCACCCATTACTACAAAGAACAATGCTACAATTTCAGCAACAAACAATAACGAACCTGACATTCCTCTTGAAGTTGCTTCTTGAACTAATGCACTTGGGAATCTTGAAACAATACCAATCATAATCAGCATTGAAATACCATTACCAATACCTTTATCTGTAATTTTTTCGCCTAACCACATACAAAACATTGTACCTGCTACCAAAATAATTACTCCATAAATTCTAAACCAGCCAGCACTAACAACGATTGCTTCCGTAGGAATTGTAACTTGCAGGTAAGTAATCGCTTGAGCTGCAGTTACAAAAATTGTGAGTACTCTTGTAATTTGATTCAATTTTTTTCTACCAGACTCTCCATCTTTTTGCATTTTTTGGAAGTAAGGTAATGCTATTGTCAATAACTGAATAGCAATCGAAGCTGAAATATAGGGCATAATACCCAAGGCGAAAATTGAAGCATTATTGAATGCTCCACCTGAAAACATATTCAAAAGTCCTAAAAGACCTCCGTTTCCACTATTTTGAGCTTTCTCTAAAATCACATTGGCATTTAAACCTGGCAATATGATATGAGAACCTAATCGAAAAAAAGTGATAAACAAAAGAGTGTTGAGAATTCTACCTCTCAATTCTTCTATTGAAAAAATGTTTTTGACAGTTGTAATTAACTTGTTCATGCTATCTGTTTAAGTAATCGTTAAGGAAAATAATCTTGAAGCTATTTAACTTATTCATTATTTACAAATCTGTTGCCAGAAATAGTTTAGATTACTTAATTTTTTCGGCTGTCTATCTTTATCTAATAATTTCACTTAAATAACTCATTGAAAAATTACTTATTCAGTAATTTTCTCAACTGATTTATGGCGTTCTACTACAACCACTTTACCACCTGCTGCCTCAATTGTAGCTTTAGCAGATGCTGAGAAACCATTTGCATGAATCTCTAAAGCAGATTTCACTTCACCACGATTCAAAATTTTCACTAAATCTTTTTTCGAGATAAGTCCATTTGTATATAGAACATCATGATTAATCACAAGTGAACCAATTTTATCAGAAAGCTCTTGTAAACTATCAAGATTTATAGCTTTGTAATCTATTCTGTTGATATTCTTAAAACCAAATTTAGGAACACGTCTTTGTAATGGCATTTGACCTCCTTCAAAACCGCTCTTGCGTGAATAACCTGAACGAGATTGTGCACCGTTATTTCCACGAGCTGAAGTACCTCCTAATCCAGAACCTTCTCCACGACCTACTCTTTTTCTTGTTTTTGTTGAACCTTTAGCAGGTTTTAACGACGATAAATTCATTGTTTGTAAAATTAAATTGTTGGCTAAACGCTACTCTGAAACAGAGCAACTCGCAAAAATATTCTCAAAGAATTAACTCTTAAATATTTTCCACTACAATCATGTGTTGTACAGAACGAATCATTCCTTGAATTGCAGGATTTAATTCTTTAACAACGCTACGATTAAGTTTTCCTAAACCTAACGCTTTGATGGTTCTTTTTTGAACTTCTGGACGCTTGATTGTACTTTTTACTTGTGTAATTTTTACCTGTGACATGATTTTGTTAGTCATAAGTCGAAGGACATTTATATAATTATAATGCCTTTAACTAAAATTATCCATTAAATACTTTTGCCAATGAAACTCCTCTTTGAAATGCCACGGTATGTGGATTTCTCATCTTAACGAGTGCATCAATTGTTGCTTTAACTACGTTGTGCGGATTTGATGAACCTTTTGACTTTGCTAAAACATCGTGTACCCCTGCTGCCTCTAACACAGCACGCATAGCACCACCTGCAATAACTCCCGTACCAGGTGCTGCTGGTTTAAGCAACACAAAACCTCCTGAGTATTTACCTATTTGTTCATGAGGAACAGAAGCCTTAAGAAGTGCAACCTGAAAAAGGTTTTTCTTAGCATCTTCGATTCCTTTAGCAATTGCATCTGTTACTTCATTAGCTTTACCCAATCCGTAACCAACGACACCCTTACCGTCTCCAACCACCACGATAGCTGAGAAGCTGAAACGACGACCGCCTTTCACAACCTTTGCTACACGATTGATAGCTACTACTCTTTCCTTCAAATCACCTTCGCTTGTTTTCAAAGGTTTTGCTTGTAATTGAGACATTTGTATATCTAATTTGAAAATTTGTATAATAAGAATTAGTGATATAGTTAATCACTAAATTCTCTAAATTAAAACTTAAGTCCTCCCTCTCTTGCCCCTTCAGCAATTGCTTTCACACGACCATGGTATAAATATCCGTTACGATCAAACACAACAGATGCAACACCCACTTCTGAGGCTTTCTCTGCCAGTTTCATACCTACTTGCTTTGCGTTTTCAACATTACCATTTTTTAAGCCTAATTCTCTTGAAGATGTTGCAGCTAAAACGCTACCTTGTACATCATCAATAATTTGAGCATAAATTCCTGTATTTGAACGGAAAACAGTAAGCCTTGGTTTTGAAGCATTACCAGAAATTTTCGCTCTGATTGACCGCTTAATTCTTAATCTTCTTTGTTCTTTCTGAGTAGCCATTATAATCTAAGTATTTTTGAGGATTTCCGACCCTCGATTGTATTGTATATCTAATCGGGTAATACATTAAATTCCCTTCAAGATTTATTTTTTACCACCAGTTTTACCAGCTTTTCTACGAACTTGCTCACCAATGAAACGAATACCTTTTCCTTTGTATGGTTCAACTTTACGCAAAGATTTAATCTTAGCAGCAACCTGACCTACTAATTGCTTGTCAATACCTTCTAAAAACACTTTTGGGTTTTGTCCTTTGTCCATTGAAGTAGAAACTTTCAATTCCGAGGGAATAGCCATAAAGATTGAGTGAGAATATCCTAAAGATAGTTCCAAAATATTTCCTTGATTTGATGCCTTATAACCAACACCGATAATCTCTAAATCTTTTTTGAAACCTGTACTTACACCCTCAACCATATTGTTGATTAATGCACGATAAAGACCGTGTAAGGCTTTGTGACGCTTTTGTTCAGTAGGACGCTTAACTTCTAATATACCGTTCTCAATAACAACAGAAATATCTGTATCTACTTTCTGAGTAAGTACTCCTTTTGAACCCTTCACTGTTACAGTATTGTCCGATGCAACATCTATTGTTACTCCAGATGGTATTGTAATAATTTTTTTACCGACTCTTGACATAATTGTATCGCTTTAAATTAAGAGTAATACTCTTTTCAGCATTAAAATTTTATTAATAAACGAAGCAAAGAACTTCACCACCAACGTTGAGGACACGAGCCTCTTTGTCAGTAATAACACCTTTAGATGTTGACATAATTGCCACTCCAAGACCATTTAATACTCTTGGAAGTTCTTTTGCACCTTTGTATTTACGCAAGCCAGGCTTAGAGATTCTCTCTAAACGAACGATTGCGGACTGCTTTGTTACTGGATTATATTTCAAGGCAATTTTGATTGTACCCTGAACAGTAGTATCGTCAAACTTATAGTTTTGAATATATCCTTTATCAAAAAGAACTTTAGTCATCTCCTTTTTGATGTTTGAAGCAGGAATTTCTACGATTCTGTGACGTGCTTTGATGGCATTTCTTAATCGAGTTAAGTAATCTGCTATTGGATCTGTCATTGCTTTGGATAGTTGATTGCACCCTTTTTTGAAAAGGCTTGCAAAATTACAGAATTTTATTTTAGAAAGCAACTATGGCTTTACTGTTTGATACTTAAAATATATTTGGAATACTACCAACTTGACTTAGTAACTCCAGGAATCAAACCGTCAGAAGCCATTTGGCGAAAAGTAACACGGTTAATACCGAACTTACGCATATAACCTCTTGGACGACCCGTCAATTTACAACGATTGTGTAAACGAATAGGAGAAGCATTTTTAGGTAGTTTATCAAGTCCGAGATAATCACCAGCAGCTTTAAGTGCTGCACGCTTAGCAGCATATTTTGCTACTGTTGCTTCTTTCTTTCTTTCTCTTGCTTTTACTGATTCTTTTGCCATTTTTGGATGAATCGTTTATTGTTTTATGACTTACCGTAATTTTCTTTCACAAGAAAATTGGCTTATAATTATTTTTTCTGGTTTGCAAATGGCATTCCTAATGCCTTCAATAATTCTAAAGCCTCTTCATCTGTGGTAGCAGTTGTTACAAAGGTAATGTCCATACCAGAAATTTTATTTACTTTATCAATTGAGATTTCAGGAAATATAATTTGCTCTTTAACACCTAATGTATAATTACCTCTACCATCAAATCCTTTATCAGAAATACCTTTAAAGTCACGTACACGTGGAAGTGACACAGTTGTTAAGCGGTCAAGAAATTCATACATCCTTGAACCACGAAGCGTAACTTTAACTCCAATTGGCATATTTTCACGCAATTTGAAGTTTGAAATTGCTTTCTTTGAAATCGTTGCAACTGCTTTTTGTCCAGCAATCAATGTGATTTCATCTACTCCTGTATCAATCAATTTCTTATCGGCTACAGCTGAACCAATACCTTTATTGATAACTATCTTCGTAATTTTGGGAACTTGCATTATTGACTTGTACTGAAACTTTTCTTTCAATACTGGTATAATGTCGTTCACATATTGGTCTTTAAGTCTTGTCGTTGTCATTGATAAAAATGTTTTGTGGATTTCCGACCCACTGTTTTCAAATTATTTAATTTGAATCTTTTAAAATGAGAAAAGCTCAAATCTATTCTATTTCAAATTAGATAAATTTCCCAGTTGACTTAGAATATCTCTGCAACTTACCTTTTTCATTCAACTTACGTCCTGTACGAACTGCTTTCCCATCTTCAAATATTTGAACGTTTGAAATATGAATAGAGCCTTCAACTTTCTCTATGCTTCCTTGAGGACTATTAGCGTTTGGTTTTAGATGTTTTGTAACTAAATTAACATCTTGAACAATAACACGTTGTTTTTCAACTAAAACCTGTTGGATAACCCCTGTCTTGCCTTTTGAATTTCCAGCGATTACTATCACTGTATCTCCAGACTTAACATGTAGTTTCTGTTGCTTGTTATGTTTTCTTTCCATTATTTTATTTGCTTTGAGCTTTGAATAAAGAGTCTTGAGCAGTCTCTAAGCTCATTACTCTTGCTATTTACAATACCTCTGGGGCTAATGATACAATTTTCATAAATCCTGCTTCACGCAATTCACGTGCTACTGGACCAAAGATACGTGTACCACGTGGTTCATCATTGTTATTCAAAAGAACAACTGCATTGTCTTCAAAACGAATATATGAACCATCTTTGCGACGAATTTCTTTTTTCGTTCTTACTACAACTGCTTTTGAAACTGTTCCTTTTTTCATACTTGATGAAGAAAGAGCAGACTTTACAGATACTACTACTTTATCACCAATTGATGCATATCTTTTTCCTGTTCCTCCCAGTACTCTGATTACAAGGACTTCTTTTGCACCTGAATTATCAGCTACGCCAGATCTTGATTCTTGTTGTAACATTGTCTTATATCTTGTATTAAAACTTGAAAATTATGAAGAGTGAAAAACTTACAAATTTTCAAATTCAGATTTTCAAATTTTATTTTGCTTTCTCTATGATTTCAACTAATCTCCAACGTTTGTTCTTCGATAAAGGACGGGTTTCCATCACTTTTACTGTATCACCGATTCCGCATTCGTTCTTCTCATCATGAGCCATTAATTTGGAAATTTTTTGCATAAATTTTCCATATAAAGGATGTTTTACTTTTCTTTCTACGGCTACAGTGATAGATTTTTCCATCTTATTGCTCACTACACGACCGACCCTTACTTTTCTTAGATTTCTTTCCATTTTGGATGTTGGATATTAGTTTGACAATTGCCTCCAAGCTATATTTTGATGGTGGCTATTTTGATTGATAAATCGTAAAAGAGTTAAATCTTTTTACAATTGTCAATTTACTGTACTGCTGTAAGAGCAGTTTCTAAACGAGCGATTACTTTGCGTGCTTGACGAATTCGTAACGGATTCTCGATAGGAGAGACAGCATGAGCAAACTTCAAACGTGATAGTGTTTCTTTTTCTATCACAATCTGATTTTTCAACTCGTCCGCACTCAAATTTTTAATTTCTGCGTTTTTCATGATTCTAATTTGATAATTTGATTGTTTAAATAATTCGAGAAACCTGTTAATTTGATTCCTAAAACTAAATAATTTCAAATTTACTATTCTTGATAATCTCTACGAACAACGAATTTTGTACGAAGTGGCAATTTCTGTGCTGCCAAACGAAGTGCTTCCTGAGCTAATTCAAGTGGAACACCTGCTGATTCAAATAAAATCGTACCTGCATTAATACGAGCAACCCAGTATTCTGGAGCACCCTTACCTTTACCCATACGTACTTCGGCAGGCTTCTTTGTGATTGGCTTATCAGGAAAAACACGAATCCAAACTTGTCCTTCACGTTTCATAGCACGTGTTACCGAGATACGAGCAGCCTCAATTTGACGTGCCGTGATACGACCTGGTTCCAATGCTTTGATAGCAAAACTACCGAAATCAATTTCGTGTCCACGGGTAGCGATTGCTCTAACTCTACCTTTCTGTTGCTTACGGAATTTGGTTCTTTTTGGTTGTAACATTTTATTAAAAGTCTAAAAGTAGTTAAGTGTTATAAACTTTCTACCTATGCTCAATTACTAATTACTTCTTACCGCCTCTTGATTTGTTCTGACCACCACCACGATTGTTCGGGTTGTTAGAATTCCCACGGTTATTATTACTATTTGGATTGCCGTTATTTCCTCCACGCTTGTCATTTCTTCCTCCGCCTCTACGTCCATTGTCATCATCACGACGATTACCGCCACGATTATCACCACCACGAGCATCACCAGAACCTGAAGCCTGAGAAATCATACCTGCATTTGGAGAAAGATCACGTTTTCCATAAACTTCACCTTTAAATACCCATACTTTGATACCAATCTTACCATAAACAGTAAGGGCTTCAGAAATAGCATAATCAACATCTGCACGTAATGTATGAAGAGGCACACGTCCTTCTTTATATCCTTCTGAACGAGCCATTTCAGCACCACCCAAACGTCCTGACAATTTCAATTTGATGCCCTGAGCACCCAATTTCATTGCAGCAGCGATTGATTGCTTCATAGCACGACGGAATGAAATACGTGCCTCTAATTGTTGTGCTATGGTTTCACCAACCAATTTAGCATCAAGTTCTGGACGTTTAATTTCAAAGATATTGATTTGTACATCTTTACCAGTGATTTTCTTTAACTCCTCCTTGATTTTATCAACTTCTTGACCACCCTTACCAATTACAACGCCTGGACGTGCAGTATTGATTGTAAGAGTAATTCTTTTCAAAGTACGCTCAATTATTACTTTTGAAATGGCACCCTTTGGAATACGAGCTAATACGTATTTACGGATTTTGTCGTCTTCTACTAACTTGTCAGCAAAGCTTTTACCGCCATACCAGTTAGAATCCCAACCTCTGATGATACCAAGTCTAAGACCAACGGGGTTTATCTTCTGTCCCATTTTCTGTTTTTTAGATTGTTTATCTTATTCTTCAATTGATATTGATGGAGCACTCGCTGATGCTACAACAATGGTGATGTGATTAGAACGCTTCAAGATTCTGTGTCCACGACCTTGAGGTGCAGGACGCAATCGCTTGATAGATGCTCCACCATCAACAAACACCGTTTTTACGTACAAGTCAGCATCTTCCAGCTTTACTTCTTCGTGTTTGTTTTGCCAGTTAGCAATTGCCGAAAGCAACAATTTTTCAATGTGCTTTGCACCAACTTTTGGCTCGAATTTTAAAATACCGAGAGCCCTATTCACTTTCTGACCCCTAATCATGTCAACGACAAGTCTCATTTTCTGAGGAGAGGTAGGAATATTTTTTAATTTAGCTACTGCTTCCATTTCTTTAGTTAAGAATTTTGAATCATCAATAATGATTCATCATTTTTTTAGCGTTTGCCTTTATCTTTTTTAGCTACGTGACCTCTAAAGTTACGAGTCGGAGCAAATTCACCTAATTTATGTCCAACCATATTCTCGGTTACATATACAGGAATAAATTTGTTTCCGTTGTGAACTGCAAAAGTGTGTCCTACGAAATCAGGTGAAATCATCGAACGGCGTGACCAAGTTTTGATAACTGATTTTTTGCCTGAATCATTCATGACAGTCACCTTGTTATCAAGGCGAAAATCTATGTAAGGTCCTTTTTTTAATGAACGTGCCATCTACCTATTTTTTCTTTCTACTGATGATTAGACGATTTGAATTCTTCTTAGGGCTACGGGTTTTCTTTCCTTTTGCCAATAAGCCATTACGTGAACGTGGGTGTCCTCCTGATGAACGTCCCTCTCCACCTCCCATTGGGTGATCTACTGGGTTCATTACTACACCACGTACTCTCGGACGACGACCCAACCAACGATGACGACCTGCTTTTCCTAAAACAGTATTCATGTGGTCTGCGTTTGATACTGAACCAATTGTTGCCATGCAATTTGCTAAAACCATACGCATTTCGCCAGAAGGCAATCTTAGTGTAGCATATTTAATATCACGTGCAATCAATTGAGCATAAGTACCTGCTGAACGTGCTAACTCTGCACCACCACGTGGGCGAAGCTCTACGTTGTGAACAATTGTACCCATTGGCATACTTGAAAGTGGAAGTGCATTACCTACTTCTGGTGCTGCTGATGCTCCTGAAGCAACTTTTTGTCCTACTTTCAATCCTGTTGGTGCGATAATATATGATTTCTCACCATCAGTGTATTCTATCAATGCAATCCTTGCTGTACGATTTGGGTCGTATTCAATTGTTAAGACTGTTGCCTCAACATCAATTTTAGCACGGTGGAAGTCAATGATACGGTAGCGGCGTTTGTGTCCACCACCGATATAACGCATGGCACGGTGTCCATCTGCGTTACGACCACCTGTTCTTTTGATGGGAGCGAGCAAAGGCTTGTACGGCTTTGAGGCAGTTATTTCCTCGAAAGACGGAGCAATACGGTGACGCTGACCCGGAGTTGTTGGTTTTAATTTTCTAGTTGCTGCCATTTTTCTTCCAGATTATCAGGCTGGATGCCTATAAAATAAGGGAAAATCAGTTTGTAGAAATACTCTACTCTCTTCTGTTCTCTAATTAGATTCCTTGATAGAAGTCTATTACTTCGCCTGAGGCTACTGTAACAATTGCCTTCTTGAATGTTGAAGTAATACCAGAAGTTACTTTTGTTTTTGTACTTCTTGATTTCTTCTTTCCGAATTGACGAATCGTATTTACAGATGTTGCGTCAACTCCATACATTCTTTTTATCTCTTTAGCTATCTCAACTTTATTTGATTTGAGAGCTACTTCAAAGACATATTTGCCTTTCTTTTGCAAATCTTGAGTCTTTTCAGTAAGAATTGGTCTTTTAATGATATTCATTTTATTGTTTCGTTTTAGTATTAAGTTTTAAGTAATGAGTAATACTCTTAACTTAGACAACTTATTTACTTAAGACTTACTAAAAGATAATTCAATTTTTGAAACAGCTCCTTCTACAATAAGCAAACGATCTGAATTCATCAAATCATACGTATTTACTTGAGATGCTGTTATAATTCTCGCCTTTGGTACATTACGACCTGACAAATAGACATTTTTATTATCTTCTGGCAAAATCAACAAAGTTTTCTTATCTGATAATGCAAGTGCATTCAACATTGACAAATAATTCTTTGTTTTTGGTGCTTCAAATGTAAATCCTTCTAATATAGAAATATTTCCACTTTGTGCTTTATCAGCGTATGCTGATTGACGTGCTAAAGATTTTACTTTTTTATTCAATTTGAAATCGTAATCACGTGGACGAGGACCAAATACACGACCTCCACCTCTGAAAACTGGAGACTTCATTGAGCCTGCACGAGCACCACCTGTTCCTTTTTGACGTTTAATTTTGCGAGTTGAACGAGAAATTTCTGCTCTTTCTTTCGCTTTGTGTGTTCCCTGACGTTGATTAGCCAAGAAATGTTTTACATCTAACCAAACAACGTGTTCATTTGGTGTGATGCCAAAGATTTCATCAGAAAGTGTTACTTTCTTTCCTGTCTCTTTGCCTTCGATATTATATACTGATAATTCCATTGTTGCTAATTTGAAAATTAGTTAATTTGAAAATCTGAAAATTGATTTATTTTTGAATGTAATGACTAACGTGAGGTAACTACATTCTCAAATTTTCAAATTTACTTTTCAAGGATAACGTAAGAGTTTTTCGCACCTGGAACTGAGCCAGAAACAACGATTAAGTTTTTGTCCGCATAAACTTTCAATACTTGTAAGTTTTGAACCTTTACACGATCGCCACCTGTACGACCTGCCATGCGAATACCTTTGAATACACGAGATGGGAATGAACAAGCTCCAATTGAACCTGGGTGACGACCACGATTGTGCTGTCCGTGAGTTTGACCTCCTACCCCTGCAAATCCGTGACGTTTAACAACACCTTGAAATCCTTTACCTTTTGAAGTTCCGATTGCATCTAAGAAATCACCTTCTGCAAATATTTCTGCGGTAATTGTTTCTCCAAGACTTAAAGATTGCTCAAACGATTTGAATTCAACGAGCTTTTTCTTTGGAGATGTTCCTGCTTTTTTGAAGTGACCTAAAAGAGGTGCAGTTGTGTGCTTTTCCTTCTTCTCTCCGTAACCTAATTGTATAGCGGAGTACCCTTCTTTTTCTACTGTTTTTACTTGCGTTACTACACAAGGACCGGCTTCAATCAGCGTACAAGCAACGGCAGAACCGTCAGCGTTGTAGAGGCTGGTCATACCGATTTTCTTTCCGATAATTCCAGACATTTTATTTTTGATAAAACGTTAAATGATAAATAATGAACTTATTTTCAAGCACTTACGAAGCTCTAAACAGGGCTTTCGTGAAACGGACTGCAAAGTTCCGACTTTTAATTGGCAATAACAATTATCTATGTAAAAATAATTGCTTTATTTTCAAGAGATTGATAAAGAAAAATATGAAGCGACAAGATTATAACCAATAGGCAAAGCCTATTTGAAATGTGTCTTGTGTAGCTTAATATTTAGTTTGTATTTTGGGCATTCAACAATACAAATCAATATCAGTTCTAACACTTTTTGCGATGAAGTATCGCTTTGAAAATCATTGTAGAAATCCAGATTGAATTTAATTTTAGTTTTCGTGATGAGTTCTGCCAACTCTAAATTTCACGATTATAAAATCTGGCTTCCTAAATGGGACTGCAAAAGTAGTGGTTTGTTTTTGAAATACAATACCAATGAGAAAGAATATTTTAGATTTTTTTCATTGAAGCCATTTTTTTAGATTTTCATTCTGATTATCGACTAACTCAAGGTGTAATTTTCCGTCTTCTGTTGATTGTAGTTTTATGCCAAAATGTGTTAAAAGTGTTCTTAGCCTTTCTTCTAAAGAGCTATTGCCAGCTACACATTCTTCAAAATACCATATTAATGATTCGCCATAAACTTTCTCAGCAATGGTTTGATAATCGTTTAATGAATATCCAATAAATGGCTTCCCGAATTGCTCCCACATCAATTTCATAACGGTTTCGAGTGAACTTGAATGTTCAGTTTTCAGGCGGATTTCTAAATCTAAAATCAAGGCAATGACTGCTCCTTTTTGATAAATGGAAACTCTTCGGTTTGGTATGGGCTTCACGTATCCGTCCAACCAAAGATCGTAAGAGGATTCTATGAGTGATTGGAATGCTTTGCCGTCTTCTTCAAAATGTCGCTTTATCGTTGTTCCTAATTCTTTCAGATATTCTTCTACTGTAAAAATGCCTGTTTGTTTCAAAAATAAATCTCCAAAATAGGTTGTTATACCTTCTGCCACAAAACCTGTTGGAAAATAATTTTCTTTTGTCAAATCATAAGGAAGCATTTCGACAGGTCGGATTTTACAAATATTCCAAGTATGAAAAAGTTCGTGCGAAGAGATCCCCAACAAATCAGTGTATAAATTATCACCCTCAGAATCAGGTCCTAAAACTATCATCGTTGAGTTTCGGTGTTCTACTCCGTGATAATAAGCTGTGGGTAAAATCCAATTAATAAAATGATAGTCTTTCTCTGGAAAAGAACCCATAACTTCAATTTGCTTTTCAGAAAAACTTTTAAAATCAGCAAGTATTTTTTTCCAGTTAGGCTTGTAATTCCCTAAAAACCAGACTGTAAATTCAGTCTCTTTTACATTGTATGACTTGCTTTGCAAATATGGACTTGCCAGCATGGGACAATCTATAATTTCATAATAATCTTTTGCAGAAAATATCCATTTTGCATTTTCAGAAAAAGTTGGAGTTATACCACAGGCAAATTTATAGTCTTGTCCTAAATGGATTTCTACTTCGCAACTTTCATCCATTCGTCCTACTACATAAGGCAAACAGTTTACAAAATTTACATACATTACGTCAGTATCGACAAAACTACTTCCAGCGTTTTGGACGTTGGCGTAATAAATCATTTTTACGACAACTGTCTCATTATCAGACTGAATACGCCAACAATCTTTGGTGATTTTTTGAAAAGGTATTGGATTTTTTTCCCCTGAAAAGACTTCAAATCTTTGAACATTCTTGGCAAAATTCTGCAACTCATAACGTCCTGGACGCCACGCAGGTAATTGTAAATCAATGAATTGCGTATTGATATTAGTGATTGCCATTTCTATATTCAAGAAATGTCCATGGGGGTTTTCCGAGAAAATTCTGTAATTAATCATAGTGTTGTTTGATATTAGACTTCCTTCGAAAGTGTTTCATGATTGAAAACTATTAGATTTTCGAGCGAAAATGGAGTACATTTTGAGAGAACAGCACCGCTATTTTTGCAAAATTTACTCCATTTGTAGCTGAAAAGGTGAGGGTTTTCGACTTAAAACATTTTCGCAGGAAGTCTATTATCCAAAAGTAAAGAACTTTTATTCAGTAAATACCTTCAAATCAGCAAATTATTTAGAAAATTAAAATTAAGGGCTTGCTGAATCAAAAGTTTTCCGTACTTTTGCAGTCCGTTTTTGAATAGAAGGATTTTATAAAAATATACAGTAATGAAAAGAACATTTCAGCCATCGGTAAAGAAAAGAAAAAATAAGCACGGTTTCCGTGAAAGAATGTCAACAGCAAACGGTCGCCGTGTATTGGCTGCTCGTCGTGCAAGAGGGAGACATAAATTGACAGTATCTGACGAGAAAAGAGGTAAGTAATTTTTAATTTGAAAATTTGAAAATTATTAAAATTTGAAAATTATGTTTACGAAACGACATTTTCAAATTAACATACGGTTCGCCGTACGATTTCCAAATCTTCAAATTAGAGCATGAAATTTACTTTTAAGAAGTCGGAAAGACTCAATTCTAAAAAAGTTATTGAAAAACTCTTTGATAAAAAGGGTAGCGAAAACACCAAATCGGTTTTTCTCTACCCTTTTCGTGTTTCTTATGTGAAAGGAATTGAAGGTGTAGAGTTTAAAGTTGAAAGTGAGTTTGATAATCTTTCAACTTTAAACTCTTCACCTTTAACTCATCCCTCCCAGATTCTTATCTCGGTTTCTAAACGTTATTTCAAACACGCTGTTGATAGAAATCTCATCAAGCGGCGTACTCGTGAGGCTTATCGCTTGAATAAGCATCTTTTAACTACAAATCCAGCCCATCAAATTCCTGCTTACATTGCTTTTGTGTATATTGCAAAGACAATTGAAGATTACGCCAAAATTGAAAAGTCAATGAAAGCAATTTTATTGAAGATGGTTTAGTTTTTGATTGAAATATCGTATTTGATTTTGCGTTAAATATCAGATTTTAACAAATAGAAATATGAAAGCCTACGAAGAAATTGTAGATTTTTTGGCAAGTGGAACAACTCCCAGAGGAATTTCGCTTTTCAAAGCATCAGAATCAACTAAACAACGAGTTCGAGAATTATTAAATCTCGAAAAGGAAGGTATTGCTACCTCCATTGAAAAAACAGAATTAGATGATTATCTAAGACTTGAGCATCTTATGCGTTTAACTAAAGCACGAGCAAAAAAATATGCCCAGTCGTAGTGATTATATTTCAGAAAGTACCCGTCGATTAGTTGAAAAAAGAGCAAATAGTCATTGCGAATATTGTCTGATTCATGAAGAAGATACCTATGTTGGTTGTGAAATAGACCATATTATCAGTATCAAACATAGTGGTAAAAATGATGTTACAAATTTGGCTTTTTCATGCTTGTCATGTAACAGATTTAAAGGTACTGATATTGGCTCACTAACTGAGAAAGGCAAATTAACCCGTTTTTACAATCCCCGTACAGATAACTGGTTAGAACATTTTCAGATTGTTGGCAACATGATTTTAGGCATTACTGATATTGGAGAAGTAACGGTTAAAATACTGAGAATAAATGATGAAGAACGATTAGAAGAGCGTGAATATTTACAGGAAATGGGCTTATTTCCGAAGTGATAATACATAAATATTCGTCCGATTGCTTTCGCAAGTGTCATTGGTAAAAATACCAAAGGACAGCTGAAGAGGAAGACTAACAAAGGAAAAAATGAGAAGAAATGGTATTTAACGAAATAATGACCAAATTTCAGTCTAACGAAATGGATCATCAAAGTATTCAAAACTTATATCAAAATAGAATTAATTCAATAAATTTGACACAGGAGTTGTTCGTTGCTTTTTCTAATAAAGATATTTCACTATTGGAAAGTTGTTTTTTTGTAGCATATAAATTAAATCTTTTTAGCACAGAAAACGAACATATAATTTCAAAATTAATTGTTGAAAATTGGCATAGAGAACACGAAGATATAGCTGGATTATTTCAAAGAAAATTTAACAATAATAAACAAAACATTCAACCACTACTACTCGCTATTACTAACATTCCTGAATATTTAGAAGATGATGATTTTAAATATCCATATATCCGTAAGCTAATTTATGCAATTGGAGCCCAACTAGAAAGTTACAATATTGAAACATTAGCAATTTTAACTCAATCAGAGGATGAACAAATTAGAAATTTGGCATTACATCAGATTGAAAAAAGAAAAAAAATAGGACGTTGGGAAAATAGAGAATTATGACCCTATTTTTCAAGTTATACGATTTTAAAAAGCATAATCAACAAAAATGAACATAAAAAAATATACTAAAACTCTAATAATCAGTGGAATAACGGTTATTGGACTTTCTTTGGCTTCTTTTACTGACCCTGGTGAGCGGTTCTTTGAAATTGCTAAAAATTTGGATATCTATGCTACGCTTTTCAAGGAATTGAATCGCTATTATGTGGATGAAATTAATCCGAATAAAACAATAAAAACATCGATTGATGCGATGTTGAAGTCTTTTGACCCTTATACGGTCTATTACGCCGAGGACGATATTGAGGATTATATGACCATGACCACGGGCAAGTATAATGGTATTGGTATCGTGACGGGTTTGCGTCAGGGGAAAACTGTTATTATGCTTATTGATGAGGGTACGCCTGCTGAAAAAGCTGGACTAAGAATCGGCGATGAAATCGTGAAAGTGGATGGTGTGGATTTGAAAACTCGTAAAAATGTTGACCCAAGCAAGTTGATTAAAGGGCAAACTGGTACGGCAGTAAAATTGGCAGTGAAACGTTATGGTTCTGAAAAATTAGAGGAGATTTCAGTTGTCCGTGATGTCGTGAAAATGAAAAATGTCACTTACTACGGTATGATTAATGACGAAGTAGGTTATATTGACCTCAAGGATTTTAACAGTACGGCTTCAAAAGAAATGCGTCAGGCTTTTACTGAATTGAAAGGTAAAGGGATGAAAAAATTAGTCGTTGATGTTCGTGAAAATCCAGGTGGGTTACTGAATATGGCAGTTGATATTTGTAATATTTTTGTACCAAAAGATGCTGAAATCGTTACGACAAAAGGTAAAGTTCAGGAATGGAACAAGACGTACTCTGCTATGAATCAGGCAATTGATACTGAAATGCCAATGACTGTATTAACGAATTCTCGGAGTGCATCGGCGGCTGAAATTGTGGCTGGGGTTATTCAGGATTATGACCGTGGCGTACTCATCGGACAGCGTAGTTATGGCAAAGGTTTGGTGCAGGTTACCCGTGATTTGCCATACAATACCAAGTTTAAAGTAACTACGGCGAAGTATTATATCCCGAGTGGGCGTTGTATTCAGGCAATTGATTATGCTCATCGCAACACCGATGGTAGTGCAGGAAAATTACCAGATTCTTTGAAAAAGGAGTTTAAAACTGTAAAATCTGGTAGAAAGGTTTTTGATGGTGGTGGCGTTGCCCCAGATGTTGAAGTTGATAAACCCGCCCTTTCAAGCGTGACTACTGCGGCAGTTCAGAAATATTTGTTGTTTGATTATGCCATTAAATATCATTACGAACACCCAAGTATTAAATCTGCTAAAGAATTTGCTTTGAATGAAAGTGAATATCAAGATTTTGTTAAATGGGCTGGTTCTCAGGAGTTTGACTATACAACTCAGATGGAAAAAGACTTGGCAACTTTGGAAGCAAGTACTAAAAAAGAGAAGTATTTCAATGATGTAGCAGAACAATTGAAGGCTTTGAAAACTAAATTAACTCATGCAAAAGAGGCAGATTTAGTGAAATTTAAGGATGAAATTAAGCCTTTGTTGGAACAAGAAATTGTAGTACATTATTATCTTCAGAAGGGTACTCGTGAGCAATCTTTCGCCAAAGACCCAGAGATTCAGGCGGCGTTAAAATTGTTTTCAGATATGCCTCGTTATGAAGCAATTTTGAAAGGAAATAAGTAGATAAGCTATTGATGGTTAGCTATTAGCTTAAAATATAGTTAAAGAATAGGTAAACAAAAAGTTGTTAATTGTTTGACTTTCAAATGGTTAACAACTTTTTTGTTTCATTAGAATAAAACAAAAGATGGCATTAATTCTTAGTATAGATACTTCTACAACGGTGAGTTCGGTTGCTCTTCATCAAGACGATAAATTGCTGGTATTGAGTGAGTTAATGATGGGGAAATCACATTCGGGGATGCTCACGACATTGATTGACAATGTGGTAAAATACGCTGGTTTCACATTGGCGGATTTAGATGCTATTGCGATTGCAAAAGGACCAGGCTCATACACAGGCTTACGCATTGGGGCATCTACGGCTAAAGGTCTTTGTTTCGCATTGGACAAACCTTTAATTGCTATCAATACTTTGGAAGCAATGGTAGTTCAGGTAAGCAATTATTTTTCTGAGAAACAACTACTTTGCCCGATGATTGATGCCCGCAGAATGGAAGTTTATTCTTTAATTTCAGACACTAACTCCTTGATTATCAGAGGAACAATGGCTGAAATTATTGATGAAAATTCTTTTGCCGAGATTCTTGCCGAGAAGCCTATCGTTTTCTTTGGTGATGGTGCAGCTAAATGCAAAACGAAGTTGAGTCATGAAAATGCCATTTTCCCGAACATCAATATTGAACCTTCTGCCAAAACGGTAGGGATATTAGCATCAAAAGCCTACACGAACCAAGCCTTTGAAAATATTGTTACGTTTGAGCCTTTTTACCTTAAAGATTTTGTGGGAACACAGCCGAAGAAAGTGTAAGATAAGAACTTTTATCAGCATTTTTTTGTAATATTGATACGAAATAAATTTAAGAAAATATGGCACGTCCTATAAAAGAAACCCCTGTGCTGGAAGGTAAAGATGCCACTCAGTTTTTGAGTAATATGCATAATGTCCAGAAGAGTAATAAATCAGAAGTGGAGAAAATCCAAAAGAGTTATCAGTTGTTTAAATCTATTGCCAAGTTTGAATGTTAGAGGGACTCCAAGCTGTAAAAATTACAGATTCGCATATTATCAAGCCATTTAATTGTGGTGATTTAGATTTGAACGATTTTTTATTAAGTGATGCCAATAATTATCATAATCAGTTATTAGCTGTTACTTATATCGTTGAAAATGACCTGCAAACAGCAGGTTTTTTTAGTTTATTGACAGATAAAGTTTCTGTTAATGATACTGAAAGTAAAAATCAATGGAGAAAGAATTTTAGAAGTACTTTACCTCGAAATAAGCAATTCAGTAGTTATCCAGCAATAAAAATAGGTCGGCTGGCTATTGATTTGAACTTTCAAAGTAGGGGATTAGGCACAAGTATCATGGATTTTATTAAGGCTATGATACTCAATGATAATCGTTATGGATGTCGTTACATCACGGTCGATGCTTATCGTCAATCATTAAAATATTATGAAAAAAATGATTTTCGTTATTTGACTTCTACAGATGCCAATGAAGACACTCGACTTATGTATTTTGACTTATCAACGCTACTGATTGATTAGATTATCAATAGAATTCAAAAGTAATTATCACACATGGAACAAGAATTAATCATCAATAAAGTAGCCAATAGTGGGTTGGTGACATTGGATTTAGAAGACCTTTATCATAAAGGCGAACGGGTAGTCTATGACTTAAAAGAAAACCTTTTTATGGGTATGATTTTGAAGGAAAAAGACTTTCGAGAATTTCTTAAAAACCACGATTGGACACAGTACGCAGGGAAAAACGTTGCTGTAATTTGTTCTGAAGATGCCATTATTCCAACTTGGGCGTATATGCTTTTGATGATAAAATTACAGCCCGTAACTAATATGGTTGTTTTTGGAAATCTAACAGAATTAGAGAATAAACTTTTCTATGATGCCATTGCCAAAATCAATCCCGAAGAATATAGAGATGCCCGTGTGGTAGTAAAAGGTTGCTCGAAAGTACCTGTTCCTACGGCTGCATACATGGAAGTTACACGACTACTTTTGCCTGTTACTCAGTCATTGATGTTTGGTGAACCTTGTAGTACAGTTCCACTTTGGAAGCGACCAAAAGAGAGGTAGTCGTTATGTTTTAAGTTAGTGATTTCAAGAGTAAGAATTTAATAATCAAGTACTTACGAAGTAATAATTTGTCACCATAAAACTTAACAACTGTCTATTCCTCTATTGTCATTAAATGCGTGTGGTCTTTTAATACGATTTTCAGGAAAGCTAAATTTTCCATTTCTGAACTTATGCCCATTACTTCTTTTACTTTTTGGGTAACAGATTCCAATAATTCG
>JAAFJL010000042.1 GCA_013298865.1 Cytophagales bacterium | reverse complement strand
TTACGTACTGACCTGCTTGAAAATAAGCAAAGTCGGCTGCAAAAGAAATATGATTATTGAGGATATAGTTTGTTTCTAATGAATACTGAGTTCCGATTGCCCGAGACGTTGAGGCGTACAGTTTTTCACGGTTGGGTCTGAGTTGGCTCATCCCAGGCGAATACGTTCCATCTTGGTTACTATTACGTTGCATAAAATAAACGCCCGCTTGCAAAAGTAACTTTTTTGTTGGATTTAGTTTGATATAAGGGTTAATATTTTCAATATTCGATGAACCAATGGGGGCAGCTAAACCGTATGAAGGCTTCGAGAAAATGAGGTTATACGTGTTCAAAACATTATCTGTACGGTCTTTATCACCCGAAATATAGTTGCCAGCCACGCCCAAAATCACGTTGTTTTTCTCTGATAATTTGTAATTCACGTCCGCCGAAAGTCCAAAAGCGTTGATTTTTTGTTCATTAAAAGTAC
This sequence comes from Cytophagales bacterium, assembly GCA_013298865.1. Classification (GTDB taxonomy): domain Bacteria; phylum Bacteroidota; class Bacteroidia; order Cytophagales; family Spirosomataceae; genus JAAFJL01. Next base: position 32,807 of record JAAFJL010000042.1, on the reverse strand, counting down.
CCATTTGATACGTTCCTTCTAATTCATAATTGAACTTTTGATTTTGAGAAAATGCCCTAAATCCGTAGTTTTGACGGTTTTCTTTACCCGCTACGTAGTTGTATTTGCGTTGGTCGGAGGTGAAATTTAGGAAATAATAATCCAACAAAAATTGCTTTGGTACAACTACCTCATTAGCATATACGCCCACCACAAAATCCTTCAAAGATTCATCGTCAAATGCTTCTGGTTTTGAAATCACGGGCGACACCGCTATGAAGTCAAATTTACGTTTGGCATTTTTGTATTTCAAAATGACAGCGTCAAAAGTTAAGCGAGTATTTGGTCCTTCTCTGAACGTCAAGATTCTGTTATTACCATAGCCCATTTCTTGACGACCTAATCGTAATTGCCAGTTTTTATTCATATTCCAATCCAAAAATGCTTGGTGAACGCTCAACGCATTTTCGTCAATTTCAGGAGTTAGTGGATTGGGATTGAACAAACGAAGTGTATTATTGAGTTGAAAAAAAACTCTCACATTCGAGCCTATTTCTAAGTTGGCGTGTGCCATTATTCTGTGCCAAACTTGCCCCGTTGAAACCTCTTTGAAAGTAGGAGGAACATCGCCAAAGTTTTGATTTTCAAAGTATTGATACACTTCTCTAACTTCGCCACCTACCGAAAGAAAGGTGTTTTTCCCGAAAGCCATATACTTCAATTTCTCCGTACCAGTTTTAGTCGAATCGTTTTTGAGTGCCTTAAAATTATCATTATATCTCAAAATGCTGATAGGGTTTTGAGGAGCTTGTGCGGTAATGATTTCGGTGGTCAATAATAGTCCTAAAACTATCGAAATTATCTTTTTCATCTTCTTATTTTTAAAATCACTTAAACCTATCGGTTTTGATGATACAAAGATACTACCTTGAAACACCCTGTTTCAAGGTAATATTTACTTGATTAATGGTAGTTTTTTCGGTTTTACATTTTATTTCCACTAAACATACCCGTTTGCGAATACGTTGAGTTTTCATCTGTTACAAACAAAACCAAATCTGATAATGCATTGGCAGTAATTTTAATGTCTTCTTTCTTGATTAAAAGACTATCGCCTTTCTCTAAAACGATGTCATTTACCGTAATTTTTCCATTGAAATTATACAAAAGATAAGTTTTAGTGGCATCAAATTGTGGTAAAGTTAAATTACTATTTTCAGCTAATCTTACATCCCAAACGTTTGTATTACTTCTTATTTTTAAAGGTGAATTTGATGTATTCCCAGCCACCAATCGCCACTGGTTTTCGCTAAAAACTGTTTCAAAATCATGGAAAGCAACATTTGGCTCTAATCCGTTGGCTTCTGGACGTAGAAATATTTGCAACATTTCTACGGGCTTACCATCGTTCGGGATGCTCTCTTCGTGATAAATTTTTGTACCAGCATTCATCATCATTATTTTGGTGGCAGATACCGTAACTTGCTTACCCTCAGAGTCTTTGTGTACTAAATTTCCACTACGGAGATACGACAAAATCTCATCGTTTTGGTGTGGGTGCATTCCAACAAATACACCTGGGGTAAGTTGGGCATGGTCGAACCGTCCGATAGTTCCAATGCCCGAATCATTACTTTTTATGGCTGAACCTGGGTATAAAATTCGTATCTGAAACGCCCCCTGACCGTGAGGAATTCTTTTGTCAGCACTTATTTTTTGTAACATCTCATTATTGTTAAATTTCTCTTTTTCAACATAAAATTCATCTTCATTTTTTGAACTGAATATTTTACTAAGTATGACTCCAACCGAAGCCATACTTAGTCCCAAAAACTTAGACCTGTGCATTGTTTTTACTCAATAAACGGTGAATTACATCGTGTTGGGTTGGTGCTATTGTCTGTTCTACAATGTAATGACCAATTTCTTCTGGGTAATACCAATCTGGTTTTCCAGCCGAATGTTTCAAACGATCACGAGTCATCATTGGTCCTAAAATCAATTCATACACTCGCATCCCTGTACGATTTACTTCTGCCGCTAAGGTCAAAATCAATGATTTTTGAGCGGCTGCCATTGCTGTTATTGGTCCTGCCATGGGTACAACTTCCTCAGAACCAAAGCCATTGATATGAAAGTAGTTACCTGTTTGAGGATGCAACATGGGTACGAGGGTTTTGATAGCCAAAAAGTGCGAAGTTAAAACATCATTCAATATCTGATTCCATTCTTTTATGGGGTAACTATATACTGGAAATCCTTGTTTCCAACCACCCAATGAAGCCACTACGATGTCAATACTTTTGTAATTTTGGTGTAAATAATTACTTAAAGTCAAAGCGTTTTCTTCGGTATTGACCGAGCCAACGAAAGGGATGAGTTTGCCCGTTTTTATGTCTGAAACATAGTCTGCCAAATCGTTTAAATTTGACTCACTTCTTGATGGCACAATCACAGTTGCATCCGCCTGTAATAATGCCCGCACGATACCTTCACCTACGCCACCTGTACCGCCTAAAACTACGGCTACTTTATTTGATAAATTTTCCATTGTCTTTTTATTTTAAATTGATAATACAAAGATAATGCGTTAAATAAGGTCAATTAAAGGTATAAATTGGATAAAAAATGGTACTTTTTTCGGTTTAATAAACTAAACTCCTTGATTTTTAAATTAGAGTAAGCCCACCATCCACTTTCAAAATACTGCCTGTGATGTAGGTATTGGTCATGAGTGAAATATACGCATCGGCTAATTCTTCGGGACTGCCCAAATGTTTAACCAATAGCTTTTCATTAGCCCATTTTTCGAGATTATCCTTTTGACTTTCGCTCCAAACCGAAGTGCTTACTACACCTGGGGCAATGACATTGACCCTGATTGGAGCAAGTTCAACGGCAAGTGCAGTAGCAAATGCCGTAACTGCCCCATGACCCGCCGTGAGAATAGACATATCTCCCGCAGATGAAGGTCGATAAATAGCAATACTTGATGTGAGTATTATTGAGCCATTTTTGGATAATTTATCAACCGCCGCTCTACAACAAAACATAGCTCCCCAAAACTTTTGAAGGCTTTTTTCTGCAATTTCTTTGGTCGAATTTTTGAGTGAAGACCTCAATGTATTTTCATCAGCCACGGCAGTAATTACCAAATGGTCAATGGATTCTATTTTATTAAAAGTGTTAGCAACGTCAGTTTCATTGAGCATATCAAAAGGATAAAGCTCAAAAACTCCATCAATATCTTTGCTTGCTTCTTGGAGCTTTTCCAATGACCGACTCGCCATCATGGCTATACCGCCTTGTTGAGCAACTTGTTGGGCAATGGCTTTACCGATTCCCGATGAAGCTCCAATGATTAATACTCTTTTGTTTTTTAGGTTTTCCATTTTTGATTTTGGAGGTTTAACAATTGCTAATTCAAACTCAACGCATAACCTTTCATGGTTATCGCAGGTTTGCCCAACTCATCCCAAGTTTTTTGAGCCATAAATTGCTCAGGATTATTGTTCAATGCCTGCAAAATATGATAGCCATAATTGGCTTTTTGATCGAAAAAGCCAACCACTTTTAAAATAAAAAGTGGTAGTTGCTGAACAGAGAGTTTTTGTTTTGAATAATTATTGACAAAAACCTCAGCCATTTCTTTTTGGGTAAATGGCTCACTGCCTTGTATGTAATATTCTTTGTTTTCGTTGTGCGAAAGTTGTAGGCTTTTCACAACCTGAGTCGCAAAATCAGCACGAGAAACACACCAATTGGGAGCAATAGATTTGCCCATTAAACCCACTTTTGTTCCTCTAATCCCTTGGCTAAAAACTGTATCCATAAATGAAGATGGATAATAAATGGTGTAATTGATTCCTGATGCTTTTATTTGTTCGATGGCTTTGTTTTTGAGTTTGAAAACCCACCAATCGAAGCCGTTTTTGCCCTGATAATCTTGTACAATAGATGCTAAATAGGCAATTCTTTTCACATTTGATGCTGCCGCAGCTTTTAAAACATTACTTAGTCCTTCACCTTCTGCATGAAAATCACCTTCCTTTTCATCTTGCTTAACCGACAAACTCATGTAAACAGTATCATGCCCAGCAATAGCTTTTTTCAGTGAATCATAGTTTTGTAAGTCGCCTTCAACAATGTTAGCATTTGGGAATTTGTCTATCAATGAAGCTTTATTTCTTGCAAATAGGGTTACATCAAAATTGTTTTCCAATAATTTTTGTGCGACGGGTTCACCAATAAACCCACCTGCACCAATAAATAATATTTTCATAGTTCTGTTGTTTAAATGTTTTTATGATTACTAATAAGAAATACCTACAAATGTTTAAAAATATTTTGATTGGGTATATTCTTCAATATAATATGCTACATCTTTTCGACTGATGGTTCTTACTTTTTCAACATTACCACCAATTTTTACTTTACTGTTAAATCGGATATATTTTTAAAAATTTCTGAGTTACTGTACGGGTATGTATAACCTGGCTCGGTGATTTCTGCCAACGGGTGGTTTTCTTTTACAAATTTCCTGATTCTATCTCTTTGTTCATCCGAATATCTGCCACCTATTAATACTATATCCACTTTACCCAATTCCTTTACTTTTGCTACACCTTCCTCCTCGGAAAGTGTAGCATATATAGATAGGTTTTCGATTGGTGAAAGTAATTCTACTATTTCATGCCTTCTTACGGGACTACCTCCAAAAATGACGATGTTTTTTGCATTTTTATCTTGTAAAACTCTACCTGTCAATAAGTTATTTTCCATTTTTGTATTATTTTGGGCATTACAATTCATCAAAATAAATTGTAATGCCATGATTATCAATGTTTTCATTACCCTCTAAACGGTAACAATTCGCCCATTTCTCCACGACCATAACGGCGTTTGGTATCAGCCATTTGTTCAGGTGTTGTCATTACAAAAGGACCTCCGTAGGTAATTTGTTCGTTTAATGGCACACCAGTTCCGAACATAAATTCTAAGCCATTTTCACCTCCATTTACCACAATCTGATTGCCTTCTGTCGAAAAATTGACCATACTTTGGGCTAATATTTTCTGACCATCTGCATCACCTGTTCCATTCAAGGAATAAATAAAAGCCATTTCCTGAGCATCCAAGGTGATAGATTTTCCTGCATTTAGAAATACGTGAAACAAGTTTACATTCGTAACCATTTGATATTGAGGACGTTGATGATTAAATTCGCCATGAACGATTCTTACTTTGTAATCATCTGTGATTACTTCTGGTACTTCGCTTGGTTTTGCATGAATGGCTTTTGGCGTAACCAATCTGTCTTTATCAGCATGGTTTATCCAAATCTGAAAACCGTGTGCTTCAACACCCGTAACTTTCGGAAATTCGTCGTGTTGCAAACCTTTTCCCGCCTGACTAATGTGCAATCCTCCTGGTTCAACTTCGCTCATATCTCCAAAACTATCACGGTTGATAAAACTATTTTGGCTGTCGGGCAACATATACGTCATTACGGAAACCCCTGCGTGTGGGTGAGGACCAAAAACGGGTCTGTCCATTAAGTATTCCGTAAAAACCAAGAAGGGTTCTATTGGATATTGACTCGCAAACATATCAACGCCTTTGAGTCCTGGGAAGGCGGGTTTGAAACTGAGCTTTGTATTGTTTATGATTTGCTTATTCGTTTTCATGTCTTTGTTTGTTTGATTTTGATAAGACAAAGATAATGCTTCTCGAAAGGGCTTTTCAAGGTATAAATTGGGTTAGAAATGGTGGTTTTTTCGGTTATTGGTTAAGTTTTACGAAATTATGTAAACCACGAAAAGTGTGCTATTCAATGAGTAAATAATTACTACAAAAAACCCCAACCAAGTTTTTGTAAACTTCACCCTTCATTTTTTCAGCCTCAAAATAATTATTGCACGATAAGTTCTGATTTTTATGTTAGTTTGTGTTCATGAAAGCCACTCAGAAATATCTCCTGACTCAGATTGCATTTGCCCTTGCGGTGCTGGTTTGTTCGCCCAAATTGATTTTCATTTTGGCAAACAATGAACGTGCATTGCTGAATAATGTGAGTTGGACAGATTTCTGCGTTCAATTCATTTTTAGTTTTATTTTTGCTTCTATTATTTTATATCTCAATAATAATCAGACACTTAGCTTCTGGAAACGGGTTTTGTATTCCTTACTGATTTATTTTATTTGTACTATTATTTTTACCTTATTACATTTTAAAATTTTAGATATATCAGAGTCCAACAGAACGATAAAAGTAGGCTATCATTTTCGGGATATGTTCATCCTGTGTACTTCTATTTTGACAATTAATTTCTTGAAAGCAACCCAACAAAAACAAGAACTTACCTTACAAAATAAATCCCTGGAAGCTGAGAATTTGAAGGCACACCTCAATAGTCTTCAACAACAATTGAATCCTCATTTTTTGTTTAATTCACTTAATTCGCTACAATCTTTGATGCGAGAGGACGTGGAGAAAAGTCAAATTTTTGTCCAGAATCTTTCGACAGTTCTACGCTATTCGCTTGATTTTCAGAAAAAAGAATTAATAACGGTTTCCGAAGAACTACAATTATTGGAAGCCTATTTATATTTACTGAAAATCCGTTTTGGAGATAAATTGAGGTTGAAATTTGAGAAAGTTGAACTCGCAAAAGGCTTTTTACCACCTTTGGCTCTACAATTGCTCATAGAAAATGCAGTAAATCATAATGAAATCTCAACACAAAAGCCCTTGACAATTCAGGTTATTTATGAAAAAGAATCCTCAGCAATTATTGTGGTAAATAACTTTAATCCAAAAAGACAAAACACGTCAGGAGGGGGTTTGGGATTGTTTAATTTGAATAATCGTTATGAATTATTGAGCAAAAAACAGATAGAAATTACACAGACTGAGGGAGAATTTAAGGTGGTTATTCCTGTGTTGTAGCTTTTGGCTATTGGCAATTAGCTATTGGCAATTAGCCACAACTGCTAAAAGCCAACCGCCAATAGCAAATAAACAAATGAATATTTTATTAATAGAAGACGAAATAGAAGCCACTAAAAATGTCCTGTGGCTTTTGCAAAAAACTGAACCAAAAGCGTTAGTTGTGGGTACTATCGAAACGGTTTTGGAGGGAATTGAATGGCTAAAAAATAATCCTCAGCCAGACCTCATCATCTCGGATATTCAATTAGCGGATGGGATTTCGTTTGAAATCTTTGAGAAAGTGAAAGTTCAATGTCCCGTTATTTTTACGACTGCCTATAACGAATACGCCCTCAAAGCCTTTGAGGTTCACAGTATTGATTATCTCCTGAAACCCATCAATGAAAAGGCTTTGAACAGAGCTTTTGAAAAATACAAAACTCTGAAAATCAATTCGTTTGAGTATATTTCGGAGAAAATTGGAAATATTTTTCGACAAAATCCTACTACTGAACCAAAATACAGACAGAGTTTTTTGGTGCGTTATCGTGAGAAAATGTTGCCCATCAAAACCGAATCTTTCACGTGTTTTCAGACCAAAGAAGGTTTAGTTTATGGTAAAACAACAGACGACAAATCTTACGTTATTGAAAACACATTAGAGGAATTAGAACTTCAATTACCACCTAACGATTTCTTCCGTGCCAATCGCCAATTTATCGTTTCGAGAGAATCTATCGTTGAAATAGAATTTTACTTCAATGGTAGGTTATTACTCAAAACCAACCCTGTATCTTCCGAAAATATCCTCATTAGCAAAGAACGTGTCCCTGTTTTTAAGAAATGGTTTGAGGGATTGAAGGATTAGACCACATTTCACCCCTCATTTTTTCAGCCTCACTCATTTATTCATGGTACTGTATTGAAGTTTTAGAGAATTTTGTAATCAAATTCTCTGTAAAATACTATTACTCAAAATCTTCATCTTAGTATTCTTACTAATCAACAGCACATGAAACTATTATTGAATTCAGTGGCATTCTTTACATTATTAGTAAGTATATCTTGTGAAAAAGAAGATACTGGTACGACAATGCTAACACCAGTTGTTACTAAGCCACCATCCGATACGGTTTCTACAACCTCTGCCTACGGTGTAATCCTACGCACACCCGAAGCACGATTTAAAGACTTGAAAGACTACAATTTCCAAGAAAATTATGTCTTTTTAGAAGGAACTGATAAACTCCGAATGCACTATATCGATGAAGGAAAGACAAATAAAAAAGTCATTTTGCTTTTACACGGCAATCCTGCATGGGTCTATAATTTCAGAAAAATAGTGCCTCTGTTGGTCGCAAAGGGGTACAGAGTAATTGCACCAGACTTAATTGGTTTTGGTAAAAGTGATAAACCCGCCAGCCGCTCTTCAATTACCTACGAAAATCAAGTAGCTTGGACAGAAAGTTTTGTCAAGAAACTGAATATCAGTGACATTAACCTTCATGTCCAAGATTGGGGAGGATTGTTAGGATTGAGAGTTGCATTAAAAAACAAATCGCTTTTTTCAAAAATTGCTATTTCCAATACGTCTTTGTTTGATGGGACAAATGTTACAACTGCATTCAGGGCGTGGCGTATGAGTTCACAATCGGTCACAACTTATAGTAGCGTGATAGAGCAAGCCACATTTAGAACATTAAGTGCGGAAGAAAAAAATGGCTATGATGCTCCATTTCCAGAAGAGAGATTCAAGGCAGCACCGAGAGAAATGCCTTTGAAAGTACCAATTTCACCCAACGACCCAGAGGGATTAAAAAATGCGGTTTTCAATAAAGACTTTGCTCAATGGAACATCCCGATTGTTACCATTTTTAGCGAAAAAGATGATATTTCTGCGGGTGAAGAACTGAAAATTCAGCAATTTATTGGAGCGAAAGGGCAACCACACACCATCGTAAAAGATGCTTCGCATTTTATCAGAGAAGACCAACCACAAGTGATGACGGATTTATTGAGTTCGTTTTTTAAGTAAGAAAAATATTTTCAAGGATGAAACGAGTAGGTTTAACGATTGCTATTTTATTATTTTTTACGAAGCTGTACGCAAAAACTGACAGCCTTACAGTTTACGTTTTTCTGTCGGAAGAATGTCCCGTTTGTCAAAATCAGACCTTGCCCTTGCGGGAATTGTATGCTCAGTTCAAAAATCAGGGGGTTAGTTTTGTCGCTGTTTTTTCAAATCCATCCTCGGCAGACTCTACGATTTTGTCTTTTCGTGCCAGATACGATTTACCATTTCGAGCGGTTTTTGATTCTACCCAACAAATGGCAAAACGTCTGAATGCACAAATCACTCCCGAAGTAGTAATTGTGAATCATGCCCAAAACGATGCAATTGTTTATCGTGGGGCGGTAGATAATGCCTATCCAGCCTTGGGCAAACGTAGAACCATTGTTACTGAACATTTCCTTCACGATGCTCTGGTTGCACTATTGAAAGGTTCAAAAAACTATTTAACAAACACCAAAGCGGTGGGTTGTTACATTACTTTTTAAAAAATATCCATATTTATGAAACGATTTATTATACTTCTAATGTCCATTTTGGTAGCAAAAACGGCAACAGCACAAACGCCCAATTATGCCGAAAACATTGCTCCTATTATTTACAACAACTGTACTAATTGCCACCGACAAGGCGAAGTCGGTCCGATGGCTTTTACCAATTATGATGAAGTAAAATCATGGGGGAGAATGGTAAAATTCGTTACTGAAACCAGGTATATGCCACCGTGGAGTCCTGACCCTAAATACCGCCACTTTGTAGGTGAAAGAACGCTTACAGACAGTCAAATCAAACAAATTGCGGATTGGGTGGACGGTGGAATGCCTCGTGGTGATGCCTCAAAAGAACCTAAATTACCAACATTTCCAACGGGTTCGCAGGTGGGTACACCCGATTTAGTACTGAATATGTCTGATACTTATAAACTTGCAGGAAAGGGGAAAGATGATTACAAAGTTTTTGTGTTGCCTTCTAATTTAACACAAGATAAAATATTACGAGCGGTTGAATTTCGACCAGGTAATAACAAAGTAGTTCATCATGTGCGTTTGGCTTACGAGACCAAAGGGGCAGCCCGAACCAAAGACGCACAAACGCCCGAAATGGGTTTTGATGGTTTTGGAGGCTTCAATGTACAGGTGGATGGCAGTTTCGATACTTGGACTCCTGGTAAAAATGTCTTGCAATTTCCTGAGAATATTGGTCATAAACTACCCGCTAATGCAGACATTTTGATTCAGGTGCATTATGCCCCAACGTCCGCTCCCGCAACAGATCGTTCAAGCGTTAATTTATTTTTCAAGGAAACGACTAATCTTCGTCCTGTAAAATCATTTGGCATGATACATTTTCACTTATCAGGAGGTCCAGCTTCTTTTCAGATTCCTGCCAATACAGTCAAAAAATTCTACGCAAAACGGGTGACTCAGCAAGATATGTCAGTGATGAGTATTTACCCTCACGCTCATTTGTTGTGCAAAAACTGGGAGGCTTATGCCACAACACCAGCAGGTGATACCATTCGGTTGATAAAAATTAATGATTGGAATCATAAATGGCAAGGTGATTATACCCTGCCCAAAATGATTAAAATACCGAGTGGCTCAACAGTTCATGCCTATGCTACTTACGACAACACGACTAACAACCCTTTGAATCCAAGTAGTCCACCACAGCTTGTCTCTTTGGGGGAAAGTACACTTGAAGAAATGTACGTTTTTGGCTTTACTTATTTGGACTCTCAGGCAGGCGATGAAAATATTTCGTTAGTCAGCAATGCAGTTGTTTCTCCAAATACGGTTTTGTCAAATACGGGGCTTCCTTTTGAACACGATAGTCGTCTGTATCCTGTTTATCCAAATCCCATGAATCGTGATTTTTCAGTTGGATTTTACCTCGATAAACCCATGAAAGTCAATTTATCGGTTTATGACCTTTCTGGTCGTTTGGTTAAAACTTTCTTGGACGAATCTCAATCTGCTGGTGATCATATTGTACCATTTCATTTGGATGACCAATGGACTGAGGGAACATATATTTTTAGATTACTTGGCGACAATTTGAATATGACGCAGAAGATTATGATAACGAAATGAAAATAAAATAGAAGCTGTTTATATTCAAATTGTGAGAGCTTGAAAGGGTGACATTCCGCCTACTGAATTGTTGTAACTCACTGATATACAGTGATTATTGTTTTATATTTTCTCAATTCTGTTTGAGTATAAACCATGTGTAGTATTATAAAAGTGATCCCTCGTTCACTTCACTCGATACTCATTCGGCAATACTCCCTCCGATACCTTAAACGCCTTCGTGAAATATGATGGGTCGTCGAAACCCAACCAATAGCTGATTTCTTTGATGTTCATTTCAGTTTGTTTCAAAAGACTTTTGGCTTCTTGCATCAGCAATTGTTCAATCAAATTTTTGGGACTTTTGCCCGTTTCTTCTTTGATTACTTCACTGAGGTATTTGGGCGTGATATTGAGTTTTTCGGCATAAAAAGCCACCTCTTTGTTTTCGAGATATTGGGTATTTATTAGGCTACAAAACTCCTTGGCAATTTGTTTTTTACGAGATGATTTTGAAACAGGCTGTTGAGATTCTACCATCAATTTCTCAATTTTTTCAATCATCGCCATGACCAACGCAGCCACCACTTTGGGCAAATGTTCTTGAGATTTGATAGAAGTTAAAGTCTGATTGAAAAACTCAAAATCAATGGCATTCAAAGTTATAACGTGCTGAATACCAGAGCGAAAGATAGACGAATCCACCAAAGGTTGAGCCGTAATGGGTGATACAAAAAGCTCTGGAGTAAAGAAAATAGCAGTGTTCTTGAAACTCCAATTATTATCTAACCAATGCCTAATGATACTTGGTCCGATTACTAATAAATCACCCGCTTTTAGCGTAAAATCTTCGATACCTACCCGCAAGTTACGTTCGCCCTCATACACGAGTCCGATGCCATAAAAATAATTACGGAACGGATAATCAGGCGAGTTTTCGGTAAACAAACTCTGATTGGCAATAAAGAAAGATTCCTTGGTTTCGGTCTTGAGTACACCTTCTACAAAACGGTGGAATTCAAAGGTTTTTATGGTATTCATCTAAATAAAACGAAAATCCATGTTAGAAGGTTTAGATGAAGCAATTCTCCTAATTACTCTTCACTCGACTTGCCTCTGTTTCTGAACCAATTTTGCGGTTACGAGTGGCTTTCAGAATATCATTACCAAATGAATATGTAAATCCTAAGCGAATATTTCTGGATGATTCTCTTTGAAAATACTGAAGGTCAATGTCTTGGTATTTGATTGTTCCAGTATTTTTTTCTGTATAAAAAATGTCATTGGCAGAAAGTGAAATTCTACCTTTTCCTCCCATGACTTTCTGTTGTAAACTAAGAGATAAACCTCCCAATGAATTTAACGATAGAAATTCTTGCTGTGATTTGGTCATGTAGTAGCCATTGATTTCTGCACTTAACGTATTGGTCATTTTTACGTTTACATTAATATAGGCTAACCAGTTCATGCGTCCTTGATTGAAGTTTCCACCTAAATAATTGGCATCATATACGTTGTAAATCAATTGATTACCACCAAAACCTGAGATTCTTTTACCAATATTTATGGGGAAATTTAATTCCACAAAATAGTTTTTATAAGTTGCCAAATTCTCTGCTGTTGTGAATGTTCTTTTCGTTACAGCATCTTGCTGAGGGGCATTTTCGATGATTACGTCGTTGGTTTTATTATACCCCAAAGCAAAAAACGGTTGCCCATCAAAGGTTACTTGAAGTTTCAATTCGTTGGTCAATTGTGGTCTTAACAATGGATTTCCACGAGTGAAAGTCAATGAATCTAACTGAAATTCAAACGGATTTTGTTGCTGATAACTTGGGCGGTCAATTCTGCGAGTAAAGGACGTTGTGATACCTAAATTCTTGCCAATTTTACGAGTCAAAAATACACTTGGGAACAACTGCCAGTAATTTCTGTCTAACACATTTTTGTTTTCGGCTTTGCTAAATCCCTCAGCAACAGTTTGTTCTGTACGCAAGCCCGTTTGTAATTCCCAATTTTTGCCAAAACTCGTGTTCAAAGTTGCGTAAAGTGCATTGATATTTTCTTTGTAATTAAAAACATTGCTCCGTTTGGTATCTAAGACTTTTTCACGAAAGAATTTCAAGTCGTTGTCTATGCTGGCAAAGCTACTTTTCCCGCCTAATTCTAATTTTGTATTTTTAGAAAAAGGATGCGTATAGTCCAATTTGGCAGTCATAAATCTCACAGGATTATCCACACTTTGACTTTGATTTCGTTTTGAATTTCCATCAGTAATCGTGATAAGGTTCTGATTTTCAAGACGATAGACAACATAATCAACATCCACGTTCAAATCTTTTCCTGTAGAATCAAATGAGTGTTTCCAGTTGAGATTATAAGAAATATTTGAGCGTTTGGTGGGTTGGTCGTTGAAAGTTCGGAAAGAGTTTATGGATTTTCCAGTTTCAGCATCCGTAACTTTCGTCATGGCGTCGCTGAGGTTTCCACCGTCACGGTCAAAACCCGAAATCAAAATTCCGAAAGTATTTTTATTGTCGGCATAAAAATCCATACCCGCCTTTGCCGTATGTACGACGGCTGTAAGAGGGGAGAATTGCGTATTCTCAAAATTCTCTTTGCCGATGATTCTTCCTATACGAGTCAATTCAAAAACGCTTCGATTCGCATAAGAATAACTCCCAAAAACATTGAATTTTCCTTTGCGGTGATTGATAGCTAAATTAGGCGAAAAGCCACTAAACACATCATTTGAGCTTCTTGCGACATCCGTATTATCGAAAACAGAACCTCTGAAATTTATACCAATTGAGCCATTTGTACCCAAATTGGCGTTGCGTTTCAAGACAATATTAATGATTGCCCCGCCCGCAGCATCGTATTTGGCAGAAGGGTTTTTGATGACCTCAATTTTGTCAATATTGGTGCTTGGCATATCCTTCAAAACCTCATTCATATCTGTGTATTGCGAGGGTTTACCGTCAATCATAATCATTACCGAAGCCTTGCCTGCAATCGTGATACGGTCTTGGGCAACAATGATTCCTGGTACTTTTTTAAGGACTTCCATTGCAGTTGCACCCACGGCTGAGGGGCTACTCGCTACATTCACAATCAGTTTGTCCGTGCGTTGTTCCAAGAAAGGTTTTTGAGCCGTTACCGTAACTTCCTCCAATTCTTTTGATGCACTAATCATCTGAATATCAGGAACTTGAACTGATTCAGAATTTACTTCAAAAGATTTAGAGAATGTTCTTTTATAGCCTACCATCGAAGTAGCAATCAGATATTTACCTGATTTTATGGCTTCAAAAGTATATTGCCCTGCCACAGTGGTGAGGTCAGCTTTTACCATTGACGAATCTTTGGCGTTCAATAATGCCACAGTGGCAAATTCGGCAGGCTTTTGTTTTTCGTCTAAGACTTTACCTGTTATTTGGTATTGGGCTTCAACTTGCTGAGTTAAGACCAAAATGAATGCGAAAATTGTAAGTAGAGATTTCATAATTCTTCTGATTTGCTAATATTGCTTGTACGATATGATGATGCAAGCCGTGGACGCTTGGTTGCATGACTGACATAAAGGAGCGAGTGGAAATGATAAAAGGTTGTATAATTTGATGAGTGGGTTTCCTAACAAATTACCCCTTTTTATTTACTTGTGTAGATTTTACAGAGTTTTAAGTTTTCAACAAAAACGGTTAACTTAGCAATAAACAAAATATCCACAAATTAATGGAAAATAAATACGTCAATTTCATTACAGATGAGCATTTGCTCAAATGTGTCGCAAACCTTCACAAAGCCTATTTGAAAGCAAAAAATAATGTAAGCAAGAAGTCATTTTACACTAATAAAGTTGATACAATCAAACTTACATTCGACTCAAAGTTTAATGATATTGACGAAGAAAGTCTTATCCAATCTGAAATCTTACGACAAATTGATAAATCTATCAATAATTCAATCGGTACTTTTCATGAACAAATATTGGGAGGGATTAAGGGATATGAAGTAGGCGTTTTGAGTGGATATGATGTGAAAGCTACGGATGATAGTTTGTTTGCGGATATAATTTTAGAAGAATTACCAAGTAAATATGAAGAATTTGCTTTCAATAGTTTAGCTGAAAAAGCAAAATTTTCAAAAGATTCATTGTTTTATTTAGTCATATTAAATTCTGAAAACAGTTTTTGTGAAAAGTGGATAATCTCAAAAAGTGAATCCACAATTAGTCATAAAAAAGTTTTTAAAATCTCTGGGGATAAATTTTACGCTTTGTTATCAGGACAAGAAAATGCTTTATCTGAACTGTATGAGGCTATTCCAATAGTTATTGATGATTATTTGAAATCAGAAAGTTCTTCTAATTCTTTAAACAGTATCTTCGCATAATATTTCTTCCAGTTCTTCTTTATTTTGATATTCCAGACCATTCTCCTTAACATCAAAAACCCCAGTCTCAACAATTGCTTTTGCTAAAACTTCAATTACTGGTACAGAAACACTATTACCCAATAATTTCATCCATCTTGCTCTGTTTTCAGGTAAAATATAGTTTTTGGGGAAACCTTGAATTAAACAGGCTTCTTCTTTTGTGATTCTTCTGTAATCGCCTTTTTGATAGACTTCTTTTAAAAATTGCTCTTTATAATCATCTTCGTTTTTGGCTTCTATTTCTTTTAACGTTACAAAATCATTGGTATCACTTGCTACCAAAGTAGGGAAAATATTAGAACTTGGGAGGAAAATTCTATTAACTCCGTACAATCCTGTACTGATTTTAGTATTTTTAAAATCGTATCTCACTTCATCACAAACAAGTATTTTCTTCTCTTCTAATAATTTTATAGTTTTTGAAATAGATATTTTTTTTACTTTTAATGCTCTATTAGTTTTCAATTTGTCTAAAACTAAAATATCGTTTTGATGACAACTTAGCACTAATTTTTCCTCTTCTGATAAATCATTAGCATCGTAATCATTGATAATAAAAGCGTAGTTTTCAACTTTCAGAATATCAATTTCTACTAACTCATCTAATTCCTCTTGTATGATTGTTCTATCTAAACCTTGGAAATGAAATATAGAAAGAGGGTTGCCGTCTAAACTGCCATAATTGCTTTTTCTTCTATTTTTTAGAAGTAAATAACAAATTTCTTTCTGCCTTTCTGTTGTATCTAAAATATCCCAAGAATGAATGGTAGAATGTCCATTTCGTAAGTCATTAAATAAGAAATAATCATTTAAGCCATTACTACTTGATAGACTCATATTCTTTGGAAGGATGTTATCTCCAAATAAATTCTTTTGAAAAATTTGTTCTTTCGGAATTAGATTTGATTCAAAATCAGTCAGAATATCTCTCAATTTTATCTTCTTACTCAAAGGTTCTGGTAAACGAAATTTGGTAGCAAACTCTTTATCTCTAAAACCTATAATGTAGATTCTCATTCTATTCTGAGGAACACCGTAATCATAAGAATTAATCAAATAATAATTTGCAGAATACCCTGCTTCTTCGATACGTTCCAAAATATAAGAAAGGGCTTCCTTGTTTCTTGGGTCTATTAATCCCTTTACATTTTCAAAAATAAATGCTTTGGGTTTAGACTGGTTCAAAAGATAAATTGTATCATTCCAAAGTTGCCCTCTATCATCATCAAAACCAAGATTTTTCCCAGCAATTGACCAACTCTGACAAGGCACTCCTCCTGTCAGCAAATCGTGCTGAGGCAGCTCTTTAACCTTCGTAATATCTCCTAAATTATTTTCAAAATCCTCGTCAAAATTTATGCAATAAGTATTAATTGCATCTTTATTTATTTCACTAAATTTTACACAATGCCCTCCAAGATTACTCAAAGCCATTTTAAATCCACCAATTCCTGAAAAAAGGTCTATAAAAGTAAATCGGCTGTTATTATTCATATTGTTGTTATTTGAGTAAATTATCTTCAAAATTTATAGGGGGTTCCATTTGTAA
The DNA here is from genome assembly GCA_013298865.1 of Cytophagales bacterium. Classification (GTDB taxonomy): domain Bacteria; phylum Bacteroidota; class Bacteroidia; order Cytophagales; family Spirosomataceae; genus JAAFJL01. The sequence continues at coordinate 15,768 of JAAFJL010000042.1, read as the reverse complement.
AAACTCTCTGTAAATACGCTCTCTGTATTCTTTTCCAAGAAAATTTATTTCTTTGATGAAGTTACTGTATGTACCTTTTCCTCCTATCAATTCCCAAAATTCATCTCCAATCAATACAGATTCATCTTTCTGCATATTGAACCATCTTAATGGAAATCCCCAAGTGTATTTGTCCTTCGTTATATATGGGTTATAAGGTAAAGCATAAAAGGCATAATCTACTTGCGGAGGGTTCATTGCCAATAGTTTAAACATCTTTTCCTTGCTGACTTTTGTTTGGTCACTATTTGGCAAAGGACCTTTTAACTCAAAAGCATATTTCTTATTAGTTGTTTCACTATGGATAAAAATATCACAAGTTACACTCACGGGGATTGGTTCACCACCTCCTTGTCTTACATATTCAAGTTCTGTTTTCCAATCTGGCTTTAATTTATCTTTTCCTTTAACACTATGCTCTAACCTATTTAAAACCTCTTGGATTCGCCTCAAACTTTCAGTTCCAACAGTTCCATCAACAGTATGCCCCATTACGCAATTTCCATGTGCTTCAATGGCTACCACTTGGGCTAATTTTTCCCAAACACTACCAAAAGGAGTTACAAAACGTCTTTCAAAATGTGAGCCTTTGAAGATTTCATCGGGAACTAATGCGGCGTAGAGTGGCTTACTTGCATGATGCTTTTCTTTGACAAATGGATCGTTTACTAAAACGTTTTCCATCACCCTATCCATCATTTTTGAAACTACTTCTTTGATAGCCAATGCCACTCGTTCTTGTTTATTCATGGTGTTGATTTTGTTGAAAGATAAAGTTAGACAAAAGATTGATGATGACCAAAAAACCAAAGCTCTGCTACTCGTCCAAAATCAAACCCAACTTCTATTTCTTCATCACCTTCCCTTCCACATAATCTTTCAAAAAATCATCTTTGAAGCTCGTGCCGATGGGTATTTCTATATTGGAAAGATAAACATTGAAAGGGTCAAAGGATAAAATATGCTCGGTGTTTACAATGTACGACTTGTTGATTCTGACAAATCGCTTGGGGGGTAGTTGCTCATAAATAGTCTTCAAATTCATGGCTGTTACCACTTTACGGTCTTGAACATGAATAATTACATAATCTTTTAGTCCTTCGATATAGGCTATTTCTTTGAAGAAAACTTTGAAATATTTTCGCTCCGATTTGATATAAATAAAGTCCTCACTGATTGATTCAATCAAATTGTTAGTTTCTTCTTTGGAGGCTAACAGTGCGGCATAGTTCTGAGCTTTATTTACTGCTTTTACAAATCTTTCAAAACGAATCGGTTTCAATAAATAATCTATCGCATCCAACTCGTAACTATCCAAGGCGTATTGTGCATAAGCCGTAGTAAAAATCACCATTGGGCTGTTTTTGAGACTTTTCATGAAATCAAGTCCGTTCATTTCTGGCATATTGATGTCCAAAAAAAGAAGGTCGATTGCTTGATTTTGTAAAGTTGAAATCGCATCTAATGGATTACTAAAACTATCAATGAGCTTCAAATTGGGCATATTTCCAATCAGCATTGCCATTCCTTGGCGTGCCAAAGGTTCATCATCTATCACGACACAATTCATCATAGCGGTATATTTAGTTTTACGTTATAGGTATTTTCAAGTTCTGTAATTTCCAATTTATGAGTATTGCCATAGAGTAGTTCTAAGCGTTTTTTGGCATTGGTCAGCCCTAATCCATTTTTTTCTAACACATTGTTTTGGTCTGATTTTGAGTTAGTTATCTCAAAAAATAAGTCTTTTTTAGACACTACAAACAGTATTTTAATAAAACTACCTCCACGACTATTACTGTGTTTAATGGCATTGTCGATGAAATTAGTAAATAATAACGGGGGTATCAAAATACCGTTTTTGTAACCTTCAATTCTAACATTTACAGTCAGGTTATCCCTTCTAATTTTCTCTAATTCAAGGTATTGTTCCATGATTTCGATGTCTTTTTTCAATAAAACTTTATCATTCTGACTCTCATAAATCTGATAACGAAGTACGTCCGACAGCCCCAAGATAATATTAGATGCCTTGGGCGGGTCTGTAAGTGTGAGAATATGAAGATTATTGAGGGTATTGAAAAGAAAATGCGGATTAATTTGATTTTTGAGTTGCTCTAATTCTGAATTAATTTTCTCTTTTTCTAAAGCTGCAAAACGTTGTTGGTCTATTACCCATGACTTGAAAACCCGATAGCCAGTCGTTAAACAAATGAATGCAACTGCCCCAAGCATCGTTTCCGCAAAATCTGTCCAATTAAGATGAAGGGCATATTTATCATTTTTCCCAAAATACCAAACATAAATTCTCTGGGTAAAATAACCAGTAAAAAAGAAGAAGATAGAAAGTGCAACAATACTCAATAAATATTTTAGGTAAAATCCTTTCTTCAAAAACCTTGGAAATAGAACGTATAAATTGACATAAATAATAGTGATAATAATAACATTGTCAATGAGTTGTCCTATAAAAAAAGCCTCGTAATTAACACCAACGTATTTAGCGTGTTCTTTCAGGCTATTATCCAAAAAACCTTGTACATACAGAATTATCAGTACCAGAAGTGCGTGCCTCATTACCGCCCACCGCTTGCTGATGACAAAAGGAAGAATAAAGTTTTTCTCTGGAATATTCGCTGTTTGTGGCATAATTGGTGATGAAAAAGATTGTCTGACAGTTTTATCAACAAAAACCATCAGACATTTCTAAAATTTAAAATTCAAGTCTGTAATTTAACAAAGGAACACGTCCTAATTGAGCATTTCCATCACCAGTGGTTTTTCCCCCTAAATTATCTGGACCTCCCACGGGGTCAAAAAGGACTCCTCTCCCATTTCTTCGGTTTGTGACATTCTGAATATCTAATGAAACTGTGTGAGTCGCCCTTTTTCTATTAGTTTTTAAACTGATGCCTAAATCAAATCGGAAATAAGGGTCATTTTCCTGGGTAAAAAATTTATTGGCTACAAAAACCGTTTCCCCTGCAATTCTTGACGCATCGAAATCTATTTCATTTTCTCTCACTCCTCCAGTTGTCAAAACCTTTCCATTGATACCCAAAATCCTATTTTTTCTACCAATAGACCATTCTTTACCTCCAACAAGATTTAACTGATATTTTCTATTAAACCTTGTATCAAATTCTTTTTGGTCAAAAGTAGTGTATTTTGAATTGTAGAAAGATAAGTTGGCGATATAGTAATAATTATTGCTAAATGATTTTTCTACATTAACATCAACCCCAAAATTCGTGCCTTTACCTTGATTTACCAAAGGGTCAATGTTTGTCAAATCGAAGGTAGCCGTAGAGTTTATGGTAGAAAAACCGCTTCCCTCTTTTGCCTCAACAGGTACATTACTTAGTCGCTGGTAATAAGTCTCAGCCTTGAATCTTATACCATTGTCAAATACTTTTTCATAACCCAATACAAAATGAAGAGCATCGGTCATTTTCAAGTTTTTGTTTTGCTGTAATCTATTCGCTCCTGATGCCACATTTTCAAAGAAATATACTGATAATTGTTGTGGTTTGGCGTGTACTCCTGCTGCAAAAGTGAAGGTTTGTGCATTAGGAGCGTTGTATGAAATTGAAGCACGAGGTTCAAAACTATTCGTTTTATTTAAGGCTAAATATGAGGTATGAAACCCTGCATTTAGGGTCAAATCTTGGGTCAATCTATACTTGTATTGTGCATATCCTTGCAGATAAGTTGATTGCCCTTTGATGTCCAAAAAGGTTTCTACGGAGGTTTTAGGGACATATCTGTATTGATTATTGACAAAACTGAAATCAAGGTTACTGACAATTGCTCCAATTCTCAATGTACTTTTACTACTTAATTTATTATTGTAATAACTCGAAATTCTATAAGCTACATCCGTCGTACTTTCGTTAAAAAGTGGTCTCTGAATATAGTTGAGCGTAGGAATGAGTCTGTCAAATTTCCCTTCATCTATTAGCCCAGACCTTGCAATGACAGTTTTGATATAAGAATCTTTGTTGAGAAATATTTGATGAGATAAGCCAAAAACTGTTACTCTGGTTTTAAAATTAAAAACATCAAAATCATCACTGGTTTGTCCTTGTTTGGCGGTTCTATTACTTGTATTATTGCCTACTAAACCAAAAAGAGCAAAATCACCGATGGAAGTAGGAAAGTTCAATTTGAAATTCAAATCTTGGTAATTTAATTGCTGCCCTTGAATATTAATAAATTGGCTAATCAACCCAAAAGTTGAGTATCTAAAATTTACTAAATATGAACTTTTTCCTCCTTTTTTGAAAGGACCTTCGGCAGCCGCCCCAAGACCAATCACACCTGCATTTATTGCAAATTCACTTTTGTCTTTGTTTCCATTTCGATAATTCAAATCAAAAACCCCCGATGAGGCATTACCAAATTCGGCAGGAAATGCCCCTGTATAAAAATCACTGTTCCCGATGGTCGAACTACTAAACATACTTACAGCTCCACCTCCCGCACCAATTCCCGCAAAATGGTTTGGGTTTGGAATTTCTATACCTTCCAAACGCCATAAAACTCCTTGTGGAGAGTTTCCTCTAACCACTATTTCATTAGAAGCATCATCTGAGGCAGAAACTCCTGCAAAATTTTGTGCCATACGGGCAGGATCGGCGATGGCGGCTGGGTATCGTTTAGCATCTTCTATATTCAGAGACCTTGCACTGACAGAAGCAAATTCGTTGGTTGGTTTTACTCTGTCTTTATACGCCACTACGGCAACTTCATCAAGTGTTGAAATCTTCTCATTCAGGGTAATGTTTAAAAATACTTCTTTTCCTGAATTAACAGTAATTTCTGGAATACTTTTGCGTTCGTAACCTACCATTGTGATGTCTAAGCCTATAATTCCAACAGAGACTGCTTCAAACTGAAAAGTTCCGTCTGCATTCGCTAATACGGCTTTTTGCGTGCCTTTTATTTGCACAGTTGCCCCTGGGAGTGGTTGTTTTGAGTCGGCATCTACTACGATTCCTTTTACTTTTTGACTTAAAGAATTTGTGTTTTGAGCAAATGTTATCATGCTCGAAACCAAGCAAGTAAATATTAAAATATACTTTTTCATACGTTTTTTATTTAATGTTGATGGAAAATTTGGGCATAGAAAAAGCCGCTAAATCAGCCATTTAGCAGCTTTATGCACTTGCACTACTCCTTAATTTTTAAATTTCACAAGCCTACTTCCTCTTAAAAATTTCCAATGAAGTATTTACACCAATTTCAAACTTGGGTCTTTCATCATACAAAAAGGCATGATACAAAATTGGATAAATACCCACTCGCCCAAATATCTTGATGGGTAGTTCTTGTTTTGGCATAAAATCATACCCTACACCCAAGTTAATGGTTGGTAAAATGTAGGTATTGTCAGGTTTTTTTACTGTTTCGTTTCCGTTGGCATCTCTTACATAAGTAGGCGGGCTTATGTTGCTTATGCCTTTTGCGTAACCTATACCTATGGCAAACTCTGTAAAAATTCCCCCGTCTTTGTATCGGGTTCTTTTTAGCCATTCGGCATTTAGCATGATGTTTTCGTTGAGGTTGGGAGTCTTAAAATAGACCGCATTCAGGGTAACAAAATGCTCTTTTGTTCTTAGGAAATTATTCTTTACAGCTTTTCTTCTGAACATATATTCACCGCCAAGCATACCACCCGAACTGACACTATTCCCAAAATAAGACAATTTGATATTCGGTAGTTTTTGAGTTTCCAAAATCTCTACTTTCCTTTGCGAATAGCCCGTGAGGCTACAAAATAGGGCAAATAGTATCGCTAAAATTGTTGATTTCATGTTATTGGTTTTCATGGTTTATTCTACATTTAGTTTGATGATTCTATCATCTTCGGCTTTAGGAGAACCACGTCCGTCACGGTTACTCACACAAATATAAAATGTTCCATCTGGAGCTTCCGCAACGTCACGTAAACGACCATACGTTTGTTTCAAATACTCTTCTAAACGTAGGATTTTACGAGGATTTGCAGGGTCAATGACAGCCCTGTAAAGTGTTTCACCTCTTAAACCAACAAATAAAAACGAGCCTTTCCATTTACCATTTTTCACGAAAATCGATCCTGCGGGTGCCCAAGTGGTATTGTTTCCGCTCAACCATACAGGCGAAACCATACCTTCCTTACTTTGTGTACCTCGAACAATGGGCCAGCCGTAATTTTTACCTTTTTCGATAATATTTATTTCATCCACACAGCAATCAGACCCAATACTCGAAGGTCCGTGTTCCGTTACAAAAAGGTTATTTGTACCTTCTTGCCAAGCCAAACCTTGCACATTGCGGTGTCCGTACGTCCAGATATATGAGTTCGGATAAGGGTTATCACTTGGGATAGTTCCGTCAAGGTTTAGCCGAAGAATTTTACCGTTCAGAGTCGTTAAATCTTGGGGTTTAGAGTCATCAAAACCATCACCGACTGTCCAATACATTTTACCATCAGGTCCAATTTTAATAGGTCCTCCATTGTGATTTTGCTCACCTTTGATGTTATCAATATAGGTTTTTTCCTCAATACCTTTGCCCGTGGCAGGGTTTTCTTTACATCTGACAAGTCGATTATTAAATTTCGACTCTGCGGTTGAGTAAGTATAGGCAATATAAACATAACCATTTCTACTAAAATTGGGGTCAAGTCCAATACCTAATAAACCTGATTCACCATTTTCAACGACATTGGTTAAATCTAACCAAGTCGATAAAACACCATCTTTTACGACACGAACACGACCTGAGCGTTCAGTAAAAAATATTCTACCATCAGGGGCAAAAACAATCTGCCAAGGCGTTTGTAAATCTTTGAGCCATTCTTTGGTGACTATTTTGGCTGTTTGGTCATATTCTAACTTGTCACAAGCAGAAAAGGAAACGATTACTAAAAAAATAATTAGGTACTTTTTCATTGTTTAGTATTTTTTGAAATTGAAGTTATTTAGGGTTGTGTAAAAGTAAAAAGTTAAGGGTTAATGAGTTAAAAGTGTTTTTCGTTGAATAAAATTATCCCTTACATTTTTGCTTATTGACTTTCTACTCATAAACTTTAAACTTTTTACAACCCCTACTTTTTACAACCTTTAATAATATCTTGGGCGAGCGTTTTGGCGGCAACGTCTCCCGATCTTTCAGCGTACTCAATAGCTCCTTTGGCGGCTTCGGTGGCAAGGTCACATTTACCTAATTTCTGTGCAATTTGTGCCTTTAGATTAAATCTGAAAGGAGATTTAACTTTTCCAAGTACCTTTTCAGACCAAATTAATGCTTGTTCTAAATCACGATTCATCATTAAATAATACTCAGCCGCTTCCATCAAAACTGATACATTCGGGTTTTCTTTTGATGTTTTTTCCTTAATTTCAGCCATCACTATTGCATCAGTATCCTGAGAAATTCCAACTTTGAATTGAGTATTTTCCCATCTAAAAACCAGCGATGCCGAAGAAGGATTGATGTCCTCAAATACTAATGATAAAGTCTCTATGCTTGGATTTATTTTTTCAGCTTTCACTTTAAAACGCATTACGTCCTTAGATTCTTTGTACTGATATACGCCCCACTGATTGGAAACACTGTTGATAACAATTGTCCATTCGTTCGCATCAGGAATAGCGACCAAGGCATATTTTCCTTTGGCTAATGGTTTTCCTTCGAGATTCATGTCTTCGCTGAGTTCCAAAGTGGTAACTTCATTTGCCCCCATTCGCCAGACTTTTCCATGCGGAATATTATCAGTTCCCAATAATTTACGCCCTCGCAACGACGGGCGACCATACGTAACAGTAGCTTTACCTAAGCCTATCTGTTGTTGTGAAACCGCCATTGGACTAAGAGCAGGAATATGCAATTGAGCTTGAATTTCGGTAGTGAAGAGAACTCCAAGCCAGAATAATATTATCTTTTTCATGATTAATAACTGATAGCAAATTATTGGATTTTTAAAATATAATCTACTGATTATCAATAACTTAAATTTTTTATTTCAATTTATTTTTTGTCAATCATTTCCTTATCTGCTACTAATTCAGAACCTTGTACTTCTACTTTCATACCTGTAATTTTATTATTGGCATCACGCACAAAAAGGACAGTAGCACCTAATTCTTCAATTGAGAATGTGTCAGCCTTTTCTTTATTTTTGCTTAAATCATAGACATTCCCATCGCCAGGGTCGGCGACTAATTTATCTTTCTCAATTCGTACAGTTACATTCTGAACCATTGGATTTTCTTTGAACTTATAGTTTCCTTTAAATTCAACCATAGCGGTAGAGTCACTTTGGATATGAACTTGTTTTAGTAAACTCGTTGAAGTCTTAGCTTGAACAGTAAATCCAAAATACAGGAAAGTCAGGATGGCAATGGTAAGTGTTTTCATTTTGTTGAAGTTTTATATTTGAAATAATGCCCAAAAGTATAGTACGATGGCTTGTGGTATATGAAGAATTATACCAAGACATAGTTTTTGGGCTATCAAGGAGATGATATTTTATACTTACGAGAAATCGGGGGAGAGTGGATATTTTATTTCAGAGAAATTATAAAATGGATTGCTGAAGGTGAGGGTTTTATGATATCGAAGCTGTTTGAAACTTAGTAATATTTCTGAAATGATTAATGTCAATGTTATGTATAAAAGATATTTTCACAAAGCCTTATTCAAGAAATTTATCAAAGGTTGGGTACATTCAAAACCCTTGAGAATGCCCTCTGTGGCATTCTGAGCTTGAATTTCAGCATCTGAAATAGGTTTCCAAGTATAAAATCCTTTCATTTTTAAATATTCGATTGCTGGGTTATTCTCCTCAAAACCTTTGGGAGGACGGCTCAATGTTTCGGGAGATTGTACACCGTCAGGGAAAATATTTTGAAAAGATGGATTATTCAAAATGCTTTTCCATTCTTCAAAATTGTAGTCAATTTCTTGTCTAATTTGCTGCAATTCGGGCGGCATAGGCATATAAACGCCTCCACCCACGAAAGTATTTTCGGGTTGTAGTTGTAAATAATAACAGGCATAATTGCTCTTTCTTCCACCACGATTTATCATGGCAAAAAAGTTAGTTTTATAAGGCGATTTATCTTTTGAAAACCGTACATCTCGATTCAATCTCAAAATACAATTTTTTGCTTCTAAATTTGCTTCTGCAATACTTTGGTCGAACTTTCCGAGTCCATCAATCAACGTTTGCGTAAAGTTGAGAAAGTCTTTTTTGGCTGATTCATAAGCCTTTCGGTTATCATCAAACCACTCTTTGTGGTTGTTATTTTTCAAGTCTTTTAAAAACTGTAAAGTAGTTGCCTGTATCATTTTTTATTAATTTAAATGTTGAATTTCGCCAATGGCTTTACGGGTACATTTCATGATAACGTCTTGTAAATCAGCACCTTTTGTTCGTAAAGGGTCTATTGATTTTACCAACATCGTTCGTAAATCGTAAAGTTCTTCTCGATTGAATTTTTTTGAGGCTTTCACCAATTCCAATTTCATCAATGCCTCTTGTTGATTTTGTTTTGGATTATGTACACCGTTCAACTCAGAACATTGATTACAAACTCCATTTTTGTTGACTAAAGCACAACGATGGTCAAAGATTTGGGTCATGGTTTTGCGTGCATCTATCAATAAATGTTTTACAACGCCTTCTGTTTTGTCTAAAATTTGCTCAATTTCTTTTACCGAAAAATCATAAATATCTTTCAAAATCAAAGCCACTTGGTTTTCGATAGGTAAAGTTTTAGAAATACACGTAAAGCAAAAATCTATATGTTCTGTCATTTCATAAGCTCCTTCGCCAGAAGCAAAACTGACCAAATTGATGTAGTCAGATACTTCCTTTGTGCCTATGGCTAAGGCTTTTGATTGGTCTTGGGCATCGGGCGACCATCTTTTGTACCTTTTCAGATGGTCATAAGCCAAGTTTGTAGCAATGGTGAATACCCACGTTTTCAAAGAAGAATTACCCTGAAAAGTAGTGATTTTGTCAAAGGCTTTCACGAAGGTATCATGCGTTAAATCTTCGGCATCGTTTCTATCGGTCAATAAACGGTAAAGATAAGATTTTAATTGACTTTGAAATTCAGCAAAGAGCTTTTGAAAGGCGTTAATATCGCCATTTAGGGCATTTTTGAGGATTTGCTCGTTAGTTTGCATAGTTTTTAATTCATTGAAATTACAAGATGCCCCGCCGATTTTCCATTACCTAAACATTGATGTGCTTTTGAAATATCATCGAGGTTAAAAACTTGATAAATATATGGTTTTATTTTTCCAGAAATCACCAACTCAATCAACTCGTTTAAGTCATTTTGATAACGTTCTGGAAAATCTTTTTTACTATCTACAATTCCAAAGAAAATAGTCTTTTTACTACTAAAAGAGTTCCAGAGAGCCTTTTTTAACATCATTCTCCCGAATTCTAATCCAAATGTAAGAAAATTTAGAAAGGTTTTACTTTCCATTTTTTTCTGAGTTGTCAGCAAGCCACAAAGTATCATTCTACCTCTTTTTTTTAGTAATCTGAAAGAATGATTAATGCTTTTTTGGTTACTAAAATCTATGGTGGCATCGAAGCCTTCTTTTGTGTTTTTTTGTAAAGTCTCAAAATAATTCTCACTACTATAATCCACAGCCATTGCACCTAATGATTCTACCATTTGTAATTTTGAGGTTGAAGTCGTGGAAACTGTTTTCACTTGATGGATTCTACACAGTTGCAGCAAAATATTACCAACAGCCCCACTACCACCATGTACCAAAAAAGTGCCTCCAGTCTCTACACAGGCAGCATATTTGAAAATTTGGTAAGCGGTCATTCCACTCAAAATCAAAGGTGCAACATCAATTGCCTCAATGGTTTGGGGAATACTCAAAAGTTCATCAGCCTTTCGACAGAGATACTTTGCATTACCTCCAATCTGACAAATATCCGCTACTCTATCTCCAATGGATAGATTTGTTACACCTTCTCCCAAATTTTCAACAATTCCTACAAAATCATACCCTAAAACAATGGGCGGATTATCTTTGAGTAGTGGATACAAACCTTTACGGATGGTAATATCTGTACTGGAAACCGTAGAGGCTTCTATTCTAATCAAAACCTCGCCAGTTTTGGGTTCAGGAATAGGACTTTCAATGATTTTGATTTCATTGAAAGCCCCAAATTTTTCGATAATAGCTTTTTTATTTTTCATAAAATTAGCCAATAATTCGATTGTCTTGTGCCACCGCTCCTGCGTATATGAGGGCAGCACCGCACATTGTGAGGTCACGCACAGCCCCAATAACGGATTTGAAATCACCACTCATTGCCCCTGGGATATGAACCAAAATCACAAATAAAAACAAACAAAGAGCCAAGAGAACCGAGGCTAATTTATCGTATTTCTTGATAATGGCACTAATCGTAAAAGCAAAAAAACATACGCCTACAAAATAAACCCAAAAGGCAGGAAAGGGAAGCCAAGTAGGCACATAAGGCAAGCTAAATTCAAGCGGACCAAAATGTAAAAAACCAAAAATAGCGAAGGGAAGAATGAAAAACCATTTTCCTAAAAGAGTTAATTTGTTCATTTTTTAAATTGTTTTTTATGGTTAAATTTAAATGACAGACATACTACCAAAATCTACATCCATGACATGGCTATTAAATACTGCCCCAGCATCCGATACCAAGAAAGCGGCAGTTTCGCCAACGTCTTTGAGTGTTGGACTTTTTTTCAAAAGATATTGAGATGAAAGCATTAGGGCGAGTGCTTCATGAGGAATACCCATAGATTTTGCACTGGCAGCATTAGTTTCTTGAATCGTTCGAGTTTCAGAAAGGGAGGTAGGATTGAGACAAATTACTTTTATGCCCGCCTGCCCAAATTCGCCAGCTAAACTTCGAGTCAGTCCTTCAATAGCAGTACAAGCCGATGTGATACCAGCCATAAAAGGAAGTTTTAGTCTTGATAAACTTGCCGTAAGCATTAGAATTGTGCCTTGCGATTGACATTGCATCATATATTTTGCTGCAATTCTGGAAGTAAGAAATTGAGAACCTACATGAATTTGAATAGGTTTCATGAATTGTTCAAAAGGAATGTGTGTGCTGTACATTCCATAATCACTCTCACTGGGTCTTACACCAATACCATTGAAAACAATGTCCAAACGACCGTTTTCTTCAACGATTTGTTGTAAATAAAGGTCGATTTCATTTTCATTCATGGCATCAACTTGATGAGCTTTTGCCCAACCACCCGTTTGCTTGATGTCTTCTACGAGTGCTGTTATGGCTACAAGGTCTCTACCTGAAACATAAACTTTTGCTCCATTTTGTGCAAAAGATTTGGCAACTGCTCCCGCAATTGCTCCTGATGCTGCAAATACAACAGCTACTTTGTTTTTGAGATTTGTCATTTTGTTTTGCTTTTTTAAGTCTTTGACGATTGAGCAAAACAAAACGGTCGAGAATTTTGAAACCCTCAGTTAAATTTAAGCCTTTTGTAAAGTGGTTTATTGATTTCTCTACTCAGCCGTAAATAAATACGTCCAAATATTGGGCAGTTTTGAATTTGCACCGATGGGAGATGAATGATTTGAAAGTGCTGAAATATTCAAAGAAAGAGAACGTGCATTTGAATATGGAGCTGTCAGATTATCTGCTAAAACTGGTGTCTGAGTCGCTGACAGTAATCCTAAACCTCTTAAATTGGCAACTTGATGACTAAAAGGCACAATTTCGTCCTGAGTATGTAACAATGCAAACTGTTTATTGATTGGTGTTGCTCCGCTTTGTTTTAACCAATTGCCTGGGCTGTTAAAAAAAGTACTGTAATCATTCGGACCAGAGAACATCACAGCTCTATCCACCAAGTTTTTCTTTCCTAAATAACAAGCATGACCAGAGCCTTGTGAATGCCCCGAAACAATGATTTTATTCCATTGTAAAGTATTGGTTGAGGTTAAGTATTGCCCCCAATTTTGATCTGGATAGGTATTTTTTAGAAACAAAATCAATTTAGTTGTTCTTGTCGTGATTGAGTTCAAGGCATTCACAGAAACTTGGCTGCTCACTTGATTACCAAAACATAGCTCATCTCGATAATTGTCAAAAATAAACTGGTCTGAACTTGTTCCTAACGGAGCAGCCGCAACATCATTAGGATAGGACAAACTAACTACATCTAAGCCAATGGTTGCACCGTGGTCACAAATCAAATTATAATTTTGGGGAATACTATAACTGCCTCCAATAAATAGAAGCAGTTTATTCAAATGCTTTTTGGTATTTCTTACCACATAATGGCTCTGGTCGGTGGATGAATAATTGGCATCTGTTTGTGCAGGTTGAATTAACATAGAAATATTTTGCCCACCCGAACTATCTGGATTAGTGCTATTGTCTTTTTTACAAGAAAAAATACTCAGGATTAAAATTACAACTGCGATTCTATTCATTTTTGCTTTTTATTGTTAGACATAATTTTTCAGAGATGGTTTAGGCAGTTTCTATTGCATCATCTTCAAAACCTCCTCTTTCAAATAAAACTTCTGATTAACAAACACACCATTTACTTTTGAAATAGCCTCTATATTTTCTAATGGATTCCCTTCCAATAGAATCAAATCGGCAGTTTTCCCTTTTTCTAATGTTCCGAAAGAGGCTTCATTTTTGGCATATTTTGCAGGATTAATCGTGGCAGTTTTCAAGATGTCATAGTTACTCAAACCTGCATTCCTGTAAAGTTTCATTTCCTCAATAATCGCAAACCCTGGCACAGAATAAATCTCGCTCGCATCTACTCCTGCAATGATATTGATACCTTTGTCATTGATTTTTTTCAAAACTTCAAAATGTTTTTTCTGTAAATTTTCGTAATAATCGTGGTACTTTTTTACGTCTGCTTCACCCATTTTCTGAGTATCTTCTTGTAAAGTTTTTGCCCACTTCATTTTCACAGAATCAGCTACATACTCCATTCCAGCACGTTTTTTCATGGTTTCTTCAGGTAGAAGAAAATAGGCGATTTGATACCAATCCAATGTCGGACAATGATATATGTTATTCCTTTTGGCTAAATCTGCCATAGCATTAAATGTAGAATCGCCCAATTTCTGAAACTCCACCAATCCCCCCAAATGTTCAATGGTTTCGTATCCACTTTTCAAAAAATACCTACCTCTGACATTGTTCAAATAATGCCCAGCCACTGGTAATTGATATTTTTTGGAAGCGGTCATTAAATTGAAAAATGAAGCTGAGTCTTTGATACTTAGCACTTTAACTAAATCAAAACCTTGTTCCTTAGAAATTTTAACCAAACTATCCGCCGATTTTTCGGTCAAGGTCAAATCTTTGGTCAATCCTTTTGTGGACAGTTGTAAATATGGTTTCGGATAATCTGATGGATTTCTATACCCCAAGTGTTTCAACTCTCCCCGCATAGAACGTAGGTGCGTAACGCCCGCCAAGAGGTTCATCAAAAAGTAGTTTTTAATCTCCTTTTTCTCTGGAAAATGACAGTGCATATCTGCCATTCCTGGCATCAAATATTTATCTTTTCCTTGAATAATCTGGGCTTTTGTTTTTAGTTTTTCAGGGAAATTATCATTTGAAATAAAGGTAATTTTTCCATTTTGTATTCCCACAATTTGATTTTTCAAAGTGGTTTCAGAAGAAATTGGAAGCACATTTACGTGTCTGAAAACATACTCAGCTTGACTGATTTCGCTTTTTGATTGCCCGAAGGAATTTGTTAGAAATGATAGAATGAGGAAAAGGGTTAGAAGTTTTTTTAGCATTGTGATTGGGTTTATGATAAATAAAAAATCACTCTCCCAAATCAGTGAAAGAGTGATTCTGTAACAAATATAACAGCTTCCCCCTACAAAACAAATCCAACCCCAACAGAGAAAGTGTATAATAAAACGTCAAAGAGCAATTAGATGATTTTGAATTTTATTTGTAGATTTACACAAATAAAATTCAAAAAATGAATCGCTTTTTTCCCGATATCAATGCTCATTATACATACGCTGACTACTTGAAATGGTCTTTGGATGAGTATGTTGAATTGATAAGAGGAAAAATTTTCCGAATGTCTCCTGCACCACTTAGTCAACATCAGATACTGGTTCATCGATTAGATGTAGAACTGGGGTATTATCTCAAAAAGAAAAGCTGTCAGGTATTTCCTGCACCTTTCGATGTTAGATTAACAACAGATGGAATGCTTGGAGATGAACAGATTACAACAGTAGTTCAACCCGATTTATGTATCGTTTGCGACTCTTCAAAAATTGATAGACGAGGCTGTTTGGGTTCTCCAGACCTAATTATTGAAATCCTTTCCAGTTCAACTGCCAAGAAAGATTTAGATGAAAAATATCATCTTTATGAAGAATCTGGCGTGAGAGAATATTGGGTGGTTTTTCCAGACGAACAGATCATAAGTGTATATCTACTGAATGAAGAAAAAATGGAATTTGAACTTTTAAAACACTTCGAGAAAGGAGAAAAATTGAAAGTAAATATTTTGGAGAGCCTGATAATTGATTTAGACGATATTTTTGATTAGAAACTTAAATGAAAACAACATCCAAATTCGAGATTGAGTATATTCAATCCAAACCTTTGAGTCAAAAGGAGAAAGAAAAATTGAGTGCTATAATTGCTAAAAACAAATTAGATTCACAACAAAAAAGCCTTCC
>JAAFJL010000041.1 GCA_013298865.1 Cytophagales bacterium | reverse complement strand
ATAAAACATATAACTCATATCAGTTACTGCCGTTGTGTTCCATGCTCCAATATTTTGATTGAAAGCACTGGCTCCAAAAAACATCCAACTCATATCTTTTACTGCTGATGTATTCCATGAACTAACATCTTGGTTAAAAGCACTCGCATTCAAAAACATAACTCTCATATTGGTTACAGCTAAGGTGTTCCAAACTCCAATATTTTGGTTGAAAGTAGTAGCTTCATGAAACATATAAGCCATATCTTTTACAGCTGATACATTCCATGAACCAATATTTTGATTGAAAGCACTGGCTCTGTAAAACATCGCACTCATATTAGTCACTGTTACAGTATTCCATGAACCAATATTTTGGTTAAAAGCACTGGCTCCATAAAACATGGAACGCATATTTGTTACTGCTGTGGTATTCCATGAACCAA
Organism: Cytophagales bacterium; assembly: GCA_013298865.1. GTDB lineage: Bacteria > Bacteroidota > Bacteroidia > Cytophagales > Spirosomataceae > JAAFJL01. Next base: position 33,752 of record JAAFJL010000041.1, on the reverse strand, counting down.
TATTTTGATTGAAGGCACTGGCATACGTAAACATATAACTCATATCTGTTACGGTTGTTGTATTCCACGAATTGATGTTTGCTGGACCATTTAAGATATTACATGAATAAAACATAGAACTCATATTTGTAACACCAACAAGGTTTGGAACATCAATAGCTGTGATATTCAAGTTATCACAGCCATAGAAAGCATATTCCATTGATGTCCATGCAACACCTCCCCACTCTTTAACATCAATTAGGCGACTCCTGTCAGTACTGTTGAAGATAGATATTGCTCGAAAGTTGGTGGGTTCTATACTCAAATCAATCGTAGCTCCCGAGGGCAAGCCTGGAATAGCAGCTATACTACCACTAATTGATCCTGAGCCAGTAACTCCTGCACCGCCTACTTGTTTCCAAGTGTAGTTGACAGTGCCTGTCGTAGTTACACCAAAACTTATTTGGGTAAGACCTGAACCTGCCGTCGCCAAATTCCACCGAGTGATGAAATTGTTGGTAGGCATTATCGCTTTTGCTTGATTATCAAATGGGTTATGGTTTTCGTCAGCAATGTTGTTATAAATGCTTTCCGTATTTTCTACTACTGAGTTATCATCCCCCAAAGAAGTTACAGCAGTCACACCCGTTGCAGGCGTAGTAATTTCAGCGATTGTTCCTCCACGAGTGATAGAATATTGGGCGGTAATTTTAAGCGAACTCAAAATGAAGATTAAGGTAAAGAACAGTATTTTGTTCATGGGATTGAGATTTATTTTCGTATAAATGAAGAAATTTATCTGATATGCAAACTTGTTACAAAGGTATAACCGATTCATGAGCAAATTATTAAAGAAATTGTTTCAGACCAAAGAATGCAAGAATATAATTTACGAGATTCTTCCGTGGCTGGTCGGGAGAAAAATAAAGAATCAACAATTTGACAATCAGTGTGTTATTGAAGTTGAATTCAGAAAGAACTTTGAAGAGCAAGTTGTAGCAAGGTTAGAAAAAATTGATGAGATTGAATTTCAGAGAATACTGTGATAGGTACTTTCTAATTCTAAAAAAGATAAATTGCTAATATCTGTTTTCTCAGTAAAAAAACAAAAAACCTCACAAATTTATTTCGTGAGGTTTTTGATAAGAAAGTCTATATTTGAAAACTAAGCCGCTACTTTACGACCACGCATATAGAAATATAAACCTGCAAACGCTACAATCAAAATAGCAGGGAAAAGCACCATTGTACTCAATGTACTTTGCCCAGCGGCTAATTCCATGGCATCGCCTGTTAAACCTGCCGCAGTTTGTGTGGCTTTGGCAGAATCAATCCAACCACCAATAATTGGTTGGAAAATTGAACTTGAAAACATACCGACTCCTCCAAGAATGGACATTCCTAATGCTCCAGAAAGTGGCACTTTTTCAGCAATAAATCCAAGCATATTGGGCCAGAAAAGAGCAACACCCATCGCAAAAAAAATAGCTGCAACGTAGGTCATACCTCCTGTTTGGGTACTAAATAAATAGATACCTATAACTGCAAAAACTGCCGAACCAAGCAATACTCCAGTTTGATCAAATTTCTCAACAATTGGACCTGCAAAGTATCTGATAACTGCCATTAAGCCCGTTACCAAAGCTAAAATTATCATTGGGCTTGCTCCTGATTTACTCATGATTAAGCCTGTCCATTGTTGCGGACCAAACTCTGTAATGGCAGTAAGTGCCATACAAGCAAACATAAAAATATACAAAGGTGTTGCCATAGCTTGGAGGTTCTTTCCTACCGAAGTAACACCCTCTGTTTGTGGTTTTGGAAACGTTTGCCCCCAAAATAAATAAGCATAAATTAATGTAGGTATCAAAATTACCCAGATTTGTGCTTGCCATCCTAAATTAGCATCAGTCATGAACTTTGAGATTAAACTTCCCAAAACAATCCCCCCAGGAAACCACATATGGAAGCGGTTTAGCATTTTACTCATTTCAGCACCTTGATATGTGTCAGCAATCATCGGATTACAAGCAGCTTCGGTACAGCCATTTCCAATTCCGATTAAGAATGTCGAAACCAAAAGTCCTGTATAACCGCCGAGAAGTCCAGGATACAAAGTCAAAATAATCCCCAAAGCATGACAGACAAAGGCTACCATCATGATATTTTTAGGTCCAAAAGTATGGTAAACCAAACCTCCGATAATCATGGCAATCGGAAAACCTAAGAACCACATGGAATTAATGAAGCCTAATTGCTCTGCTGACAGGTTAAAATCGCTGGCTAACTGTGGTAAAATACCCGCACGAATACTGAATGAAAATGCAGTTGTAATCAAAGCAAAACAACTTGCATTGAATAATCTTGATTTGTTAATTGATTGACTCATAATGAATTAGGGCTTTAATGATTGTGTGAATTGATTGTGTTTCTTGGATTAACTAAATTTTTACTACGAAAAATTATACCAAAAAAACAAAAACATTTTCAGATTACGTATAATGTTTTATATGTATTTTTATGAAAATTTGTAATTAATAAGCTATGAGCCTTGAGCTATGAGCTTTGAGTTTTGAGAAATAGGCTTCATACGTATTCATAAAGCCTATTTTTTGTCATTAATACTCAAAACTCATAGCTCAAAACTCATAGCTCAAAACTCACTGCTTAGAAAAAATGGCAAGAAAAATTAGAATGGGAATGATTGGCGGAAGCCTTGAAGGTTTTATTGGTGCTGTTCACAGACGTGGTGCCGCCCTTGATGGTGAAATTGAATTGGTATGTGGTGCGTTCAGTTCAAATCCTGAAAAATCAAAAGCTGCTGGTGAGGCTTTTTATCTCCCAGAAAATAGAGTTTATGGTTCATATCAGGAAATGATTTTGAAGGAAAAGGAACTTCCCGAAGGCGACCGAATGGATTTTGTTTCTATCGTTACACCAAATCATGTTCACTTTCATGCAGCAAAATTTGCAATTGAAAATGGTTTTAATGTTGTGATGGACAAGCCGATTACCCTTACGATGGAAGAAGCGAAGGAATTAGCAGCAATCATTGAAAAATCAGGTTTATTATTTGCCCTTACGCACAACTATACGGCTTATCCAATGGTGAAACAGGCTCGCCACATGGTAAAAACTGGAGTGATTGGAAAAGTCAGAAAAGTGGTAGTAGAATATCCGCAAGGTTGGTTGTATGATTTACTGGAATCGTCTGGACAAAAACAGGCTGATTGGCGTACAGACCCTGCTCGTTGTGGAGCTGCTGGTGGTGTGGGAGACATTGGTACGCACGCCGAAAACTTAGCCGAGTACATCACTGGGCTACAAATTACGGAACTATGTGCTGACCTCACGATTTTTGTGGAAGGTCGTCAGTTAGATGATGATGCCAATATTTTACTTCGTTTTGATAACGGGGCAAAGGGAGTTTTGCACAATAGCCAGATTTCTCACGGAGAAGAAAATGCACTCAGCATCAGAATTTATGGTGAAAAAGGTGGACTAAAATGGCAACAAATGGAGCCTAATACGCTGATTTTGACCAACCAAGATACTGGTTCTCGCATTTTGCGTACAGGAGTAGGAGATTTATGTGCGGCGGCACAAGCACATACTCGTCAGCCAGCAGGGCATCCCGAAGGTTATGTTGAAACTTTTGCGAGTATTTATCGAAATTTTGCCTTTGCCCTTAGAGCAAGATGGGGAGAGGAAGCTCAGAAAAATGCCACGGGCGGACTCAAAGGTGAAAGCAGCAATACGTCTGGTTATGATCCAGAAATCCATGATTTCCCTGGGGTAAAAGATGGTTTGCGAGGAATGGGATTCATCCAGACCGTAGTAAAATCTGCCAATTCGGAAGCGAAATGGACGAAATTTGAGATATAAGTCAATTTGATAATTTGGAAATATACTAATTTGACAGTGAATTCACGCTTGATTTTTCAGGCGTGAATTTTTCGTTTTAATATACTTACCACCCAGAGTGGAGGCTGGTAATTATTTATGCCACTGCGAATTTAGTATATTTTCGCATTTGAGGAGAATGAAACGCTAACACCAAATCTTTTTCGGAAATACCTTTATTGAGTAATTCTTGCCCAATTTCTAAATCAGTTCCGTCATACCTAAGCCAAACTTTACTATCAGTTTTTATTTCGATATGTACCAATGGACCGTAGCTTCGCTCAATTCCTTCCCAACCATCCGACACAATAAGATATTGACCTCTGATTTTATCAATAGACAATAAAGATTCTACCTCAATATCTTTGGTAGAGGATAGTTTTTGTGCTACATCCAAAATAATTTCATTAACTATTTTTTGGTATTTTTTTATCTTATCCATTGTATAATTTGTTTAGATTCTGGATCGAAAATAATGTATTTTAAAGATAGTTCTTCTAAAAATTCAGCCAAGATGTCATCTTTAATCAACGTATCATAACTCTCTTGTGGAATAGCTAAATATAGGACCGTCTCTGGAAGCCTTTTATTTAAAGCTAAGAAATATAGTTGATATTGCCCTAAAGCTTTGTAGAAATCTGTCATTAAAGAAAGACCTATAAAACTTTTAATTTCTACCGCAATTCTTTCACTTCCCTTTTCAGCCGCAATGACTTTCTCTGCACCTAAATCAATAAAAATATTACGTTTTGAAAGTTTCAATGCTAATGGGTCATGCGTTATAGTCCATCCTTCAGCCTGTAAAGCTTGTTTCACTATTTCATGAAAAACGTCTTTTGCCATTTGTTGTTTTGTAAAATGTAAACAAATATAATTATTCAAATTTGCACACTGTATAAACAAACGCTAAAATCTACAATTCAATCTCTTTCATATCGCTTTCTTGAAATTCCTTTCTACATTTGTATCCTACTAAACGTCCTTAATTATGGAAAAACACGCCCCAGAAGAATGTCCTCGTTGCAACAGTATTTTTTCTTGCAAAGTAAATACCATTCACCAATGTGATTGCATGAAAATGGAACTGACATTTGCTGAAACTCAGTATGTTAGAGATTTAACAACAAGCCTGTACGATGGTGGTTGCCTGTGTTTAAAATGCTTACAAGAATTAAAAGAAGAATTTCAAAATAATCAAACAATAAAATATGCAATCGTCTGACAAAGAGATAGTTAGTAAAGTTCAACACAAGATTGATTTTAAAACAAAACCTTTAGGAGCGTTGGGGCAATTGGAAGAAATTGCTTTGAAAATCGCTACAATTCAGCAAACTCTTTCTCCTGAATTAACCAATCCTCATTTAGTAGTTTTTGCTGCTGACCATGGTATTGCCAAATCTGGAGTCAGTAAATACCCTGCCGAAGTAACACCCCAAATGGTATTAAATTTCGTTTATGGTGGTGCTGCAATCAATGTTTTTTGTAAACAAAATGGGTTGAATTTAAAGGTTGTTGATGCAGGCGTAAACTTTGATTTTGAAGAAAATTTGCCCATTATTCGTCAAAAAATTGGCTACGGAACAAAGAGCTTCCTGACAGATTCTGCCATGGCAATGGATGAGTTGGAGCAATGTTTAGCAAAAGGAAGGGAACTCGTTAATCAAATTTCAGCAGAAAATTGTAATGTAATTGGCTTTGGAGAAATGGGTATTGGGAATACATCTTCGGCGAGTGTTTTGATGAGCAAAATCTGCCAACTACCTATCAATGAATGCGTTGGCAGAGGAACTGGCGTTGACGACGAAGGTTTGAAACATAAAATATCTATCCTGACAGAAGCAATTAATTTTCATGGAAATATCAATGCTCCATTTGAAATACTATCAACTTTCGGAGGTTTTGAAATTGCTCAAATGGTTGGTGCGATGCTCCAAGCTGCCGAAAATAAAATGCTAATTCTCGTGGATGGTTTCATTGCAACGTCAGCATTTTTAGTAGCCCATGCGATTGAACCGAATATTTTAGATTATGCCATTGCCTGCCATCAGTCTGATGAAAGCGGGCATAAGAAAATGCTTAACTATCTCAATATCAGTCCGATACTTCAATTAAGTCTGCGTTTGGGCGAAGGTACAGGCTGTGCATTGGCATATCCATTGATTCAATCTGCCGTAAATTTTTTGAACGAAATGGCAAGTTTTGAAAGTGCAGGAGTGGCAAATGCAGTTGACAGTTCTTCAGTTAACAGTAAACAGTCAGCAGTTATCAATTAATCAGATAATCTTAAACGTGGTGTCGGTTTCTCAAAACCGACACTTTGGGCTTCTTAAACCCCTTGTTTTCTTGGGTTTGAGAACCCAATCGTGTCAGATTTAGAATGGGGTGCGTAACCTCTGACACCACGAACATAAAATAGTATAAAAAATAATTGAGCTATGTTAGACAACAAATTCTGCGAGTTACTTGAATACAAGTTGTCAATGGTATTTAAAAACTCTGCTGATGATAAAGTGGAAAACTTTTGGTGTGATGGTATTTTATTACCAGCCTCTGAAAATGAATATTCTAAGAAATTTGTAAATGATAATCGACAAGTAGCAATGACTGCATTCATTGGATTAACAGGGCAAGATAAATACGAATTAATTTTAAAATTTGGGAACAAATCTTTAAGCAGATATGCAAGAGATTTAGATATTTCCGAATGTTTACCAAATCTTGAAATGAACAATTATTTTGGAATTGATTTAGAGAACCAAAGAATTTTGATGCAGCTTGACTAAAAGTCAGTCATAAATCACCTCACCTTAAAACCCCCTAATTTTTCACTGAAAAAGCATTTCCACATATTTCTTAATGCCCTGATGTTTTATACTCGGATTCCTGTGCCTGCCTGGATGCAGCATGATGAAGAGATGTTGAACAAGGCTACCATCTATTTCCCCATCATCGGGTGGATTGTTGCTGGTATTTCTGCCCTTGTTTTTTTGGGATGCAGTTTTGTTTTTCCACAATCTATTGCTCTGATTATCAGTATGGTAGCGAGTATTCTAACCACAGGGGCATTTCACGAAGACGGTTTTGCAGATGTCTGTGATGGCTTTGGTGGCGGTTGGACTAAAATGAAAATTCTTGAAATTATGAAGGATTCTCGCCTCGGAACTTACGGGGCAACGGGTTTAGGATTGATACTTTCTCTCAAATTTCTATCCTTACAAGCTGTAACGAATTCAAACATCATTTGGGCTTTGGTGGTGGCTCACCCGCTTAGTCGTTTTGTGGCTCTCTCTTTTATTTTTACCCATAGCTATGTCCGTGAAAATGAGGACAGTAAGGCAAAACCGCTTGCCAAAAAAATGACTACTCTGGAGTTTTCAGTTGCTTTCATTTTTGCCATAATTCCACTTGCTATTTTTGGTTTTTACTTCCAAAACTATCAAGTTTTACTAATTTTCCTCCCTTTGTTGTTGCTGAAATGGTATTTGGGCAGGTTCTTCGTGAAATGGATTGGTGGCTACACAGGTGATTGTTTAGGAGCAACTCAGCAAGTGGCGGAGGTTGTTATTTATCTTTCTTTATTGATTTTATGGAAATTTTCTTAGTCAGGCATACAAGTGTAAATGTGCCTAAATCTGTGTGCTACGGGCAAACAGATGTGGGTTTAGCTGATACTTTTCTTTCGGAAAGTGAGCAGACAATTAATCAACTTTCAAAACAGTTACATTCTGATTTTCAGATAGTTAGTAGTCCATTAAGTCGTTGTTTTTCTTTGGCGAAGGTTTTACAAAAGCAATTCCCAAACATTGACATTGAACAAGATGATAGATTAATGGAGATGGATTTCGGAGATTGGGAAATGCAAACTTGGGATGAAATTCCGAGAGAATCTTCTGAGCCTTGGATGAATGATTTTGTGAATATGCCCGCCCCCAATGGCGAAAGTTTTTTGGCACTTTCTGAAAGATTGAATCAATTTTTAGCAGAAAAAATATCACTTCAAAAAACTATTCCTCAAATTGTAATCATGGCACACGGTGGAATTATTCGGGCAGCTTTATCCTATTTTGCAGGTTTACCGCTCGAAAATGCTTTCAAATTTGATATTAAATATGGTTCAATCACAAAGATTTCGGTCAAAGGGAATTTTACGAAGATTGACTATGTTAATTTATAACGAATAGTTAAAGTTCTACAATTTTAGTTTTGTATATTAATACTTTCCACTCGTAGCACTGGAATCCTTTCCCGTGAATCGGACGAAGATACACGGGAAAGGATTCCCATGGTACGACTGCTACAATTGCTACACAAAATTAAAATGTCAGAACACTAACAAGAACATTAAATATAAGATGGCGAAGAAAAATTTTGGGGATGAACTAAAGCCCGAGGACAAGAAAAAACTAAGTAAAGAAGGATTCAATAAAGCACTCAGTATTTTTAGATTTACACTTCCCTATCGTGGGACTTTTCTGATTGGATTTATCTTTTTGATACTCTCTCAGATTACTTCAATGAGTATTCCTTTGTTGATGGGACGTATGGTCTCTTCAATCTTATCTCCTGATAGTCAGGCGACTACGGCTAATGCTGTTCCCCCAATGATGGGCGGAATGAAATCTTCTTTGGACAGTATTCCTAAACTCACACTCGACCAAATGACGATTGTCTTCTTGGTCATTTTGGCGTTTCAGGCATTGTTTTCTTTCCTGAGAGTGTATACTTTTTCGAGGGTTTCAGAGAATTCCATGCGAGATTTAAGGAAAGCTCTCTATTCTAAAATCATAACTTTACCCATTACTTTCTTTGAAAAACACAGAGTAGGGGAGTTAATGAGTAGAATAACGTCTGACGTTACTCAACTCCAAGATGTACTTTCGATTACTTTGGCAGAATTTTTTAGACAAATTTTTACATTGGTCGGCGGTATCACTTTGATTATTTTGCTATCAAGCAAACTGACGCTTTTCATGCTTTCTACTTTTCCTTTTTTGGTAATTGCAGCGTTTTTCTTTGGTCGTTTTATCAGAAAAAATTCTAAAAAAGTACAAGACGAATTGGCAAGTACCAATGTGATTGTAGAAGAAACTTTGCAGTCAATCAATGTAGTAAAGGCTTTTACGAATGAACAATTAGAGGTGAATCGTTATGGTTTGTCTCTCCAAAAAGTGGTAGAATGGGCATTGAAAACGGCAACTTTTAGAGGAAGTTTTATCTCATTTATCATTTTTGTACTTTTTGGAGCAATTGTAGGGGTAGTTTGGTACGGCGGACATTTAGTGCAAAGCAAAGAATTAGCCTTCGATGAACTCCTGACGTTCATTATTTATACAGGTTTTATTGGTGGTTCGGTTGGTGGTTTGGGTGATATGTACGCTCAAATCCAACGTACAATCGGGGCATCAGAAAGAGTTATTGAGATTTTGGATGAAAAATCTGAGATTAAGTTAGATAAAATAGAAGTCCATCCTACGAAAGTGGGAGAAACTTCGGCTGGGGCTATCTCCTTCCAAAACGTAGCTTTTGAATATCCTTCTCGTCCTGATATGCCTGTTTTGAAAGATATTTCTTTTGAAGTAAAATCGGGAGAAAAAATTGCTTTGGTCGGTTATTCAGGAGCAGGAAAATCAACAATTGTGCAATTATTGATGCGTTATTACACTATTTCGAGAGGAAATATTTGGGTAGATGGCAAAAATATTAATACCTATGACTTGACAGATTTACGAAAAAACATAGGAATTGTCCCACAAGAAGTAATGCTTTTTGGAGGAACAATTTTTGAAAATATTGCCTACGGAAATCCACAAGCCTCTGAAAGTGAGGTAATTGAAGCCGCCAGAAAAGCAAATGCTTCAGAATTTATTGAATCTTTTCCAGAAGGTTTTCAGACAATTGTGGGTGAACGTGGCGTAAAACTTTCGGGTGGTCAACGCCAACGAGTTGCCATTGCGAGAGCGATTTTGAAAGACCCTGCTCTCTTGATTTTGGATGAAGCCACCAGTGCTTTAGATTCTGAATCTGAGAAATTGGTTCAAGATGCCCTTGACGCTTTGATGCAAAATCGTACGACAATTATCATCGCTCACCGTTTGGCAACTATCAGAAATGTGGATAATATTTATGTACTGTCAGAAGGCGGAATCGTAGAATCGGGTTCGCATAATGAACTACTTTTGCAAGAAGACGGGATTTATGCTAATTTAGTGAAGTTGCAATATGAAAATGCTATTTTAGAGAATTAGGGAAATGACATTTCGTTTCTCGATGTTCGATTTTTGAAAAAACGACCATCAAAAACGAACATCCAGCGTCGAAAAACGAACAACGAAAATCAGACATCAAAAACGCCATGAGCCAGATAAAATCCTTATTGAAAGATTATGATTTGCGTCATACAGAATGCCGAGAAGAAATTCTTGATATTTTTATGAGTAAATCTCATGCCCTCGCTCATGGAGACGTAGAGACGCAATTGCCTGCCCGTTTCGACCGTGTGACGGTTTATAGAACGCTAAAAACTTTTGTGGAAAAAGGATTGATTCATAAGGTTTTGGACGATGAAGGCGGTACAAAATACGCTCTTTGCAAAGATAATTGCCACGGACACGACCACCAACATCACCATGATCACGTGCATTTCAAGTGTAATGATTGCGGACTAACAACCTGTTTAGAAAACGTTTCTATTCCAGCATTAACCCTACCACAGGGCTATAAACGTCTGGAAACCAATCTGTTAGTACAAGGAATTTGTGATAAATGCGGGGTCAGTTAGTAGTTTTTTACCACAAAGGCATAAAGAAAACAAAGATTTGAACAAATCCACTTCTGTTTTCTTTATGCCTTGCTTGCTCCAATTTATAATCTCATCTAAGTGTGTGTTGGGTACTATAATACGAAGTTTCTCAACAATCTAAAATTACGAATAACTTGTTTTTTGTTGTCTGAATAGATAACTTTATTGCATGGACACTGAAAGACAAATTATCGCTTACAAAAACTATTTCCTTGACTTTTATGAAGAGTTAGACGACAATGTACAAGCGAAAATTGAGTGGACTTTAAATTTAATCCAAGTAACTCAAAAAGTTCCTGAGAAATATTTTAAACACTTGACAGGGACAAAAGGACTCTATGAAGTTAGAGTTGAAGTTGGGAATAACATTTTTCGTATTTTCTCGTTTTTCGACAAAGGAAACGTAGTAGTGTTGGGAAATGGATTTCAGAAAAAAAGCCAAAAGACTCCTAAACAGGAAATAAAAATGGCTCTTAAAATAATGGAAGAGTACTATATAGAACAAGAGGAGAAGGAAAATAAAACAAAAAAATCAAAAAAATGAGCAGCGAAAACAGCAATATTACAACACTGAACCAAATTTTAGATAAAAAATATGGTACAAAAGGGCAACCTAAACGAGAGGAATGGGAGCAACAATTTGAATCTTTCAGACTTGGTGTTTTACTTGAAGAAGCTCGCAATAAAATGGGTTTGACACAGGAACAACTCGCAGAAAAGTGTGGGACTAACAAATCTTACATTTCAAGAATTGAGAACAACGCATCGGACATCAGGCTTTCTACATTAATGAAAATTATTCAACAGGGACTTGGTGGACATCTTAAACTGACGCTACAACTTTGATGATATTTTCGCTCGCCCCGATTTAAAATCGGGGTGAAAATGGTTTTGCGTCTGTGACGCAAGCGGAAGCCAAATTTCATCCAAAATGATTCCACAAAATTACTCCTGCTACTACAATCGCCATGATTGCTAAAATTAATACTGCTCCTGCTGCTACGTCTTTAGCCTTTTTTGCTAAAGGATGAAATGCTGGCGATACTAAATCTACCAATGCTTCAATCGCTGTATTGACAGCTTCCATTGCCATAACTCCCCCAATCGTTAGCGTTATTGCCAACCATTCAGATTCAGAAAGACCAATCCAAAAACCAAAACCCACCACAATGACCATCGCCACGAGGTGAATTTTAGCATTATTTTCAGATTTGAAAAGAGCAATAATTCCTGCCCAAGCAAAAGGAATACTTTTAAAGAATTTCTGAATATTAATCATTTTTTATTGTAATACTATTTGTTAAATCGGGGGTAACAAGTGGTTACAAACGTGGTGTCGGATTCTCAAATCTGACACCACACGCAATAAATCTTACTGGTTTTAAAGCCAACAGCTTACAGCCAATTGCCTAAAGCCACCGCCCACCTACTCCTCCCTCAAATGAATCAGGCTATAAAACATTAGATAGGCTAAACCGATGAACATCGAAAACTCAATGGTCATCATAATTGCTGTGATATTCTTGAAAGAAAACAGAATATATTTCAGCAATGCAAAAGGATGGGTGAAAAAATCCCAAGAATTAAATCTTACCACTCGCCCTAAAAATACCCCATAGCCAGATAAGGCAATTGACCCGACTACCGCCCAAAAGCTCCAAGTTTCGGAAAATACTTTTGTCCAAACTTTCTGAATCCAGTACAAAGAAAGTAAACCACAAGCTAAACTCACGAAGGCATACGAAAAAAACATAATCTGATAGTGCCAATATTTGTTGCCAGTGGCAGGATAGAGATGTACCAAATCTGTAATAATGTACGGGGCATTCGGGAAAAATAATAACCATAATGTGCTGACTATCAGAACTTCCCATTTCTGGAGAGCATTAATGGCGATTTTCTTTTCAAGCCACATCACGATAATTATTGGCACCCAAGCCAAAAATAAATTCCAGTTAATGCCCAACATCCAAAGGTCGTGCATAAGTACTGCTTTTAAAATAAAAAGTCCAACCGCCGACGCCGACATTAAACCCAAAGTGCAAAGAATCCTAAAACGATTAATAGGAATATTGAAAATTTTCATGTTGTTTTTATTTAAAGGAAGGCTTCGCTTCGAGCGAAGCCTTCCTTATTGTAATTGCTCACCCCGATTTGTAACCCCAATGGAATTGTCAGGGTGGACTGGTTTTGCGACTCTGTCGCAGATTATTCCGACCCACTTTTCCCATAAGCATTATACCAGTTGATATTTCGAGTTAGGTACATGACGGTAGCCAAAATTATCAATAATCCAGCACTTCCGAGCAACAAAGCGTAGTCTTCCAATTGTAATAATGAATAAAAGAATCCGTAGAGTAATGCGAGTATTCCATTGAAAATCAATGTCATACGGGTATTTTTGAAAATACTTCCTGTGTATAAAGCCACCAAAGTCAGGATAACAGAGCAGCCAATTAGATAAGCCCAATTGAAAGATAAATGCTCTGAAATAGCAAGTAGCAACACATAAAACAAGCAAATCGCAAAGCCTACCAACAAATATTGAAGCGGATGCAAACGACGACGACTCAGAATTTCTACGAAGAAAAAAGCAATAAAAGTGATTACAATAAACATCAAATCGTACTTGGTAGAACGCATCGTTTTTTGGTATTCGTCCACTGGCAGAAGTAATTTTACGCCAAAAGTGCCAGATTCAAGTCCGTAAGTTTCTTGTTTACCAGGATAATTTACCACTTCTACGTCATGGTCTGTATGCTGACTGAGGTCTCTTCCAATAAAATTCCCTACGCCTTGTTGCGGATAATTTCTGTTGAGATGCAATTCTTCCCAAACCGCCCTGAATCCCTTGTCAGTAATTTGGCGTTCGTCTGGTAGGGATGTTCCTACAAAACTTGGTGTTCCCCAAGGCGATTCGATAGTCACTTTTGTCGTTTTTCCGAAAGGCAAAAAATCAATTTCTTTACTTCCATTTAGGTTAATATCAACCTCAAAATTAAAAACTTCTGCATCCAATTTCAGAGGGGAACTCACCCCCGAAGGAAATACATCATTGGTTTCCACGCCTGGGTTCATGTCTAAGTCTATTCCATTGATTTTCAGATGAATAGCATTTTTAATTCCCTTCATGTCCGAGATACCAAGCGACACAAAAGCATCTGAAAAAAGGAATCTTTCTTTGGGTATTTTCAGTAAATCAGTATCTGGTTTTTTGAAAAATCCTTTGATGTGCAATTTCGTATTATAGAGCATCACAACATAAATTCCTCGGTATCTTTTCTCTGGCGTGAGCGTCCCCGTGATGCTTAAATCTTCGGGTAGAAAATGGGCATATTCAAGCACGGTCATTTTTTTGCCCTGCTCATTTTCTTGAATTGTTTGGTAAGGAATCGAAATCACGGCACCACCAATAACTTGTCCATTGCCCCATTTAGAAGTAATTTCTTCAACCGCACTGTCACGAGTTCCCTGTCTTTCATCAATCAGCCTTTCGAGCATCGAAGCTGGAATCAGCAAAATCAGAATCAGAATTCCGATAGTAATTAGTTTGAGCATAACCGAGCTTTTTACCCAGTTATTAAAGCGGTCAAAAAACGAAGGTTTTTCTGTTGTTTCCATGAGGATTTTGAATTTTATTTTTGAGTTAATACTCGCAATACCCCTATCCCAAAGGGGTTGTGTAAAAAGTCTAAAGTCTATGAGCGACCGTCGCTCGGTTAAAAGTTTTAAGCAGAAATATTATTCTGTAAAATTGAATATTTCCAAATAATATACTTTAAAATGAAATCTCAAAGACTATTTCGGAATATTATTTGGCGAAAAATACTTTCAACTTTTAACTTTAGACTTTTTACACAACCCCCTTTACATCCTCGTTGGGAAAGTTTTTTTCAACAAGGATAAAGGAGTGGTAAATCGAGTTTATGATTAAATATTTTGAGTTAATCTACTGAAATACAAATAGTTATAAACAATACAATTGCAAATTGAGTAAGCGAAAAATAATAAGAAAGTTCCTACTGATGCTGAGAAATTTTTATAAAAATTATCATAATCTTGAAATAAAAATGTGACCAAACCAATGGCTACACAACTAAAAAAAGCTATTGAAAAGTAGAACTTAAAAGTGATTTTACCCCAAGATTCTATCATCAAAATAATAACTTCCACAAAAATTTGAACCATTAGTGCCACAAAATATGCAATGGGATACAATATAGTAATTAGGCTATATTCTGAGCTTTTTGTAAAAATCATTACAGTAAACAACATGAAAGTAATCCCAACCAAGGGCGATAAGAAAATTGCTAATGTTCTCATTTCCTTACAAAATTTAAAGATTCCTGAATTCTCAAATCATCATAACTCCATGATTGCCAGCTTTTTAATTTTGTTCTTTGTAAATAATATTGCTTCTGATTTGTAATGAAATCATTCATAGAAATAGGTGTAGAACCAAATGAATTTTCATCTTTGGGGTTGGTGTAGTCCCTAATCTCTCGTCTGAGATTGACTTTGGGATTATCTTGCAGACTGACCAAATCTGGCAGTACGGTATCGCTTAAATTGAGTAAATAGACGACATCTAATTGTTTGGCATAGTTGATATTATAATGAGCGATGAATCTATCCCAATTGACTAAGCAACTGACTGTCAGTACGATATAGGCAATCCAAGTATTTTTTCTGAGTAAAAACCAAAATGTTTTCAATTGTTGAACTTTGATGAAAGTAGTGATTAGTCCAGCCAAAGTCAGGAACAAATACACATACACACCAATGCGTTTGTAGGTAAGCCCGAACTCGTGGATATACAATTGATTTTTGTGAATAATACTCAGTACCAAAACCATATTTTGCAAAATCCAGATGTAAGTCAAAGATTTCAAACTCAGGAAACCAATCCGTTGATTTTGGGAATAAAAATTTTGATTTTTTCTGAAAAAATAGAGAATCAACCCAATCGCCAGAACAATACTAAAAACCAACGTTTCCACTCCTTGATGAAGATATTCAGAGAAGTCCACACCTGCTGGCAATCTGCCGTTCAGCAAGATAAAATAGACGTCGGTAGCAATAAAAATTAGCAACAGAACATTCAGCATTAATAGGGATAACACCCCAATTTTTTGTTCAAATTTTAAAGATAATATCCCAAAATTTTTCTTAATTTTCAATTTAACTCTCTGTAAACCATTTAGTTGAGATTTATCTAAATTGACCAATTCCATAGAACCATCTGGTCTGAAAAAACCAATCAATAGTACCCAACCACCAAAAGTAAAAGCAAGTAATTCTCCCGAAATGTGGAACTCTGGGAATTGAATCAATGAAGCAAAAACAGGATTTGCCGAAGCATAAAGCGAGTAAAAAACCAAGGTGATTACAATTGGAAAAATATAAAGCGAAGCCTTTTTCCATGAAAAACCACCTTTAGCAACTTGCGGTTCTGTACTACTTTTACCAATACCTTCCACAAAAACCAAAGCACTTTTACAAAACCCAATCCCGATAGCCATGAAGCCGTGCAAAGCCGCCAAATACAATGAAACTTTTGGTTGAAAATTATAACCTGCCAATAAAATCATTGAAATAATATTAGCAAAAATAGCCAATCCAGAATTATACAAAACTATCATCAACGCCGATAGTAAAACTCCACCAGCGATACCCAACCAGTATTTTTCTTTCACAAAATCAGGGTTTTGAATCAGCAAAAAGCCAATCATCAAGCTATCAAAAATTAGAAAATTCAATCCCGAAGTTTGTTGATAAAACAGACAAGAATAAGCCACAATGGCAAAAATTAGGAAAATGTTTTTAGTTTTCATTTTAATATATTTTAAAAGTACTTTGTATTTCAAAGTTATTATTTGTAAAAAAAGATCATATCAATGATCAGTTAACAATTATCAAAAAATATTGTAAGTTTTTTCGTGTGGTATCACATTTAATCTTCCCATTCACCTTTTTTGAAAAACATATTTCCGTATTTGGGAGAATATAAAATAACCCTAAAACTATGAGCATAAATACCAATGGAAGGATTTACTCTTAGCAAATGATGGTTCAAAGTATCATTCCGAATACTAATTTTTTTTGCTATCAAATTCAAACTGTCTATCCCCGTAAGGTATCCACGTCTGTTGGGATTCGTAATGTCTTTATCTTGCCAATAATCTCCGTAAAAAACAAAAAATGAACTACCTTCTAAGTCTATCGGAGTTATCTTTTTGGAATACGTTTTGAATTCTTTCCCATGATTCATGATAATCAATTTCAAGGTATCTTCTTTTATATTCAGTCGATAATGTTCATATTGCCAATCCGCATTTTTACCTTTAAACATCTCATTATCAATCACATAATTCCCATATAAATTACGTTTACTCACTGTTATTGGCGAATTATACCAATCAAAAAATGAAATAAGTAAAAAAACAAAAAGAGTAAATAGTGCTAACCCAACTGTCGTTTTACCTATCGTTTTAAAAATATTTGTGTATGATGTAGCAATAAGACCTGATATTTTAAAAAGCAGAAATAGTATGCTCAGCAAAAATAACATTATGAGCATTAAAACGAACATCAAAACTATCGCCTCATTATTTGTCAAAGAAAAACCTATCAATTTAATCATGAGGGCATTTTTTTAATGATTTCTAATCTCAAATATTCTCAAATATTCATTCACTCAATCATTCATTCAATCATTCACTCATTGAAACAAACTCTACCCAGCTCCTTTAATTAATGCTTCCAGGGCATTCAAGTGGTCTTGAAAAGCCTGTTTCCCGTCTGAGGTTGCTTGGAAAGAAGTATTAGGTCTTTTGCCAATAAATGCCTTTCTGACCTGCACAAAATTCTCTTTTTCTAAGGCTGTAATATGCGATGCTAAATTGCCATCAGTCAGGTTCAGCATCTCTTTCAAATCTCCAAAATCCACCCAGTCGTTTACCATCAGGATTGCCATAACCCCAAGTCGTACACGGTTTTCAAACGCTTTATTTATGTTGGAAATAATATTTTGCATGGTATTTTTTCAATGTTCGTCTATCGATGTTCGATTTTCGTTCAAGGATATTTAATGATTTATTGATGAGTAAAATCCCTACTCACTAATAAATTAAATTTTTCAATGCTTTGATTAACAGTATGTTACGAATATCAAACATCGAAAACCGAACTTCAAGATTCATACTTTCTATACATCACGATTCCGTAGAAAATATGCAATATACCAAAGCCGATTGCCCAGCAAAGTAAGCCAATTCGCCAGTCTATAAAACACCCACTGATAAGTCCTAAAATGATTTCTGCATAACCCAAATATCGAATATCGTCAAGGGTATATTTCGAGGCATTGACACAAGCCAGACCATAAAAAACCAGCGTGGCGGCATCTACCAAATGTGGAGCTTGACGCAGCAGAATCAAACAAAAAAGTCCGCCTGCAATCAGAGGAATCGCCATATTGATGAGTAATCTTTTAGAAGTAGAATCCCACATTTTGAGTCCTTTTTTCCGAGCTTGTCTCGAAGTAAAATACATCGCAAAGATTAATGAAAGTACCAACACTATGAGAGCGTCCATCACGACAAATTGCAGAAGCGGAGTGTCGTACATAAACCTCACATGATTGCCCCCAGCGTGACTCATGATACGCAAGTACCCAAGTGATGCCCCCACGAGTGCAAACGTTCCTGCAAAGATTCCTGCAAGTCCACTCAATGAAATAAACCGAGAAGAGCGTTCCATCATAGAACGGATTTCTGTAATATCTTGAAGATGCTGATTCATATTTCTCAAATTACTTTGTGATGCAAAGTAAATTTAAAGAAAAAGAATATGCAAGTTTTTTTGATTTTATTTTTTTTGGAGGGGAGTTTAGATTAGAGAATCCGTATGTCTGGTTTGAGAGCATCCTGACAACACGGTAAAATTACATTTATTTCTTTTCATCAAGTTTCCGAAGAAGTTCTGCAATGTAATCGTCTTTATCTTTGAGTTGTTTTAAATATTTTTTCTCTTTATCGTCAAACATGGCGTTCACGCTTCTCCACGCTTCTTGTTCTGTTTCGATTTTCTTTTTTTCCTCTGGATTTGTACCCGAATGATGTAAAATATCAGTCGCAATTTTGAGTTCTTCTATATCTACTTCGTGGTTAAATTCCTTAATTATTTTCTTATCATCAATAAAATTTGTTTGCTCAAATACGCTTAAAAGTTTGTCTAAACGTGTCTGGTAACGGTCTGTAATTCTATCTACTTGGACAATAAAGCTATCATGAGTTAATTTTTCAACAAAATCGCTTTTTGTTTCAATAGTTATCTTATTGGTAAGGTCTTTGTAATTCCGTTCGACTTTTAGACAAGGGGTTTCTATTTCGGATAATTTAAAACCTAAAATATAAATAGTTGTAATTGGCAGAATAACCTTTTCATCATTTACTGTATCTTCCTTTTTATATTGTTCCGCTAAATAGTTCCGAAAACGCATTAAATCAATATGATTTTTTGCCTTTTGAATCTCAATAAGTACTTTTTTATATTCTCCTAAATCAGTTTTGATGGTAGCAATAAAATCAAGTCTGAAGACTGCAAGCCCAGCCAATTCGTCTATGTAAGTAAATTCTTGTGGCTTTACTTCGACTGTCTCAATAGTTTGTTCTAAAAGTGTCCCAATGAAGAATTTGGCGACTTTATCATTCTCCATCATTCTTTTGAAAACTACATCATATATTGGGTTTGCAATTACCATAATATCTTTATTTTATTTCTTACAAATTTAAGCACATTTTACGTGTCCTCAAGCAATGGATTAAAACCCACTGAATTAATCTGAAACCATAATGGTGACAGAACTAGCAACTTACCTCTGCAGTTCCCAGTTAATTACTTTCATTAATTGAGTGTGTTGTGCTTCGCCTTCGCCTACTTTGAGGAATCCGTTTTTTTCTAAAACTTTTTGTGAAGGAATATTGTCGTGTTCAGTATCTGCGGTGATAGTTTTCAAGGTCAAATCCATCATTGCCCAGTCTATCAGACCTGCTACGGCTTCTGATGCGAAACCTTTTCCCCAGTATTTGGCATCAATCATGTACCCAATGGCAGTTTTGCCGTCTTCATCTGGCATTCCTGCAAAACCTAAACCACCAATCGAAAGATTCTCTGACACCAAAACGATTTCCCAATTAGTAAACCAGAAAAAATTTCCCACGTGTTCGTCTGTCATGGGTATCCAAAAATTTTCAACGGCATCCATAGTTTCTGCAATTGTTAGGTCATCTTGTTGCCATTCAGAAGGATTTAATCTTAACTTTGTTTCCATTGCATTACGCCCTTGTTCATGCCAGATTTTAAGTAACTGATTATCAAGAGGAATAAGGCGTAATCGTTCGGTTTCTAACTCAATCATTTGAAAATTTCTATGTTTAAAACTATTCTTATTGACGATGAAAAATTGGCAATCAGTCGTTTAGAGCGATTACTTGGCAAATATAATGATACTTTCGAGATAATTGGTCGGGCTGGCAACGGTGCAGAAGGACTGGCTTTAGTAGAAACACTTTTGCCAGAAGTTATTTTTCTGGACATCGAAATGCCCGTAATGACTGGTTTTGAAATGCTTTCTCGATTAACCCACTCGCCATTAGTAGTTTTCGCAACGGCTTATGATGAGTACGCCATCAAGGCTTTTGAGGAAAATTCGATTGATTATCTTCTGAAACCAATCGAGGTAGAACGCTTGGATATGACGGTTGCAAAACTGAAAAAATTTGCACTTGGACAAGACAGTAAGGGAAGTTCATTCAATCAAGATTTAATGAATATGATTGAAAAACTTCGTCCTAAAAAAGCGATTTCAAGTATTTCTGTAAAAACTGGCAATAAGATTTTGCTGATTGGGCTTTCAGAAATTAGCCATTTCGAGGCAGACGATAAATACGTTTTCTTGGTGACTCAGGACGGTCAAAAATATTTGACAAATTATACGATTTCTACTTTGGAAGAAAAACTGCCATCCGACCAGTTTATCAGAGTAAGCAGGGCTAATGTTTTGAATATCAGTCAGATAAAAGAAATAGAAAAGCATTTTAGTGGAAAATTCATTGTGACAATGAAAGACAAATCACAATCCAAAATCATGACAGGTAGTAGCTACGCAGATAATTTGAAGGGACTTTTCGAGATTTAGCATAAAATTCCCATTTCCAAGAATTAACTTGCAGTCTAATCAAAAATTTGCCATCATCAAATGCAACAATATCACTCGTTATTAAAACATATTTTAGAAAACGGTACAAAAAAAACTGACCGTACAGGTACAGGAACAATCAGTGTTTTTGGCTACCAAATGCGATTCAATCTGCAAGACGGATTCCCGATGGTGACTACCAAAAAAGTCCATCTCAAATCTATTATTCATGAATTGTTGTGGTTTATTAATGGCGATACCAATATCAAGTATTTGAAAGATAATGGCGTTGGAATTTGGGATGAATGGGCAGATGAAAATGGTGATTTAGGACCAGTTTATGGCAAACAATGGCGTACTTGGGAAGCCCCAGACGGACGGACGATTGACCAATTAAAAGAAGTAATTGAAACTTTGAAGAAGAGTCCAGACTCTCGGAGAATCATCGTGAGTGCTTGGAATGTAGGCGATTTGTCTAAAATGGCACTGATGCCCTGCCATGCCCTTTTTCAGTTTTATGTGGCAGATAATAAATTGTCTTGCCAGCTATATCAGCGAAGTGCAGATGTCTTTTTGGGTGTGCCTTTCAACATTGCTTCGTATGCTTTATTGACCATGATGATTGCCCAAGTTTGTGATTTAGAATTAGGAGATTTTGTATGGACTGGCGGAGATACCCATCTGTATTCCAATCACTTAGAGCAAGTTGATACTCAATTATCAAGAGAATTGAGAGCTTTACCAACAATGAAAATTAACCCCGAAGTAAAAGATATTTTTGGGTTTAAATACGAAGATTTTACCCTTGAAAATTACAACCCACATCCAGGCATAAAAGCCCCCGTGGCGGTGTAGGGAAGTGATAAGTTGGCAAGTTTTAAGTTGATAAAATCATCGATGCTAAAACTCAATTTTTAAATTATTTTTTTATACTTCTCGAAAGTTCCTTCTACTTTCGAGAAGTTATTTCAGAGAATTAAACTTTCCAAACTTATTAAACAGTGTATTAAGCCTTGTAAATATCTTCAAAATATAATTCAATAGCATCAAGGATATTGGATTTAACTTCTTCAATATCAGAGCCTTGTGTTATTATTTCTGGAATTTCTTTAACCCTTCCAATTAAAAAATCCGTTCCTTGATTGATTAAAAATGTTAGCTCTATTTTTTCCATTTATCTACGCCGATTTTCAAATTAACCAATGTCCAAATTCTCTAATTATTTTGGTACTGCTAAACTTCGCCATAAATAAAAAACTACGTAGGCTTCCCAACCTTTGAATGGAGCAAAAAATGCTTCTAATTGTGGGCGTTCGAGGCGTTTGGGAAAGCCTTTTATTTGGTGAAGTGCATTATAAAGTCCGACATCACCGTAGGTTACACATTCCAATCTTTGCAAAGATTTCATCAAAGCGTAATTGGCTGTCCATTCGCCAATGCCTCTAACTTTGCACAATTCCTTTATGGCATCTGTTGTAGAAAGTGCCTCCATCTGAGTTTTAGATAATTTATTTTCATCAAAAAGTTGGGCAATTCCGATGATATATTCTGCCTTTTTTGTTGAAAATTGCATTGGCTGAAAGTCCTCAAACTTCAATTTCCCAATCGCAGAAGGCTCTGGAAAAACATAATAATCCTGTCCTTCAAAAGTCAATTTATTGCCATATTTTTCGGTAAATCTCCGTTTTAATTTATAGGCAAAAGTTAGATTAATTTGTTGTCCAATCACCGACCAACAGAGAGCCTCAAACAAATCAGGGATTGTTAAAAGCCGTAGCCCAAGGTAATCCTTTGTCATGTATTTCAAGTCGTTATCTTGATTGAGTAAATTATACAGAGGATTTACATCTCTCTCTAAATCAAACCATTGGCTTACAAAATCAGTAATAATTTGTTCGTTTTTCTTGCCCACAAGAATTTTTATCACCAAATTCTCTGAATCTTCTTGAATCTCAATCAAAGTCAGCACTCCTTCAATTTGTAGTAATTTCCTGACAGATTTTTCTTTAACTTCGTGCAGGCAATCGTCGTAATTTCTATCCAAAAACCAAAGGCATTCTTGGAAACTAAAATTTTCAGGTTTCTTGATAAAAACGAAATCTTTGAGCATATTTAATTAACTTTTTGTTTGTGCGTTACATCGTCTGAATGAAAACTTAGAGGTATAGAGGATTAGAGAAAAGCAAAAATTCAACTCTAATTCTCTATACCTCTAAGTTTAAAATTTCAGCCCATTACTTAACAACTTAATTGTATGACAATTTACACTTCTTTTATGGAAACGCCGCTTGGCATTCTCGAAATTACGGCGAATGACGAGTTTGTTTGTGCCGTAAATTTTAGAGATTCTTCCAAAAGAAAGACCTCTCCTTTACCAGAAAGTGAAAGAAAACCAGAAGTGTTGTTGCTGTGTATCAGTGAGTTAGAAGAATATTTTGAAGGAAAAAGGAAAGAATTTACTGTGCCAATTCAGCAGGTTGGAACAGAGTTTCAACAAAATGTTTGGGAGAAATTAACAACGATTCCTTATGCCAAAACAATCTCATATTTAGAACTTTCCAGAAAAATTGGGAACGAAAAAGCCATAAGGGCTGTCGGGACGACAAACGGGAAGAATCAAATTTCCATCATAGTACCTTGCCACCGAGTGATAGGTTCAAACGGTACACTCGTAGGATATGCGGGCGAACTTTGGCGAAAAAAATGGTTATTAGAACACGAAGCCAAACAATCAGGAGAATTTCAAATGAGCCTTTTTTAGGTAGTAAGTATGAGGTATTAGGTCGTAAATGTTTTCGCATTTTAAAGTTCTTTGGGAACTAAAAAAGGTAAAATCCACTTTTTTTTACCTCATACCTCATACCTCATACCTCATTTAAGCAAATGCTTTCCACAAAGTTCTTGCACTTAGAAATACAATCAGTAATCCTACCAAAACAACCATTGGTTTTCTTGGAATTTTATTCATGAAAAATGCTCCAAATGGTGCGGCTATTACACCACCTACAATCAAACCAGCAATTACTTGCCAGCCATTTATTCCTTCAAAAATCAAAAAAGTGATACCACTCGCAAATGATACCGCAAATTCTGCGGCATTGACAGAACCAATAGTATAACGTGGGTCACGACCTCTGCTGATGAGTGTAGAAGTAACAATTGGTCCCCAACCGCCACCACCAACAGCATCCATGAATCCCCCGAAGATGGCAAGTATTCCTAAATTTTTGGTCTTTCTTTTAACATTATTTTTTCTAAAACCTTTGATTACAATCATAATCGCCAGAAACATCATGTAAACAGCAATGAATGGTTTGATAACTTTCCCATCAATAACATCTGCCAATAAATAAGCCCCAATCAATGAACCAATTACGCCAGGAATTAGCAGGTAAGTCACTAATTTTTTATTGATATTCTTGAATTTGTAATGAGAAATAGCCGAAGCCCCAGTCGTGAACATTTCCGCTACGTGAACCCCCGTACTACTTATAGCAGGAGGTACTCCAAAAGACAATAGAAAGGAAGTAGAAGTTGCTCCATAACCCATACCCAACATACTGTCAACTAATTGAGCAAAAACACCGATAGCTAAATAAATAAAGAATTCATTATTAATGCCATTGATGAGTTTATCAATGGAAAAAACATCATGATAATTGTAAATGAGTATTATTACGAGGCTTGTTAATAAAACCGCAGGCACGCCATACCAAATCCACTTAGAGGAATAGATTCTGGATGAACTCGAAATGCTTGTTTGTGAGGAGCTTGCATTCATTTTTATAAATTTTTAATTTCCATTATTAAATTTTCAAACAAAAATATAAAATTCTATTTATTCTACCAATTTTGTAGAGTATTATTTTTATTTTTTGCTAAATTTTTTAAATTAGTATGCTTGCATAATAAATTTTCTATCATTATTTTTACATAAAATTGTATGCACGCATAACAATTTTATATTTTTGAAGTTTAATATTATAAAAAATAGCAACCAATCATTTACAGTAATGGCTAAACAATATTCACGTCGAAACCTCGACTTCATGATTAAAGAAGTTCTGCCAGTTGCAGAACTGACTCAGTATCCTCATTATCAGGACTATACGCCTGATATGTTTGATATGGTTTTGGATACAGCAGAAGAAATTGCTGATAAAATCTTACGTCCAGCTTATGTTTCTGGTGATAGAAACCAACCTGAATTAGTGAACGGACAAGTAAAAGTGCATCCTGCGGTGAAAGAATATGTGAAGGCAATGGGACAAGCAGGTATGATTGGTGCAACGTTTCCTTACGTGCATGGCGGGCAACAAATGCCAGGTGTTGTAGGTGCGTGTACCGAATTTATTCATGGTTCTGCCAATAATTCTATGATTATGTTCGCAGGATTGACGGCTGGTTCGGCTCATTTAATAACTTCTTTTGGCACACCTGAGTTAAAAGAAAAATTCGCCGATAAAATGATGTCTGGTGAATGGACAGGTACAATGTGTCTGACAGAACCACAAGCTGGTAGTTCCCTAACAGACGTTGTAACAACTGCAAGCCCACAAGCGGATGGTTCTTTCAAAATAAAAGGACAAAAGGTATTTATTTCTGCTGGTGACCATGACATTACAGATAATATTGTTCACTTAGTTTTGGCAAGAATTGACGGTGCTCCACTCGGAACAAAAGGAATCTCATTACTTGTAGTTCCTAAATTCCGTGTAGATGCCAATGGTTCATATACAGTAGATAACGATGTAATTTCTACTGGAATTTACCACAAAATGGGACAGAAAGCTACGCCAGCGATGCACTTGACGTTTGGTGACAAAGACAATTCTGTGGGTTACTTGGTAGGAGAACCGAATCAAGGTTTGAAATATATGTTCCAAATGATGAACGAAGCTCGTTTGGGCGTTGGTATGGGCGGAACATACATTGCTTCGGCTGCTTATTATGCTTCTTTGGAATATGCAAAAGAGCGTCCACAAGGAAGACGTTTGAATAATAAAAGTTTAGAAGAAGGACAAACGTTTATCATCAATCACCCAGATGTAAAGCGTATGTTATTGACACAGAAGGCATTAGTAGAAGGCTGTATGGGTCTTTTGTTTGAATGTCATTACTGGCAAGATATGATTCATGCACTCGGAGAAGGTTCTGAGGAAGCAAAACCATACCAATTAATGTTGGATTTGATGACAACCGTTGCCAAGACGTATCCTGCCGAAATGGGAATTAGGTCAGTCAATGAAGGTCTTCAGGTTTTCGGAGGATATGGTTATACCGAAGATTTTCCTTTGGAACAAATGGCTCGTGACGTACGGATTATGTCTATCTACGAAGGTACAACAGGAATCCACTCGCTTACTTTGTTGGGGCGTGGTATTACTGCCAATGGCGGAAAAGCACCTCAGTTATTGTTTGCTAAAATCATGGAAACTATCTCGGAAGCTAAAACGCACGACGAATTAGTACCTTATGCCGAGAAATTAGAAAAAGAATTGGGTCGCCTCCAGAAAGTAACAATGCACTTGTTAGGCATTGCCGCCAAAGGTGACAACGAAGTATTCCTTTCGGATGCTAATTTGTACATGGATTTCTTCGGAATTGTGTCAGTTGCTTGGTGCTGGTTGAAACAAGGTGTTGTTGCAAAAACAGCTTTGGTAACGAACAGTTTTGAAGGAGAAGAATTGGCATTTTATGAATCAAAAGTACATACAATGAAATTCTATTTCCATTATGAATTAGTAAAAACTTTGAGTCTTTCTGCAAGATTGACTGATACAGAGGTACTTACAATTGCAAAAGCAATGGAACCTGCTTTGCAGTAAGATTTATCAGAATATAGATTACATTTCATCATGAATACAAAATCCCTACCATTTGGTGGGGATTTTTTTGTAGTTTTGATTTTCATTTTACAAATACTTCATGGTAGATTATAACCCTAAAACGTGGTGGAAATTAATTTTCATGTTCCACAAATCGGATACTTTCAGAATGCTGATTCCAGCAATGGCAGGTGTTGCCCTTTATACAGCTTTTATCGCCTATCTCGAAAATGATGTTTTTCACGCACATTTCAAAACTACTACCGTTGTGCATTCTTTGGTAGGTTTTATCTTGTCGTTGTTATTGGTTTTTCGGACAAATACTGCTTACGACCGTTGGTGGGAGGGAAGAAAAATTTGGGGAAGTTTTGTCAATAATTCGAGGAATTTTGCCCTAAAACTTAACGCATTACTTTCATCAGAATCTGATAAAAAAGAGTTTAGAATTTTGATTGCTAACTATGTTTTGGCATCAAAAGAACACCTTCGGGGTCATGTACACGTAGAACATTTGGAAGAAACTCAAAACTATAAACGAGAAGATTTTGGGAAAATGAAACACTTTCCTAATCAGATAATGAAAATTATCTATCTGAAAATCAATGAGTTAAAATTAAATGGAGTCTTAACAGACGAGCAAGTTTTATTTCTGAATCCAGAACTAATGTCGTTTACTGACAATATTGGAGCTTGCGAAAGAATTAAAAATACACCCATTCCGTATTCTTACAGTTTATTCTTAAAGAAGGTTATTTTCTTGTATATCTTCACGATGCCCATTGGTTTTGTACTTGATTTTGGCTATTGGGCGGTACTTATAGTTACTTTAGTTTTTTATGCTTTTGCAGGGCTTGAAGTAATAGCGGAGGAAGTAGAAAATCCCTTTGGTGTAGATGCAAATGATTTACCATTGGACAGAATTACTAAAACTATTCGTGAGAATCTAATTGAGATTTTGGGGTAAAATGCTTACTTGAAACTGAATTTTGCTAAATTGATAGCTCAAAACATTATCTCCCTTGAAACAAACACTTACGCTCATTTTTATCTGCTGGGTTCATTGGGTCAATGCCCAAAGTTTGAATCTTTCTTTTAATCATCTCAACCGAGAAGGAGGACTTTCCAATAATAATGCTTTTTCGATTCTTGCGGATACCAAAAGTTTTTTATGGATTGGTACTTTCAATGGCTTGAATCGTTTTGACGGCTCGAACTGTCGCAACTACAAACCCTACAATTCTTCTATTAAAGGACTGAACTTCAATCATTTAATTGAAGACCAACAGGGAGATATATGGGCTTCTTCTGAATCTGGACTTAATCATTATTTTAGGCAGACAGATTCTTTTGAAGAAATTGATTGTATGAATGATGGTAAACCTCATTCGTACATTCCTTTTTATATTGATAATCAGAATAGGATATGGCTTATTGTGATAGGGGAGGGGATTATCGTTTATCAACCCAAAGAAAAAAAAATCAAAAGGATTTCTCGTAGAATTGTAGATTTTGCCAAAGTTAGTAACGTTCCTTTTCAGCAAGTTAAACAAGTATTCTACACAACGTCTCAATCTGGGCTAAATATTCTGTCTCTGAAAAATGACAAAGAAACAGGATTACAAACATTTTTTGATGGCAAAAAACAACCTCCCATTAATTTGTCGAGGTACTTTTTTGTTGAAAATGATTCCTTGGTTTGGCTGACTAATCACAGGAATGGTCTGATAAAATTCAACTTCAATAACCAGCAATTTCAATCTTTTGGAACTTTCCAAGACCAACAGCTTACCTTTCTCACAACGGTAGCTTTTCGCCCTAATTCTTCGCAGTTATTTATTGGTTCAAACAAATTTGGTGTCCTGATTTTTGATACTAAAACCTCAAAATTTATTCAACAGTTAAAATACGTTGCTACTAATCCTCAGAGTCTTCAATCCAATTGGGCAGAGGATTTAGTCATTGATAAAAATCAAAATCTATTTGTCAATATCTTAGGTGCAGGCATTGATTTTACCAATCTGAATGCCTCTAACACGCACCAGTGGCTCAGAAAAGAGGATGCCAAAGAATATGATGTAGAAGAAAATGACGTCAATTATTCTTTTATCAGTAAAAATAAAATTTATATAAAACTTCAACAAGGGCAAACTTTCTTCTTAGATTTTGAAGGAAATATTTTAGAAAGTGGGAAGGATAAAACTGGGGTTGCTTTCATTATGCGTAGTTCAGATAATATTCTGTATGCCTGCCAATACGGTAACATTGCCATTTTAGATGAAGATTTCGTTGAAAAACAAGTAATTAGAGTAAACCCTGGAATTAGATTTAGAGAACAATTTAGGTCAATGACAGAGGTCTCTCCGAATGAATTTGTTTTGGCAAATGATAAAGGTTTGTATAGCCTGAAAAGAAACGGTAATCAATACACCATTCAACTTATTGAAGACTTGAAAAGTCCTGATTTTGAGATAATTAACCTTGTCCATTTCGATAAAACCAGTCAGCAATTATTTATTTCATGTAAATGGTGGAGTAATTTTAATATAGCCAAAAAAGTGAAGGACACATGGATTTTAGAGCCTAAACCAAAGATTAATGCCAGTATTTTTAATGTAACCAACGACATTTGGAATGCTAATAAAGTATGGTTTTGTTCAAATAAAGGACTTTTACGATTCGATACCCATACCCATAAATATGATGTTTGGGACGAAGCCAAAGGTTTGCCCGACAATTCTGTAACGACGATGCTCCCCCAAAAAAACGGAGATTTTTGGTTGATAACCAACCGAGGAATTTCTTTTTACAATCATCAATCAAAAGAATTTAAAAATTTTTCTCAGAAAGACGGAGCGACTTCCAGCGAATATGATTGGTATATCCAACCCTATTTGCCAGATGGACGGATGATGTTTACTGGTACAGACGGAGCAACGGTAATTGACCCCAAGAAATATAGTTCTGTGGTAGCTCCCAAAATGTATATTACAGATATTAAAGTGAATGAAAAATCTATTGGGACTAAGACGTACATCGGGGAAAGTTCTTTGATTGATTTGAAGTCTGATGAAAGTTCATTCTCGCTTGATTTTCTTGGTATTGATTACGCAAAACCCGAAGGTGTAAAACTACAATATAAATTACAAGGGTATGATAATGAATGGATTACGACTAAAAATCCAGCAAATGTTCATTTTTCTAATGTCCCCGAAGGCGAGTATGATTTTAAATTTAGAGCTTTGTCGGATAATGGTACTGTTGCTTCCGAAAAATCATTAAAAATCAATATTGAAACTCCATTTTGGCGAACTTGGTGGTTTCGGTTATTAGTTTTTGCTTTGTTGGTTGGTTTGGCGTATGCTTTTTATCGGTACAGAATCAATCAATTATTAGCGATGCAAGCAGTCAGAAATCGAATTTCTACGGATTTGCATGATGAAATTGGGGCAACTTTGAGCGGTATCGGAATCCTGAGTACTATTGCCAAACAACAAGTAGAGGAAAGCCATCCTGCCAATGCTTTGCTCGGGAGAATCACAGACGATGCCCTCACGGTAGGTAATGCCATTGATGATATTGTCTGGAGTATCAACCCCAAAAATGATGAATTAAGTAATGTTGTTGCCCGAATGAGCCGCCATGCTGCGGAACTTTTTGATGCAAAAGGTATTGATTATCAGATAATTACACCTGAAAATACAGAAGCCATCAAATTATCAATGGAAGAAAGACGGGATGTGTATTTGATTTTTAAAGAAGCTATCAATAACCTCCTCAAGTACGCCCAATGTACGAAAGTTCGGATAGAAATGAATATGGAAAATAGAAGGTTCAAACTACACATTGCCGACAATGGCGTTGGTTTTGATACCACGAAGACCTCAAGCCGCAACGGAATCATGAATATGAAAAACAGAGCATTGAAATTGAAAGGAAATTTTCGGATAGATTCAAAAATCGGAGAAGGCACAAAAGTTGAATTGGATTTTTTGATTTGATTGTAGCACCGCACAATTCCATGCTATAACATCACACAAAAGGGTTATTTTTTTAGCGTAAACTATTCACTTCCTTTGTAATGAGTTTAAATATCTTGTAGTCAGTTTATTGCCGCTCATTACTTATAAACTTATTAACCTAAAATTTATCAATTTCACTATGATAGTTTCTATTTTTGAAGACAATGATAAACTTCGTGATTTGATTGAAATGCTCATTGGTAGTTCAGATGAATTTACGGTGAAAGGCAAATATCGAAACACGCATGATATTCTGAATAAAGTCATTATCGACCAACCAGATGTGATTATTATGGATATTGATATGCCCGAACACGATGGAATTGAAGGAGTAAAAGCAGTTAAAAAAGTATTTCCCAATATCAAAATTATCATGCACACCGTCTTTGACGACGACGACCGACTGTTCACGTGTTTGGCTCATGGGGCAGACGGTTATATTCTTAAAAAAGACGCTTCTTCATCACTTTTCAATGCCATAAAAGAAGTACTTGCTGGTGGGGCTCCTATGTCTTCGGGCATCGCCACGAGGGTTTTGCAGACTTTCAGAAAAGTAGAAAAACCTTTGAACAATTATCATTTAACAGAAAGAGAAAAAGAGATTTTAGAGTTTCTCACAAAAGGGTTTTCGTACAGAATGATTGGGATTGAATGCAGTATTTCTATTGAAACAGTTCGGCGACATCTCAAAAATATCTATCACAAACTTCAAGTACAATGTGGTACGGAAGCAGTGGCAAAAGCAATACAAGAAAAATTACTTAGTAACTAAAACCATAAAAATCCCATTCCTGAATTACCTCACCGAACCACGAGCCACGCCCACAAGCGTGGTTTTTTTGTGAATGTGTATAAAGGGTTACGACTTACTTAGTAAGCGGTAATGTTTTTCTATGAAAAAATGCAATTCCGTATGAATGACGCAATTCTCTTATCTTTTTGGGTGTAAAAGGTTATTTTTTTGAGGTTTCCTTGGCTTTAGCTTTGTATTGTCTAAAATTCCTACCAAATAGGAAACCTCAAAAAAATGAATAACATTCCCGAACTAACTCCATTCAACTTTCTGACTGTCAATCACAAACAGAAAATCAGAATCGCTACGTATAATATTGTCATGATGGAAGGACATAATAATTATACGCTTTTTCATCTTCAAAACGGAAAAAAGAAAATGTATGCCCGTACACTCAGTCATTTTGAAGAGCAAATGACCGATGAATCTTTTATCCGTTGCCACCGTGCTTTTTTAGTCAACCCAGCTTTTATTGTTGGCTACGACAAAGAGGCTTCCAAACTTCATTTGGTCAATAATCTTGAAGCCAGTGTTTCAAGAAGAAGACACAGCAACCTGAATTGTCATCTGCTAACAAATAATTTTTTGTGTAATTAGAAATTTAAGTATCTGATTATTAGCATATTGTACTATTTTTTGTCTTGTTATTTTATCTCAAATCCAACCCATGAAAAAACACTTACTTTTTCTCGCAATTTTACTTTTTATCTCAGAAATCAATGCCCAAATGGGTGTTAATTCAACTGGGGCTGCTCCAAATTCATCGGCAATGTTGGATATTAGTAGTACAACAAAGGGACTTTTGATTCCTCGAATGACAACCGCCCAAAAAGGTAATATTTCTCCAAAACCCGTTGGATTAATTGTTTACGACACAGATTTATCTCAAGTACAATCTTATAATGGATTTACTTGGTCTTCTTTAGGAAATGAATGGGAACGCTCAGGGAATGATCTTTATTCATTAAATATTGGAAATGTTGGTATTGGTAATGGTGCTCCACTAAATAAATTACAAATTGGTTCTACAACTTCACCCGCATTTAGTGGAAATGATATTGCCATCGGTAATTCTTCAGGCGGTGGTATGTCATTTTTTCAATCAGGGGCAGCTACCACGGGTACTTCTATTTGGTACTCCAATTCAAACCACGCCATTATGCCTGCGTTCGGCGGTTTAGGACGATTAGGAATCAATTTTGCTGCACCAGTTGCTCGTGTAGATATTTTTCAGACAGGTGGAGCTCAGACGGGTTTTGGTAATTATATCAGTCCATTAAAAATTGGTATTGCCGTTACAGGCTCACACGCCACCGCAGGAGACAATTTTGATGCAATAGGAGTTGCTGGTTTTGGAGCAAATGCCTCAAGTACAAAAAGTAATATTGGAGTACTTGGAACAACGGAGAAATCAGGTCTCAATAACATTGGTTTGATGGGTTATCAAAATAATAATTTTGTCAATAATGTGTATGGGTCTTACAATTCTGTCACTCAATCAGGTTTTGGAGATGCCTATGGCAGTCGTGATATTGTAACAAATACAAATCAAAATGGTATTAGTATAGGGTTGAAGAGCGAGGCAAATAACACTTCCCCGACTGGTGTTCAATCAAATTATGGGGTAATTGGTTATGCCTCAAGTAATGCCAGTAATAATTCAGCCTCAAATTATGCTGGGTATTTTGCAGCGGCTGGCGGAGGATTAAATATTGGGATTTATACTTCTGCACTAACAGGAGGTAATATTAATAATTGTGCCCTTTTTGCAGATGGTAATGTAATTCTCAAAGAAAATGTTGCGATAGGTGTTTCCTCTTTCCCTTCTCAACCTTTAGCAAAGTTATTTGTGAATGGTTTTAATGGTACTTCAAATGGAACGTCAAGTTTCTTTAATCCTGGCAATACAACCTTGGCAGCAAGCTCAACTTCAGGTTCTAATAACTCAATTTATGCAACCCACGGCATTGTGTCTGGACTTTATATTGGGGCTGCATTATCTGTGACAGCTTCCGACAATCGCATCAAAAAAGATTTCTCTCTCTCCAACAACTCCGAGGATTTAGCCCTTCTCAAAAAAATCGAAATCACCAATTATCGTATGAAAGACGTGGCAACTTGGGGCAATCAGAACTTCAAAAAAGTCATTGCTCAACAGGTAGAATCGGTTTATCCAGAAGTCATCAAAAAGCAAACTTCGGTCATTCCAGATATTTATGCTTTGGCA
>JAAFJL010000040.1 GCA_013298865.1 Cytophagales bacterium | reverse complement strand
AAAAAGGAAAAGAATATGCTTTCCAATATTTAGTTGATGGCGTTTTAGCAACTGGAGATCCTTATTGCGAGAAAATCCTTGACCCAAGAAACGATAAAAATATTCCTGCAAGTACCTATCCAGACCTAAAAACTTTACCTGCAAGTATCACCACGATTGCATCAGTCTTGCAAACTGGACAAACGCCATACAATTGGAAAGTAAAGGATTTTAAACGTCCAGCCAATACAGACTTGGTTATTTATGAACTTCTCGTTAGAGATTTTGTAGGTACGCAATCTTTTAAAACCGTCATAGATACGCTTTCATATTTGAAGAGATTAGGAATCAATGCGATTGAATTAATGCCAATTCAAGAGTTTTCAAATAATGATTCTTGGGGTTATAATCCGATTTATTATTTTGCTCCTGATAAGGCTTACGGGACAAAAAATGACTTTAAGGCATTTGTAGATAAATGTCATGAAAACGGCATAGCAGTAATTCTGGATGTGGTTTATAATCAGGCAGATTACGAATTTCCGTATGTGAAAATGTATTGGGATGGCTCAAAACCATCTACCGAAAGCCCATTTTTCAATCCTGATGCTACACACCCTTTCAACGTATTTTTTGATTTTAATCATGAGAGTCCTGCAACGATT
This sequence comes from Cytophagales bacterium, assembly GCA_013298865.1. Taxonomy (GTDB): domain Bacteria; phylum Bacteroidota; class Bacteroidia; order Cytophagales; family Spirosomataceae; genus JAAFJL01. Next base: position 33,756 of record JAAFJL010000040.1, on the reverse strand, counting down.
AATTATGTAACCCGTGCAAATGATTTTTGGTTGAAGGAATACAAAATTGATGGCTACCGCTTTGATTTGGCGAAAGGTTTCACGCAGAAAAAAACGTCAGGAGATAATGAGTTTAGATTGTACGATGACAATAGAGTGAAAACTTGGAAAAACTACTATGATAACATTCGTAAAACCGACCCAAGTGCTTATGTAATTTTAGAATTATTTTCGGAAGATAAAGAAGAAAAAGACCTCACCGACTACGGAATGATGGTCTGGGGCAACCAGAATGGAGATTTCAGAGGAGCAGTAAAAGGTTTCAGTGGAGGATTCAATCGTTTATCTTACAAAGAAAGAGGCTTCACGAAACCTCATGTTGTGGGTTACATGGAATCACATGACGAAGAACGAATAGTTTTTGATGCTGTAAAAACTGGAAGAGCAAGCGTACAGGCTTTAGCAACAGTTTTAGAAAGATGCAAAGCCGCCGCAAGTATGTTTTTTGCGGTTCCAGGACCAAAAATGATATGGCAGTTTGGAGAATTAGGCTATGATATTTCGATTGATCAAAATGGAAGAGTAGGCAGGAAACCAATTCTTTGGAACTATCAAACAGAACCTGCCAGACAGAAATTATACAAAGTTTACGCAGAATTAATTAAACTCCGCAAAACTCAACCAGCTTTCCAAACTACTGATTTTGAGATGAATACAGGTTTGTTAATCAAGCAAGTTGTATTGAATCATCCTTCGATGCAAGTAAACGTAATAGCTAATTTTGACGAAAATGAAAGAACATTAGACAAGGCATTTCCGAGTACAGGTAAGTGGTACGATTACTTTACAGGGGCAGAGGTAAGTGTACCAGACGCTACAATTCCAGTGACCCTGAAATCAGGAGAGTTCCATATTTTCACTTCTAAAGCATTACCAAAACCAGAAGCAGATTTAGTAACATGGAAAACTCCGAGCCAATACGTAGTTACGTCAATAGATGGTTTAGAAAAAGAAGGAATCAACGCCTATCCAAATCCCGTGAATGATTACTTGAAATTAGACTTTACGAATAATCAAAAAAGTTATCAAGTGTTTGATTTACAGGGAAATAGTGTTTCAGAAGAAAAAAATATTGACCGTAATTCTCAGCACCAAATAGATGTCCAAAACTTGCCAACGGGGACATATTTTCTGAGAGTTAAAGGGATTGGGAAGGAGATAAAGACAGTGAAGTTTATTAAGAATTAGAGAAACTATGTTATTAATGAAAGGTCAAATCTGGAAGATTATTCTCTGGATTTGACCTTTTTTATTTGTTGAAATATTACTCTGATTTGTACCATTCGTATTTTTTTAGTGTTACTCTTAAATTTTGAATCGAGGAGGAATCATTTTTTACATTGTATATATGAGGATAGATTAAATCTATTCCTGCTCCTGATAATGTTCCTCCTGTCAATATTATTGAGAACGTGGCTACTTGTTCTAAAGCCTCAAATCCACCATTAAGTCCAATAAGGTCATTTGGGACGCCTTTTCTTTTTTTAATGGTAATAATACCAATAGCAGTACCTGCTATGAACCCAGTAATTGCTCCATAAGGAACAGCATCTTTCTTCTTGATTTTAATTGTTTTAATAGCTCCAAATTCTATAAGTTTAGCTTTGGGAAGATTATTGGTAATTACTTTATAATCTAAACGAGTCTTTTTGGGTAATATCAGAATCCCATGGTTTTCTACGTGAAAAAGCAATCCTTTGTGGGTTTTATTATCTAAAGTTTTGATTTTATAACATATTTTTTTTGAGATATTACCAATGTAATACTCAAGAAAAATACAATTATAGTTAGAAAAGGAGTTTTCATGGATTTTTGGATTCAAGTTTATTTATAGGACGTAAGTAACAAATAATTGGTTGCATAGCATAAAAATCTAACAAAAAAGTCCTGACAATCTTCTGATTATCAGGACTTTTACTTTGTGGAGAATATCGGATTCGAACCGACGACCCCTTGCCTGCCAGACTTGGTGTATATGTTTTTAGTTGTTTTTAGTTATCTTGTAATAATTTGATTTTCAGATAGTTATATAATTTATTTTTTCTATCGATTTTGAGTATTTATCGTTTTTTAGTACATTTGTTTAAACCATGTTTAAACCGAGATTCTAACAACTGCAATAAATGGCTTCAATAGATGTGATATTATATACTTCAAAAGTATTAAAAAATGGCGAACATCCAATCATGGTTCGCTTAATTAAAGACCGCAAACCCAAGTATATATCTGTGGGTGTTGGGTGTTTCAAAGACCTTTGGGATAGCAAGAAAAATCTCCCTTTAAAGAAACATCCTTTGTCAAAGGAATTGATTATTAAAATTGAAAAAACCAAAACCGAAGCCAAACGACTTTTGATGAAATTTGAAGATGAGAAAACCGATTTTTCATCAGAGGAATTTACCAAGAAATTAAAGAATCAAACCAAAAAGACTACTGTTTACCAATTCCTTGAAATTGTTATTGCCGAATTGCTTAAAGCCGATAAAGTAGGTAACTCCAATGTTTACAAAAGTCTTCGTGATGTGTTACTTCGTTTCCGAAATAGAAAGGACTTTACTTTTTCAGAATTAGACGGTTCATTTCTCCGAAAATTTGAACAAGACCTTCGGGAACGTGGACTTGAAGATACTTCTATGAGTGTCCATTTTAGAACATTGAGGGCGTTGTATAATCGTGCAGTGGTTGAAGATTATGCAAGAAAAGAAACAAATCCTTTCCAAGAATTCAAAGTTTCTAAATTCAATATGAAAACCAAGAAACGAGCCATCAAAAAAGATGACATTAAAAGAATTGAACTACTCACTATCGAAAAAGGAACAAGGCTGCACGATGCTCAAAATGTGTTTCTTTACAGTTATTATTGTTCTGGAATCAACATTAGTGACATGATAGAACTGCAATGGACTGACATCATTAATAATGAATACATGGATTATGAACGTAATAAAACTCATCAACGTCAATTGGTTAAATTATTGCCACCTGCCATTGATATTTTAGCATATTACCGCAAGTTTAGTTTGGGCGATTACGTATTTCCATTTCTGGATAAGAACAAGCATATAACAGCCGTTCAAATCAAGCATCGAATCAAGAAGATTAATAAGCAAATCAATGAGGACTTGAAAACAATTGCTGAAATGGCAGAAATAGATATAAACTTGACAACCTATGTAGCCAGACATACATTCGCCACCGTTCTGAAACGTAGTGGGGTAGGTACTTCTAAAATTAGTGAGCTGTTAGGACATGGTGACGAAAAAACAACGCAAATATATTTAGATGAATTTGAGAATGAGGAATTGTATGAGGCTACTTTGAATTTGCTTTAAAATTAGATGTTGATAATAAAATCCTTAATTTTAAGCATTAATTTGCGAAGCCAATAACCATAATGGATAAACCCTTTTACGAGTTCACAATTTTAGAAAATGCTTAAAGGTATGAATTTTTGAGTGTAGGACTCAAAATAATTCCCAAAGTTATTATTTTCAAACTACTGATTTACCAGATTTTATAGCCTAATATTGGCAGATGTTTTGCAAGATGGTTCATTAGACGTATTTTCAGAAAGTAAGAATGGAGATATGGAAAAGGTTTTATCAACGGTTATACAAACAATTTCAGCTTTTTTAGCCCATAATCCAGAAGCGAAAGTTGCGTTCTCAGGTAGTACTGCACACAGGACAAGATTGTAAGGTATAATTCTAAACAAAGAGATAGAGAAAGTTCATAAGTCCTTGACGGTTTTGGGTTTATCAGATGAAGGATTAGTTCCTTTTGAAAGGAATCAAAAGTATGAAGGGTTTGTTACTCTAAAAAAGAAATACTAATATTAAAACATGGAAACGAATTTGATAAACTCGAAACAAAATTCTCCCAAAAAACAGATGGGACAATTTAGAAATCTTGACGAAGCCGTACAATACAAAACGGGCTTAGTTAATAAGATGCTTGCGAAAATTGACAAGGCTCAATTGGAGAAATTAACAAGATAAAATCATGTTTGCCAATGTATGAATTATTTAGAAGCCACTTTCGAGTGGCTTTTTTGATTTGGTACTTTTCACCTCATTCTAAATTAATTCAACATTAACCCTCCATTAATTTCTGAAATCCACCAAAGAATCCGAAATTGTAATCTTATTCACGAAACCCACAGTTTAATACCAAAACATGATTAACCAAAATATTTTACAGTACGAATCAAAAGTATGGGCGACAGCCGATTTGCTCATTGGAGCAGGAATAAAACAAAGTGATTTTCCAAAATTTATGATGCCTTTCTTTGCTTTAATATTGGTGGAAAGCCGTGTATTGAAGTCAATTACAGAAATAAAAACTGAACTCGGAGAAGATTTTGATAAAAGTGAAATCTTAGATGAAATCAAAGGAAAGAAGATGGGGTACAATAACTTCATCATTGGACAAGATAAAACCCTCAAAGATATTTGCCTTAATGACAAAACTTTTGATTTAGATTTTAATGCCTATCTCAAAGGGTTTGACGAAGAAACCCAAGTTCTTTTGGGTATTGATAAAACCGCTAACGATGTTAAATACCTTGATTTAACCACTTTGGCAGGGCAATTAAAAGGGAAAGGGATTCTTTATAGTTTCGTAAAAAAGTGGGCTGAAATTGATTTGACGGGCTTCTCTAACTCCGAAATCACTACCCTCGAAGAACACATTAAACGCAAATGGGCGGATATTTCTGCCGATACCGCAGGGGAGCAATTTACCCCTGATGATGTCATTTTCTTGATGGCGGATATTATTGCCAGTATGATTAAACCCAAGAAAGAAGAAATCTTAAAAATATATGACCCTACTTGTGGCGGGGGCAACCTACTTTTTGGCGTAGAAGACCGCCTTAAAGAATCTCACCCAGACGTATTTACACAAACCTATGGACAGGATTGGAGCGATGCCCTTTACGCCTTAGCCAAAATTGAAAGCCGTTTTCGGGCAGATTCTCATATTGCCTACGGAAATACCTTAGTACACGACCATCACAAAGAGCATGAAGCCAACGTCGTAGTGGCTAATCCTCCTTATGGCGTTGATTGGAAGGGTTATCAGAAAGCAATTGAAAATGATAAATCCGACCCAAAACGGTTTCATTATTTCCCCTCAGTATCAGACGGACAGTTGTTGTTTATGCAACATTTAGTCTCTAAAATGAGTACCGATGGTATAAGTTTGGGCATTGTAGTTCATAATGGTTCTTCGTTGTTTAGTGGCGATGCAGGTTCGGGCGAGAGCAATATTCGTAAATGGCTTTTTGACCAAGATATTGTGGAAGCCATCGTGCAACTGCCTACGGATGAGTTCTTTAACACAGGTATTTATACTTATCTCTGGATTTTGAACCATCATAAACCTGCCCAACGCAAAGACAAAGTGATGTTGGTAAATGCCAGTGAAAAGTTTAAACCTTTGAAAAAAAGTAAAGGTTCTAAACGTAAAGAAGTGGCGGAAGAAAACCGTTTGGAAATTGTGGAAACACTTTTGAAATTTAAAGATACGGACTTCGCAAAAGTCTATGATAAATCGTTTTTCTATTTTAATAAACAGGCTATTATGCTGACGAATGTGGATGAAAACGGAAAATCAATAGAAGATATTTTGCCAACGAAAACGAACAAAGAAGGGGAAGAAATTAGAGCAAAATCAATCTCACTAATACCCACAAAAATAACGCAAGTGATTGATAATGAAACTACTGAGTTTACAGATTTCCAGATAATAACTTTTGATTCGTCTAAATATAAATCATTATTAGATTATTACGAAAAAGGTATCAATTCTATCTCACAAACTTGGGATTATAAACAAAACCTAACCGTTACGACTGCCGAGGCTACTTATCATTACGACACTGACAAAGAAACCATCATTTCAATTAACAGCGGTACGCCGCCCGATAAACAGTTACCAATTAACAATGAGAAATCGGCAACTAATAACCGTTTATTGGTAACTGATAACTGTCTCGGTTGTGGTAAAATCGTTATCAAATCTTCTTATAAAAAGGCAAGTAAAACAAAACCCGAAATGATTGAAATTTCGGTGGATTTGATGCCCGACTACCAAAAGGATTATGAGATTATTCCGTATCATCCTGACCCTCAGAAAAATCAAAGACAAATTGATGATTTCATGGAAAAGTACGTGAGCAAACCTTTCGTATATCTCGACAATACCGTAGGCGTTGAAATTAACTTCAATAAAGTATTCTACAAACCCGAAACATTACGTCCTATTGCTTTGGTTATGAGCGAGTTAGAAGTTTTGGAAAATGAATTAGTAAACCTTGAAAATGAATTGGCTTTGTAGCTAATACCCCATGAAACTAACAAAATACAATAAATATAAAAATACTAACATCCATTGGCTTGGCGATATTCCGCAACATTGGGAGGTGAAAAGAGCAAAAGATATATCCAAAATATTTGTACCACAAAGAGATAAACCTCAATTAATTGAAACAAATGAAATTCCTTGGGTTACTTCTGATTTATTAAAAAACTCAGTTCTGAATTTAGAAAAAGTAAAGTATTTTATTGATATTAAAGAAGTAAAAATAAAAGGAATTAGGACAGTTCCTAAAAAATCAGTTCTCGCAACTTGCATTGGAGAATTTTCATTAACAGCTATAAATCTTATTCCAGTTGTTATAAATCAACAAATTCAAGCATTTACTTCGTTTAAAAAAATGAACGAGTACTTTTTCAATTACTTGATTCAATCTGAAAAGTACAAGAATTATTTTGATAGAATTTCAACAGCCACTACGTTAAAGTATCTAAATAAAGAAAAATTTGAATTAACATTAACTCTAATTCCCCCTCTCCCCGAACAAACCGCCATTGCTAATTATTTAGACCAAAAGACGGCTCAAATTGATAAAAAGGTAGATTTACTAACTCAGAAAATTGAGAAATATAAAGAGTTAAAGAAATCGTTGATTAACCAAACCGTTTGCCGAGGTTTAGACAAAAACGTAAAACTAAAACCATCGGGTATTGATTGGATTGGGGATATTCCTGAGCATTGGGAGGTGAAGAGATTAAAAGATATTGGTTTTTTGTACAGCGGACTTTCTGGAAAAAGTGCAAAAGATTTTAATCAAGAAAATAATATCAATAATAGAGACTTTATCACCTTTGTAAATATTGCAAACAATCAATATATCAAAAAAGATAATTTCGGAAATGTTGTTATTTTAGAAAATGACAATCAAAATCAGGTGAAGAAAAATGACTTATTTTTTCTAATGAGTTCAGAAAGTTATGCGGATATTGGAAAATCATCTTTACTGTTAGAAGATATTGAGAATACTTATTTGAATAGTTTTTGCAAAGGTTTTAGAGTTACAAATAAATTGATTAAACCTATATTTCTAAACTATTTAATGTCTGCCTCATCTTTCAGAGATAACCTAATTGTACAAGGAAAAGGATTTACAAGAATTAATCTTAAAATTGAAAAGATTAATGATTTTCAATTTGTGATTCCCCCCTTAAAAGAACAAACCGCCATTGCCCAATATTTAGACGAAAAGACGAATAAAATTGACCAAATCACTACCAATCTGAGCCAACAAATTGAGGCATTGAAAGAGTTACGCAAAACCTTAATCAATGAAGTGGTAACAGGTCAATTGAAAATTTACAATGGATAATTGATAATTATCAACTACCCATCATCAACTATAAATTATTGTCCAATGAAAGAGAATGTATTAAAGGAAAAAAGTTTTGCTTTTGCTTTACGAGTGGTCAAGTGTTTTCAATATCTACAAACCGAGAAAAAGGAATACGTACTATCGAAACAATTTCTTAGGAGTGGAACAGCCATTGGTGCATTAGTCAGAGAAGCAGAACAAGGTGAAAGTAAAGCTGATTTTATTCACAAATTGGCAATTGCACTGAAAGAAGCAAATGAAACAGAATATTGGTTATTGTTATTAAAAGAAGGTGGGTATTTAGATACCATATCCTTTGAAAGTATCCATACCAATTGTGTTGAATTATTAAAATTACTTATCAGCATAATCAAAACAAGCAGAGGCAAATTATAATTTACAGTTGATAATTGGCAATTTATAGTTTACAATTGATAATGGATAGTTATTTACCGTAAAATTATCCATTGTCAATTACCCATTATCAATTATCAACTATCCATTATCAATTATTTTCATGGAAAAACAAGTACAGCGAGATTATCTACTCAAATTTTTCCAAGACCACTTGGGATATAAAAAAGTAACTGCCAATACGGTTTCACCCCTTAGCCTCATCATTGAAGAAGATTTGGAGGATTTTATTAGCCAATCTCCCATCAATAAAGAGGCATATCAACGCCTATTGCGAGATAAATTCAACCGAGACCCCAAAGCGTTATTGGCTAAGTTGATAAGTTTTCTATACGAGAAAATCAGGATGAGCCAAAACATGGCGTTATTTCTCAATACCAAATCCCTCACTTTTGAGGGCGAAACCCTCCATTTGTTTTTTCCGAGTGGCAGTGCTTTGGGCGGAGACGAATATTTTGAAGCCAATATCTTTTCGATAGTTGAAGAACTCAGCCATAACGTTAAGCACGAAGGCGAAAAACTCTTCGGTATTCGTCCAGATTTTGCCATTTTTGTCAATGGTTTTTATCTCAGTTATGGCGAATTAAAGTCTATCAGCACAGGGCAAACAGCCGAAAAACACGGCAGAGACAAAATAGCGATGGATTATTACGGAGCGAGCAAAGAATATTTACGGATAAAAGGGAGTAATGATAATTCAGAAAAAATACGCCAAGAAGTCTTACGGATTTTTGAAAAAAGTATTCACCTCGTAACCACCGATTTGTGGGAAACCTACGTGATGCGAAACATTGCGGGAACGTTGGACGACATCAAAAACGGAGCAAACGAACAAGTTTACAAAGAGAGTTTTCATAAACTATGTAAAAAATATCCTCTCCGCAAAGACAAAAGCGAATACACCGACCAAAAGCAAATTTTTGAGGAAGTAGCCACGGCACTTTATTCCAAAAAAATGATTGAGCAAGAGATTATTTATTATAATTTCTTGGAGCGTGAAATGGTGAAAAATACCAAAACTCAAAAGAAAACCTACAAACACAACGACGGCAGATTGATAAGCCCACGCCCCAAGCAAAAATTTGGAGTGGACAAAATCATGGAGCGAGTTTTGGAGCTTATCGAACACGAAAACGAACCAGATTATTTGCTCAATAAACTCAAAAATCAATTAAAACACCTTTCCGAACAACAGCGTAATGAACTGATAGCCAAGCGGATGCAGTATAAAAATAACAAAACGGTTAATTCGCTTTTGTTGCAATATGCGGCAGGTTTCGGGAAGTCCAACATCATTGGTTGGGCGGCTCTGCAACTCAAAGACTTGATGAAAGATGGGCGTTATATTTTTGATAAAGTCATGTTAATCACTGACCGTATTCAACTCCGAGACCAGTTGGATTCAAAGATGATGAACATGAATATTACCAAAAGTGCCTACGTGGAAGCCTATAACAAAGAGACTTTTTTAAATGCTCTGAAAGGTGATACCCGTGTGGTGATTGTGAACATTCAGAAATTTGGCAATCAGATTCAAGAAATATTAGGCGGTGAAACCTCCAAAGCTCTTGCCAATCAGCGAGTTGTGTTTTTGATAGATGAAATTCACCGTTCAAACGAAGGCTCACAAAACGAAGAAATGACTAATCTTTTTGATGAACTTGCCGACAGTTTAAGTGTAGATACGGAAGTAAAAAATAAAAAGAAGAATCTCATCATCGGTTTGACCGCCACACCGTCCGAACAGACTTTGGCACGCTATGGCGAGTACAATGGCTACAAAGACATTGCAAAAATCTGGATTCCGTTTGATGCCTACACCATGCAAGAAGCCATAGACGATGAGTTTATTCTGAACCCATTGGACGGACTCGTGCCTGTACCAGCCACGATGTATTTTGAAGTACCAAACCCCAATAATGCCAGTAATTATAGATTCAGAAAAAAATCAGTTTATGAAGAACCAAAGCGTAGAGAAGCTATTGCTAAATTTATTGTAGAACGCTTAGTAACAAGCACTTATCCGAGTATCAGAGGTACAGGGAAAGCCATGCTTGCGGTCACGTCTATCCCCAATGCCATTGCCTATAAAGAGCTAATTGAGCGAGAATACCCTTTATTTATTGGTAGGAAGAAAGAATATGAGCGTTTCAAAGATGCTCCCATTTACATAGTTTTCAGTGATAGTCAAAGTCATGCGAGTTGTAAAAATTACAACAATGGAGAGTCGGAAGAAACCGTAATTCAAGATTTTGCATTTAAGAAAAACGGAATCATCATCGTTGTAGAAAAACTCCAAACAGGTTTTGACGAACCCAAATTACATACCCTATTTTTGGATAAAGAAGTACAAGGAATCAACGCCATACAGACAATTTCGAGGGTAAATAGAACCGCCAAAAACAAGGCAGACTGTAAGATAATAGACTTTTCGTATCAGAATGTCAATGTTCAACAAATCAGAGATGCCTTTGCCCATTTCAGTAATGTAGTTGTTTCAGATTTTGACCCATTACATACGGAAGATAATTTAAAAGCACGATATAAAGAATTACGAGAACACGTAGTTTTTAAAGATAGTTGGGCAGAGTTTCAGAAGTATTTTACCAATTCAGAAACTCAAACTGATGCTTGGTTGAGGGTAGAGGCTAATTTTCGTAATTATATTCGTGCCAATCCAGACGAAGCCAAATTATTGAAACAACGCTACAACAAATATTTCTTTTGGTTAAATCAGATACAATACGTCTTGGTTTATGACCCAAAATTGTCTGAGGAAGCATTTTTAGAATTTTGGCGAAGATTTAACAATGTTTATAATAGTTTGGTGTCGGGTAATACTTTTGATGATGTGTGGGTATTTTTTGATAATCAGATAGGCATAACCGCACCTAATGAAGACGAAGACATAGATTTACCGCCAATGCCACCGCCAGAAGAAGGGGGAGGAACTGAATATGCGTATGATATTATGCGAGTGATAGCGAGAAAGAATTTAGAAGAAGAACAACGAGCAGAACTAATTGCAGACTTTGAAAGAAAGATAAAACAGCTATTCGATTTTATTCCAACTTACGAAGGAGGAACAAGATTAATAGCCAAAATAAAAGCCAATAATTCAAATCAAGAGGAGATATATCAATCTTTTGAAATCATTTACAAAGCCTTTGTAAGAAGGAACAAAGCCCTGTTAGGCATATTTTTCATTAAAGAAATGACTGATAATGTGAATAGGCTTTGTGATGATTTTGAGAGGGGGTTGTGAGGGGAAGTAAGTACAAAAGATAAATAACCAGAATAAAACTTTACGGAATGGATAGTGTTGATAATGAGGTAGTTATAGAAGAGAGAAAATCTCATGCTATTAATACGCACAAAGCATATATTTTTATAAATGAGAACCAGGATGAGTTCCCATACCCGCTTTTGGTAGAGTTCAGAGAACGTTTAGAAGATATTTTAAATATAAATAAATGTGTTAATGCAACTTTTCATCCTTTGGATTGGAAATATCATAAGGGTTTATGTAAGGAAATAGAAGTCTATAACGAATCGTGGCGGAATTTAGATTCTGGTATTTTTAGACCGTATTACTTTTTGAGAAATGTATATTATAAAGGTCTTGAAATATACGAATCCATGACCGATGAGGCTAAAGAGAAACTAAGTCAAAGTTTAAAAGATGAGGGAGAAAATAATTGGGAAAGATGGAGTTATGAAGTTTGTCAATTAAATTATCCATACTTGTTATCTTTTGGTACGGATTATTGTGAGGACTTTGAATTTTTCTTTGCTTGGCAGATACTTGGTACAGATTTATACGAAATTAGAGATTTTCTGGATTGGCACTTTGTAAATTCATTTAATAATGAGATTAATAAATTGTCTGATTTTATCAAAATACTTTTTTTGAAATATAAAAGAATTTTGACTAATGTAGATAATAAACAGGTAGTATTTAATTGTTTGAATGAAATGGAAAAATCTGTGCTGTTGATGCCTGAAATAGACTCACCAACTGTTATTGCTAAGAACACAGGTAGGAAAGCAAAAGACAAAATTGAAATTCCTATCCCTCCAAAGAGAAACAAAGAAAAATGGACTATTTTTTCAAAAGATGAAACGATTCAACTATTTGATTATCTAATCCAATTGGAATGTTTGGTAAATGATACAAAGAAGGTTAGTAAAGAAAGCATAGCAAAAGCTATATACGCAATAACTGGTTATTCAGATAATGATACGGCTGAATTATTCCTTTTTGAAGATAAAAAACCTAAAACAAAAAAAGAGCAAAGGATTATCGTTGACAATATTAAAGAACTGATAACCAAGAATTTACGAAGTATTTAAACCCTACAACAAGTAAAGTTGTAGGCTACATTTTAATAAATAACCACAAATAACCATCACAACTTTGAGCCATAGAAACGGAGGAAACGAATCCTTTGTTAAAAATGGCATAATGGAACAAAATTCAAAAATTATCTTAGTAACCCCTAATGAGTTAGCGGTACTAATTGACTCCTCAGTTCGCAAAGCTCTTGGCGAACAATCTCCACAATCATCAAACTACGATGATAAACCCCTAACTCTCGAAGAGGCTTCTGCTTTTCTCAGAAAACCCAAATCAACTATTTACCAACTCACGTCCACACGCCAAATCCCTTTTTCTAAAATGGGTAAACAACTCCTTTTCTTTAAAAAAGATTTGTTAAAATGGATAGAGGATGGAAAAAAGAAAACCCAAAAAGAGATAGAGGCGGAAGGGTTTACTAAAATGAAAGGAGGAAGAAAATGATGCCAATTCCTGACAATCCCAAAGCAGAGCATAATGTTCTGTTTTGGGAGTACGTTTTCAATATCAATTTCGTAGATGTTGAAAAGATGCTCGACTTAAAATATAGAACACTAAAAGGACTGAGATATAAACTTTACCATGATTTACAAGATGGCATAAAAGAACAAATCAATGTTCTGGAAGACGAAATGAATAAACTAATTACGCTAATTGATACCACTCAACGGCTTAAAAATGCTTATATTGTTTCTACGGCTAAGAATGCTTCCCTGTTAATGGAACTTACTTGTGAGAACAAAGACCTAAAAAATCAGCTAATCTTTTACGATTATTTGTACGACTTATTGTTAGCAAAAATCTATCCCCATAAAGAAGGAGGTAACAATGAGTAACATCGTAGATAAATACAAAGACTACCTAAATCCAGATGATTTGCAAGCCTTTGAAGGTGATAGCATTAATAAATTATCTACTGTCACGAAAGCTGGGAATCTTGAAAAGGTTTTTGCATCTCGTGAAAAAATCAGAAAACGGAGTTGTGAAACAGTAACTTTTAGCCCTCCTATAATATCCTGTAATGATGTAGGAATTATTTACCCCAATACTATCAATATTATACAAGGGAAAAAAGGAGTGCATAAATCACGATTAACTGAGGTCTTTTGTGCTTTGATGCTTTGTCAGGATTTGACCAAAAAATTCTTAGGAATGAAACGAAATGCGATGTCAAGTTCGGTAGTGCTTTATGTTGATACGGAGCGGAATATTAATGACCAATTCCCCTATGCTATACAAAAAATAAAAATACTCTCTGGTTTTGAAAAAGAATCCGAACCGCCCAGTTTAGATTTTATTTCATTGATAGATGTACCTCGACAGGAAAGATTTGCTACTTTAAAAGAGTACATTGATACTTTCAGAGTCAAGTTTCAAGCCTATAACCTTTTAATTGTTTTTGACGTAGTAACTGACTGTATAGAGGATTTTAATAATGTTAGAGAAAGCCTAAAATTTGTAGATATGCTCAATGAAACTATCAACAAATATAATGTAACATTTCTATGTGTAATTCACGAAAATCCAGCTTCTGGAAACGATAAGGGTAGAGGACATTTGGGGACTGAACTCAATAACAAAGCCTCTCAGGTTATGCAAATAGGGTTTGAAAAGGATAGCAATAATAATGATACGGACTTAATACGGATAAAATTCTTGCATTCCCGTAATACAAAACGATTAGAGCCTATCTACATTCGATATTCAGAAGAATCCAAAGGATTAGTCTTGGCAGATACTTCATTCATTTCTGAAAAATTAGCCCTCAAACAAAGCAAAGCTAATGTTGAGGAAGTTCATAAATGGATGATTGAAAATTTGATTGAGCCTATGAGTAAATCAGACCTTATCGAAAAGTTAAAAGTAGCTTTTGATTGTGAAGATAGAACGCTTGAAAAACGGCTTATAGACTTAATGGAACAAGGGAAAATCGAAAGATATACCGTTGGCAGAAATGCTTTTTATAGACTACTAAGTCCATTTTGAACATCCTCGCATTCGTAAAGCCTTATATACGGGTCTGCGAATGCGAACATAAAACATAGAACAATGAACTCAAATATCAAATATCCCTCAACAAATCGTTCTGAACTCGCAAGAAGGTACAAAGTGAGTATTCAAACTTTGAATAAATGGTTAGGATTAATTCCAGACCTTGACTTGTTAGCTAATCAAAGGATATTTACTCCCAAGCAAGTATCACTTATAATAGCCCACTTGGGTGAGCCTCCTGATTAATTGATATTAACTCACATTAACTCAAATTAACCTTGATTAACCCTCATTAACCCGAAAGTGATTAATGAGGGTTAATTACTTTTGAGCAACAAGGTTATCCAGAATTAATTTAATGGATTAACCACGAATTAATTTATCAAAATCAGAAAACGTAAAATGAACGAAATCAGAACTGGCAGAGCCTTACAGTTAGATGGACTGGAATTTGCCCAAAACAAAGTAACATTAGGTTTCAAGTGTGACGCAGGAACAAAAATCCAATTGGCACAAGAAGCTCAAAAAATCGGTATGACATTGAGCGAGTATGTTGATACGGTAATTTCAAGTCGCCACTCGCTACAAAACCAAGCTCCACGAAGTACCTCAGAATTAGCTCCCAAAGTAGAAATGCAACAAAAGCAAATTCAACAACTTGAAGCAAAGGTTGGGTTTTATGAAAATGACTTTTTGAAAAGTGCCTTCAATCAATATAAAGGTCAGGACGTACCCTTTCAAAATAGTAAAGGACAATCAGTAAAATTAACCGTTAATCGGATTGAAGATATTTATACGATATTGCTCAATTCTGTAAATCTACAATAATCATGTTTACGGTAACATCAAATCCATTTGCTGAAATGACACAAGGTTTGTCAGGTCAGCCAGAGCCAGCTCAAACAGTCGTCCATCAACCTATCATCAAAAAGGAATATGACGACCATTATGAGTACAAAAAAAGCTCATCATCAAATTGGTGGTGGGTGATTCTTATAATCCTTATTTTGCTCTCAGGAGTAGGTCTTTTTTTATGGTTGTACTCAATCTATCAAAAGAACAAAGAAGAAGAGGAGAGGAGTAAATTAGAAGAGGAGAAGAAAAAACTTGCAGAAAACCAAAAAGAAATCACTTCCTGACGGGGGTGGTTTCTTAAATTTTGGTCTGTGTCATGAATAAGTCAGTACGTCTGAATTTATCTATTTAATTATTTGATTCTTACAGTTAAAACTATCTGCCCAAATTTCTTTCTGCTTTTCCACAAACCGAGTCCACAGACCACCCACGGATGGAATTTTCTGTTTTCATCCTTTAGAAGTTGAATTTTGAGAACCCCCAAAATAGTCAACTGTACAAGGAATAATTATACTTTGTACAGTGATGTTTCCAATTACTTTGTACGGTACGCCCCAATGTAGTACATCTCCAATTTTTAAAGATTTTGCTACCGATGAATCCAAAATGTTCAAAATTACATTACCCTCAGAATTTGGCAGTAGAAACAATTCGTCATTAAGAATCTGGTCTATTTCAAATGCTGTAAAGTTACTTTGGTCGTACCAAATAGAACCTCTCGTTTTTTCGTAAAGTAATTGGTTAAATCCTAAATCATTAGTTTGATTATAGGTTAATTGTGCTTCTATTTTCATGGCTTTAAAATTGATAATTTCATTCTTGTGCAACAGATTTAGTTAAAAAAACCAAAGAACAACAAAGCCAAGCCTACCTATTTTTGATAGATGAACTTGGCTTGGAGGTTTACAAAACCTCGACAGTCAGCTTTCGGATAGTTACTTCTAATTTTCAATCAATTACTCCATCCTCAAAATGAATATGCTCAATTGATGCACAAGTAAATTTTTCAATAAACTTTGCTTCTTTTTGATACTCGTTTTTTACTTCAAAATATTCATTTTCAATAGCCCAGTCATATAATCCAACATTTACTGGATATAAACTGAGAATTCCACTCAATGAGTATCTTTCTATCCATTCAGTGGCATCTTTAATTGTATTGAAAACGCCACTTGGAAAAGATGCTCCACTTCCAGTAAATACATAAATTGATTCTTTATTGTGCGATACAGGCTTCTTCATAACTCCATTTTGATAGTTTTTCCCCTTCTTCGAGGTATGACTTTATTTGAATATAGCTCACACTTGGGGGTATGTCAACTGCAATTAACAGAGGTATGTTACTAATTTCAGAATCACAGCCAAGGTTTTTTAAATATTCTCGTGTTTCTTCAACATACATTGCTTGGTTAAAAATAATTCTTACTGTACTGTGACCTGATTCGGTAACTAATCCATTTACAAATAATTCTCCCTCCCTGTTTTCTACGCTAACTATATCATTTAGCGAGTATTCAGGTGCATAAAAAAGTATGTTATCAATTTTATATTGATTATCCCCTACTGGAATTGCCCATATACTTTCTGTACCATATCCTCCTTCAAGAGAATTTTCGTGTTCAAAAAAAATCTTTTTGTGTTTCATATTAATTATCACTTTTTGCACGGTTACAATCTCTACATAATACTTGTCCATTTTCTGCTGTTCCACCACCTCCTTTAGATTTAGGAGTCTTATGATCAATCTGTCTATCTGTTTTAGGAGGAGTTACTCCTTTTGTTGATTTTGCTGGTTTTGTGGTAGTGACTCCGCAACTTTCGCAAACAACTTTACCTTGATTTTTCGCTGCATTAGCATCTATAACTTTAGCTTTCTCTGCTGGAGTAAAAGCTTTCCCTGCACGACTTGTGCTTGTTGTACTCGTAGTGCTTGCTCCAACAGCATTTTTAGCTGCTCTCACAGTCTGTGTCTCACTTGATTTTGCCAATAATCCAACCGAACCTCCAGATTTCATGGGTGAAACAGCTACTAAATCTAAGCCAGTTGCCAGAATTTCTTTTCCAACTTCTTTTACTGTTGTTGGTTTCGGTACTTTTATAAAATCAACTCCATAAGTTTGATTTCCGTCTGCATCTCTTGGGTACGTTGCTCTCAGGTCAGACCCTGCCATTCTAAACCCTGTATTTGCAACAGCATGAGTTACATCATAAAATATAGTCAATGCAATATTTGCAAAAACATAAGAAGCATCGTCACCGCAATCACCATCAGGACAATCACCATTTGGGTCAGGTTTCAACACAGGATTATTCCAACCATACTGGTACAAAGTTAAATGTTCCTGACCGTCTGTTATTGGGTCTTGGCTCGTAAACTGTCCTCTTTGCGGGTCATATTGGCGATTTAGTAAATCAATATAACCAGTTTCAAACTGAGTTTCACGATTTAAGAATTGATATTTGTTGAAGTTAGCAGGATTTTTTGTTACCTGCATTCCCTTCATTGTCAAGCCCCAAGGGTCGTAAAAAATGCTTTGGGTTGGTACGGCAATTCCTGCTGAATCTTTGAAAGCTACTCTTAAATCATTGTTATGGTCGGTGATATTGTATTCAAATATTCCGTTCGCAATTCGTCCTTCATCGTGGCTTGTTTGGTATAAATTACCATTTACATAAATCTCATCTTCCTCATAATCAGTTACTTCACCGTTGGAATCTATCTTTTTTAGCTTCGTTCCGTTGGCATCGTATTCTGTTGTTATGGTTCTGGCGTTGTCAAAAGTAATCACTTCTGGACGTTTCAGATAATTATACGTTATCGAAGACAATTTCTTGTTTTTGTCTTTTTTCAAACTACCATCTGCCCAATATTCGTAATCGTCTCCTGTATTTATGCCGTCTCTAAAATCTCCTAAATCTGTGTTTCCAGTTGTTGCGTCTAGAATTTTCGAGAGTTTGTTTGAATTGTTTTGGTAAGAATAAGTCAAATTATCAACATTACCAAAAGTGGTAAGAACAACAAAGCCAAGCCTATCTATTTTTGATAGATAAACTTGGCTTGGAGGTTTGGGCGACTCTGGTTAAAACCTTAGCGTTCGGATTGCAAAGTCGAAAGAGCGTAATCAGCTATGGAACACTTGATAGAACAAAATGTTTTTCTACTTTTAGCTGTTTAGGAATAGAAGTATATAATTCAAAAAGAAAAGAAATATGCTCAACAAATTTATTTTTCTCAGAATTTAAAATACTTGAAAAAGAGAAAACTAATTCTTTTTTTTCTAAATCATTATTATAATAATAAATAAAAAAATCATGAGATATTCTATCATTTTTAATAGTTTTAATTTCTGAAACATTGCTAATATTATCAAATAGGAATAATTCCTTTTCTTTATTTTTTTGGAAAAGATAGGATGGTATTCTAATAATATCTAAGTTTTTACCACTGTTTCTTAAAAAATAACCTATTATTTTTTTCTTAGTATGAAAAATCATTATCCCAGAAGGACTATAGCTGAAATCATAAATTATGATTTGTTTACCATTAATTCTGTTAATCTGTTTCGTTTTTGATAAACTATCAATTAAAAGAATAACTCTATCATTTTTTAATGTACTTGAATCCGCAAAATCATGGATTTGTCCATGAAGATTCCCTCCAAAAAGTAACAAAAAGATTAATATTGTTTGTTTCATAGTTTTATTATTTGCGTCTGGTTCAGCGAGTAGGGTTCATTGTGATGATTGTTTCTATGGCTTAAAGGGTCTTTTTTTATCAATACTTTATTACAAATAACTCTTTTTTAACCCCTTTTTTTAAATATGGAGCATTAAAAAATAGTTGTATTAATTTTTGAAATTCATTTTTTTGACTATTAATAAATTCATTGTATGAAAAAAACGTCTTTGTTTGGTGAGATGATTCATTATAAGAGTAATACATATTAAAATCATTCGATGACTCCCAATATCTTGTACTATCAGGTATTAAAATTGCATTTTTTACCATCATAGGTTTTTCTTTGATAATTCTATTTATTTTCTCAATGATTGTTTTTTCTTGTGCATCATTAAAAACTATTTTACTATTTTTAAATTCATCAAATTTAATCTCGAATGAATACAACTTTACTTTCTTTGAATCTTCAATATATATTGTTCCAGATGGAACTACTCCCATAGTGAAAAGTACTATACTTTTTCTGATTAATCCCGAATGTTCCACGCTTGATAAGCTATCTAATATTTTCAGAACTTTTGTGCCGTCTATATCTTTATACTTCCCAGATAAAATGGTTTGAGATTTTGCAGAAACAATAGTTCCTAAAAAAATAAGGATTAAAATGATTGCCTTTTTCATCTTGATATTTGCTTTTTTAAAATTATTTATTACTTTTTTAAATAATCTGGAATATCCGTTGCAGTACCTTGATTTAATTTAATTTTAGGTCCATGCTGAGACCCGTCTCGATATATAGCAGATGAACCAATTACCCTTAGAAATAGATTAGTCATTTGTATTGCGTCTTCATGAGAGGAGTTAGGAGATGATAATGTTCTTCCCAAACCGTGTCCTAACATTTCATGAGACATCAATTCTCCAAGAGAACTATTACAACTTTCATAACAGCCTTGCGATTGATTAAAAAAGTCTGGAATTGGTACTTGGGAATCCATAACAATTATTGAGTATGTACCTGAACCATTTATTTGATTTTGCCCACCCCCTGATCTTTTATCAACTTCCTCTCCAGAAATGAATCCAGATGTTCCTGATCCTTCTATGGACAAACTCTCACTTCTTTTCACAACCTCAACGGTATGCGTTTTATCTTGATTAATTGCAATAGAGTATGCTTTTGCTAAGGCTTGGACATCCTTGCTTTTTACATTTTTTAATGCTCCTGCAAGGTCATCCTTACCAATAGCATTAAAAGTTTTACCATCTTTACCTACTTTGAATAAATCTCTTAATTGGCTTAAGTTTTTACCACTGAATGTTTTATTAATTGCAGCTAACATTCTTTGAGCGGATATTTCATTCACACCTCTTAAAGTGTCTCCCATAGGGTCAGAATAACGAATAGGATTGTTATTCATTGCACTATATAAACTAACTGAATGATTTGGTTTTGGATCAATGGAAGTCCAACGCCCTATCTGAGCATCTAAACTTCTAAATGAAGCAATATATAAATTAGTCTCTTTTTGCTTTTCAATCCCATTGAATTTGAATTCCGAAATTTTAGAATTATTCACATACTTACTTGTCCAATTCTCCAGTCCAAAAGGTTCATAATCTTGGGCTTGAATAATTTTAGCAATACCCAATGAATCTTTGAAAGATACTCTTAAATTCCCAACATGGTCAGTAATGTCATATTCGTAAATTCCATTTACAATCCTTCCTTCTCCAAATGAGAGCTGATATAATGAATTATTTTTGTAAATCATATTACTTGTGTAATCGGTCACATCACCAGGTGAAACTGTCTCTTTTAACTTTTTACCATTTGCATCATATTGATAATTAATAGTTTTACCATCAGAAAATAATATTTTTTTAAGAAGTTTCAAATAGTTGTATTCAATCAAACTGATTCCTTTGTTCAAGTCTTTTTTCAGAGAACCATCTGCCCAATATTCATAATCATTTCCAGAATTTGTACCATCTCTAAAATCTCCAGTGTTTAGATTTCCAGAAACGGCATCACTTACTGAATTAAGTTTATTTGAATTCATGCCATAAACGTAGCTTAACCTATCAATGTAACCAAAGGTATTATTTTGAGTCATTCCCTTACGCCAAAGACTCAGAATATTCCCATTCGCATCATAACTCATGTTCTCTAAACTATAATTCTCATTCGGTTTTCCACCAGCATATAAGCCCGACAAAATCCTACTCGCACCATCGTAAGTATATGTATATGAACGAGTTAAGTTATCAATCGAGCTTTTCCATTCCTGTTTTCCTATATTTCCATCATAGTAGTTAGCATCCTCGTAGCCTAAACGCATTGAGAAAATTTTATTCGTCAAATTCCCTGATGCGTCTAAATTTATGCCTCTGAGTCCTGACCTTATGTGATGAGAATAATCAATTACTTGCAAGGAACTCCCTCCATTATAACTCCCCATATTCAATTTTCCTGTTAGCTGAAATGTCAAAATTCCGTTGTCAATTAACTTTCCTGCTGAACCTGATTCTCCGTTTTGAATCGTTACGTTATGCCCCGTATTGATTGTTACTTGGTCTGAAACCGTGGGTAAATTTCCTGATAACCAAGTACTTACATTATTCCAAGACCCCGTTTGTTTGCTACTAACACTTTCATTTGGCTTGATTCTTTTAGTAATCATACGACCAATTCCGTCAAATTCATACTTAGCAATATTCTGAGTTACTCCGTCTTTTGTGTGCTTAAAAGATTTCCGTCTGCCCAAATGGTCATAGCTATATTCGTACAATTCCACGATGTTTGCTACACTTGGTTTCTTGTGGGTCATTCGCATTTTTAGCACTTGCCCCGTAAAACTGTATTGGGTTTCCATACGGTCAATCCCACCCAAATGATTTTGGGAATGAGCTTGTATAATTTGCCCCTTAAAATCGTAATAACTCACATTTCTATACCAAGTGTTATTCTCCACATTCCTCACCACAGACCCCGTAAGCAATCCTTTTTTACTATTTGGTGAGCTTGTCCATTGGGTTTCGTAGGCGTTGCTTGGGTCAAAAAGATAGAAATTATTTGGTAAAAAAGCGTGGTCGTCATAGTACATAATCATTTTCAGATTGCGTCCCGTGTTTGCCGTAGCGTTGTAGGTGGTGTCTGAACTTGGATTGTAATTTGCTGGAAATGAGTTATTTAGATAACGAAATGCTCCCGAACCCAGCGTAGGATTTCTTGCTTCTGAAACTGTTACTTGGCTATCAAATTCTGATTGAATGGTTTCTCGGCTGTAACCTGTTGGTAAAAAAACCAAACCAGACATTACGGGGCGGTTCAAAGGGTCATATTTCTGAAAACGCCAATAACCCTGTGCATCGTCTTGGACATCAGCATTCATCACATTTCTGTACAAACGGTCATAAACAATTGCCTCAAATCCCGAATGCCCAGGGATATGTTTGCGGATATTTTGCCCTTTTCTATCGTATTTATAACTGTAAATTCCTTCCAGAAAATCGACTTCTGTGTCTAAAATTGAAGTTCTACTTGCCGTAAAAAGCTGATACGCATTCGGGGGTAAAACGTAGGCGAGTCTATCGAATAAATCATAGCAATAAATTGTAGTAAGCAACTGTCCAGCATCGGCTTCTATCTCTTTTTGGATTGTACGCCCCTGTAAATCAATGTATTCCGTAATAGTCTTGCCTCTTTCGGTAGTCGTGATTTTCTGTTGCAATTCGTTTGCCCCATAATATTCTGGTACAGTCGGCAAGCCTTCCATATTGTAGAAAACCGCCCCCGCACTTGCCTTAAAGTGCTTGATGGTATTGGCAGGAGCAACTTTGTATTGAACCGAAACCGATTTATTGGCGGTTCGCCAAGCAGCACCCGCCCCAAAGTTTGTAATCGGACGGTTCAAGGGTGAATTATCAAAAGCCGTAGTTTCGGTAAAAGGATTCGCATCTCCGTAAAAAGTACTCGATGCCGTTTGCAATGCCGAAGCACCGACCAAAGCCCCACCAACCGAAGGACTCGGCGAAGGCAAAAACGATTGATACCCCCGTCCGAAAGCATCATAAATGACCGAACTTCCCACAATGTCTTTGGTAGAATCTGGAGCGGCTTTCACGATAATTTTCTGTAAATCCCTGCCCAAACCGTCCACAAAACTAACCGTTTTCAGGGCATCATTGGCAGGGGTATTCACTGACACCGAACCCAAAGCAACCCGTGGCATCCATTCCGTTACTTTCCGATTGGCAAAATCGTAACCATACTCCTTCAAAACCTTGCCGTTATGGTCTTTGATGGTCTTCAAGCGACCAAAAGTATCGTACTCAAAATACGTAAAAGTGCCGTTTACCGCTTGTAAGGAGGATAATCCCAGTAACGGAATCGTATAATTATAGGCTGTCGAGTGGTTCAATGTCCCGATACCATCGTCTTGAATTTGGGCAATTAAATAGGTTAATCTTAGTCCATCATGCGGAATATCTTGGTAGGCAAAGACATCCGTTCTGCCGTTCGTGATGGTATAACTTTCTAAATTTCCGTTGAAATCGTAGGCATTTATACTCAGTTTTTGTTCGTACAAACCATGCTTAGGAACGTTGCTGGTATAGCTACTCGGCGAGGCATTGTACAAAGCCGAAGATGATTGGTAGGGCGTAGTACCAAAAGCTCCAAACGCCTGACTTTCTAACAAATAAATATTTTGGGGTGCTACAAAAAGGCTCTTGAAAGTTCCCGAAGAATTATTTTCTTTACTGAAAAAACTGGTCAGTTTCGCCCCAGAAATCAACGAATCCGTAGCAGCTATTGAACCTTTGAGGTAAGAAAGCTCTTCGACAGGAGCATTGATTTGGTTCTTTTCAAGCAATCTTCTAATCGCAAATAATTCGCCCGTGGTAGTGGCTGGAATATTCTGATAATCAAAAGGATAGAAGTATTTTCGCCCTCTGATTTCCCCAAAATTAACAACTTCACGGCTCAGGCGGGGCATCAGGTTAGTGGTCTCATAATTGGTCAACGAAGTCTTCAACACAAACTTAGTATCATCAGTATTGTCGTAAATAAATTCTTCGGTTTTGATGGGCTTGCTCACACCAAAAGGCATATTGCAAGTTTGGACGAGAAAACCACCGTTGATGCCTACACTCGGATTATACCCACAACTGCTATTGCACTGCACACCCGTAGCAATGCTTTGGCGGTAAATCAGTTTTCGGATGGCAATGGCAGAACTATTGCTCACTAAGTTAAAGGTTGTCAGGACTTTATGTTTCTTTTTGCCATCGTTTCCGTAAGAGGTTTTTTCAATCAATTGCCCCCTGTCCCAGTCAAAACTTTCGGTATGGAATATCCCACTTGTCCCCACCGTGACCAAATTATCTAAGTGGGTATCCGTGAATTTATGAATCGTTTTGCCAATTGACCCATTGGTTACAGTGCCATTGTCCGAATACTCGGTTACTTCGGCATACAAAACGGGACTACCGTCTGAGGCGAATAGATTCACCGTCGGGCTTGACGAATAATTGGTCACTGTTATTGCCCGTGGAATACACAGAGGTGGCAAATAATGAAAGCCACTTTGCGATGATTTAAAGAGACTATTACTGCTGAGAATATTGCTCCATCTTGCCCCCAAACGCCCTGCACCGTTTTCTGCAACACCGTATTTGTAGGTTTTGTACATTGCTCCAAACGTGGTTGAGCTACTCGGATAGGAAATAATTTGTCTGATTCTCAATCCACCCGCATTCGTCAGGACTGAGCCTACTAAATACTGATTGGCTTCGTATTCAAAAGTGGTATATCCGCCCGTCGGGAAGGTCATTTTTTTCAACATCAAGGCTTGGGTATAAAACGGAAAAACGTTTCTATTGGCAGAGCCAATCGTCAGGTTATTCGTACCACCATTGAAGTTTACCTGCTGTTGCTGAATCAAATCCGCATTGTTTTGTCCGTTGTAATAACCCCACAAATCTTTGTTAAATGACTGATAATTAGGGAGTTTGATAGTCGTGTTGTATTCACAGGCATAGGAACTTATCCTCGTGCCTGATTTGTCTTTCATCACCACCGAATCCAAGAGCATTCGGGTATTTTGGGTTGGTAAAATCCCTGCCACATAGCTTTGGTAAAGGTCTGCCGTTCGGATGAGGTCGTAAGTATTCGTAGCAACATTATACCCGTAAATCTCAATTTTGTCCAATGCCTTAGAGCTGTACGGAATGTCAGTTCGGTCAGATTTCTCTGGGACAAAAACTACTTTCCCCGTCGGGAAAATGATTTCTGTTGGGTAACGAACATTGTTGTAATTTCTGGCGGCTACGCTTCCAGGACTGGGCAAAGTATAAGAACCACTCACGCCCCCAGAATCCACCACGGTGACTCGCTGAGAGAAATCTTCCAGACTATGAGAAAAACTTTCTGACCGATAATTATACAAAACTTTGTCTTTCGGCACTGTTCCCGTGATACTGGCAATGTGCCAAGTACTCGGAAATAAGACGGGTGTTTGTCCTACACCCACAACGTATTCAGCAAGTTCTGGGTAGGCGTAATCGTGGGTGAAACCGCTTTCGTCCACCAATTTGAAGGTTGTAATATCGTCTAAGGGCAAGGGGGCTGTGGTGTAACTAACCTTTGTCCGATTGTCGGGCATCATTACGGTTTGTCCGTTGGCTTGGAACATGAATTTTCCGCCTCCGTTGGAATGGCTAAAACTGAACATATCCGCTCCGTTGTCGTAGAAATTGTTCTCGAAATTCCCCAGATTTCCGTAAGCTACCACACAATTGGGATTGCCAGCATTAGCGTTAATGTCCACCGCCAAAGAGCCAAAAAGAAAGCCTTTGCCATTGGTATTTTTTTCATCTGGAATGCCCTGCATAGACCTGCTGACCGTTCCACCGTATTGGAGACTCCAACCAAGCCCAACCCAAGAAGCAATGTCAGAAACTTTGTTGCCCCCAGCATGGTAGGAAAGTTTAACAGGAACTTTGATTCCACCAGCTTCAATGTCAAAAATCGGAATTTCGATGGTTGCCAAACCCGTGTACATCGAAACGGGGTGTTCATCAAACCGTCCTAAAGCCGTTGCATTGGGTGATTTGGGCGTAACATTCGGTAAAAGTCCATTGATGGGATTTACTGAGGCAAGACTGTTTGTAGTAGAATCTGGTAAAGGTTTTTTGTCTTGGGCAAAAAGAACCGATTCTCCCAACAGGAGAATGAGGGTAATGTAGAGGGTTTTCATTGTGTAAGTGTTTGGTAAAAATTTGGTTTGGAACTGTGACAGGGTAAAATGATGGTGAATACCACATAAATTTAAAACTACAAAGAAGGGCTAAACGTCAAATAATTATCTTGGTCTAAAAAATAGTTATTTACAGTAAAGTGGCACAATGATAAATGAAGAAATTTGCTTTTGCAAAAATTAGAAAGAAAAACTTATTTAACGGTAGGAAAGGTCACATTTTAAGTGAAGAAATCAAAATGAGAAAATAAAAAAAATAGTAACACTTTTTTGTAGTCTTCTATTGTTGTGGTCAATTTTATCAAAAAGTAAAATTGTCGGTAGTTGGCGAAGAAGAAACTTTTTCTTTGAAGTTATATTTTAGGATTAGTTTAATCTAAGAAAATGTTTAAACTATGTTTAAACCAGAATTTTTAATCAAAACGAATTTAAACAAAAATGTCTGACAATCAATTGATTATCAGACATTTGCTTTGTGGAGAATATCGGATTCGAACCGACGACCCCTTGCCTGCCAGGCAAGTACTCTAGCCAACTGAGCTAATCCCCCGTACTGTTTTACAAATTTGCTAAATCAATTCAGCTTATCAAAATTGTAACCCATTTATTTAGAAATTAAATCTTGCTCCTAAGCCACCTTGTATGTGTACATAGAAAGGTTTTGGTAGTAATTCGCCAAATGCTCCAATATCAGCAAAAATGGATAGGGGAGTACTTTTTAGATAATATTCTGCTCCAGCTGTACCTGATGCCCCAATTGAAGTCCTGTTTTCGTAATCATCTGGATTGGTAAAACGATAGGCATAAAATCTGCGTTTATTTACTTGGGCTCCGTAGCCATAATGTACTCTGAATCTACCACTATTGCCGATGTCTTTTAGGTACAAATAATGAGCATTTACCGACAAGCCAACATTACGATATTCACCGTCATTAAAGATATGAGTGCCTCCCCAAATTGCTCCGAATGTACCGATGTTAAGTTCTATAGCTCTTTCGTCGGTTAAATATCTACGAACATTGATACCTCCAGGTTCGCCGACTCTAAATCCGAAAGCCCAATCTTTATTTTGCGAAAACGATACAGTACTAATAAAACAAAGTGATGCAATAAGTATTAACTTTTTCATTTTAAAATTATTTTAGTTGATTAGATTTTCAAATTGATAATTACTTTTCCAATGCCTTTTTTACTTCATTCAGTTTCAATAAAGCCTCAATCGGTGACATGGTATTGATGTCAATATTCTTCAAAAGGGATTCAATTTTATCAAATTTTGGATTTTTTTCTACCCCAAACATTGTCATCTGAGCCACTGATTGTTTAGGCATTTCTTTTATTGTCTGTCTGTGTTGTTCTTTAGAACGATTTTTTTCTAATTCAGTCAAAATTTCACTTGCCCGATACACTACACTTTGGGGCATTCCTGCCAATTGAGCAACGTGAATTCCAAAACTATGTTCCGATCCACCTTCTTTCAACTTCCGCATAAAGATAATTTTGTTACCCGTCTCTTTTACAGATACATTGAAGTTTTTGATTCTTGAAAAATCACTCGCTAATTCATTTAATTCGTGGTAATGGGTAGCAAAAAGTGTCTTTGGACGAAATTGAGTATGATTATGCAAATATTCAGCTATCGCCCAAGCAATCGAAACACCATCATAAGTACTTGTTCCACGACCAATTTCATCCATCAACAAAAGACTCCTTTCCGAAAGATTATTCAAAATTGATGCCGTTTCTGTCATTTCCACCATAAAAGTTGATTCTCCTCTCGAAAGATTATCACTTGCTCCGACACGAGTGAAAATTTTATCAACTATACCAATTTCTGCATTTGAAGCTGGTACAAATGACCCAATTTGAGCCATGAGAACTATCAAGGCGGTTTGTCGCAAAAGGGCAGATTTTCCTGCCATATTCGGACCAGTAATAATGATAATTTGCTGATTTTCAGTATCTAAATATATATCATTCGGCACATAACTTTCTCCTAAAGGTAATTGCTTTTCAATCACAGGATGGCGACCGTCCTTTATGTCCAAAACTCGTGCATCATTCACTTGCGGACGGCGATAATTATTTTTCTGAGCTACCCTCGAAAAGCTACTCAGCACATCCAAAACAGCAATTATTTTAGCATTTTGCTGAATTTGCTGTACATATTCTGTCGCAGTATTGACTAATTCATTAAAAATTCTGAACTCAATCGCATTGATTTTATCCTCCGCATTCAAAATAGTATCTTCATAAGTTTTCAATTCTTCGGTAATATAACGCTCGGCATTGACCAAAGTTTGTTTCCTAATCCAATCGTTAGGTACTTTGTCTTTATGCGAATTTGTGACTTCCAAATAATAACCAAAAACCTTATTAAAAGCTACTTTCAGAGAAGTAATTCCTGTTCGTTCAATCTCACGATTTTGTAGTTGAATCAAGAAATCTTTTCCTGTAAAAGCAATTTGGTGTAGCCTGTCCAACTCTGCATCAATGCCAGTTTTAATCATATTGCCCTGATTAATTACAATCGGAGGGTCTTCTCTCAGCTCGGTTTCTATTTTTGCCAATAAAAACTCACAAGCGTTCAGTTGGTCGGCGTATTTTTTTAAAATTGGAACAGTTTGTTTACTCAATTCTGATTTTATTGGTCCTATTTGAATCAAAGCACGCTTCAAAACCAACATTTCTCGTGGCGAAATTCTTCTTGCCGAAACCTTAGAAATAACTCTTTCTAAATCTCCAATTGGTTTGATTTGTTGATACAAAAAATCTTGAAACTCTGAGTTTTGGGTAAAAAATTCTACCGTATTCAAACGTTCTTCAATTAAAGACTTTTCCTTTAGTGGCAAGACCAACCATTTTCGCAATAACCTTGCACCCATGGGCGTAAGTGTACCATCGAGAATCTGAATCAATGGCACGCCACCTTCTTGTTGAGCGTTGATTAATTCCAGATTTCTGATAGTGAATTTATCCAACCAAACATACTTTTCTTCCTCCAGTCGGTTGATTCTATTGATGTGTCCAATATCCTTGTGTTCTGTCTCAGAAAGGTAGTGCATAATCACCCCTGCGGCAATGACTCCTTCAGTGAGATTTTCAACACCAAAACCTTTTAATGAATTGGTTTTGAAATGATTAACTAATAATGGATAGGCAAAATCATGTGTAAATGCCCAGTCATCTAAAGCAAAAGTATTAAATTTATCACCAAAAATATTTGTAAAATCTTGTCTGTTTTTCTTGCAAAAAAGTACCTCAGATGGCATAAAACCTTGCAATAATTTCTCCATGTAAGACGCATTTCCCTGTGAACAAAGAAACTCTCCAGTAGAAATATCCAAGAAAGAAATACCAATAATTTCAGTAGTAAAATTGGAAAAACTGATAGCAGCCAAATAATTATTCCGTCTTGTATCTAAGACATTATCATTGAAAGAAACCCCCGGTGTCACCAATTCAGTAACGCCTCTTTTTACAATTCCTTTGGCAGTGGCAGGGTCTTCTAATTGGTCACAAATAGCTACACGTTCGCCCGCACGGACTAATTTTGGCAAATAAGTATCCAAAGAATGATGTGGAAAACCAGCCAAATGATCATCAGCATTTCCATTGTTTCTCCGAGTCAGGACAATTCCCAGAATCTTAGACGCACGAACGGCATCTTCCCCGAAAGTTTCGTAAAAATCACCAACACGAAACAACAATAATGCCCCAGGATATTTTATTTTAATCTGATTATATTGTTTCGACAACGGAGTTTCGTTGGTTTTTTTTGCAGGAATTGGTTGAGCGTCAGAAGTTTGTTTGGGTCTTGCCATTGAAGCGGTCTATTTTGTCTATGAATACAAATTTAAAGCATTAATTTTAATTCACAGACAAAAACAAAAATCTCCTGCAACCAATTTCTACAAATTTCGTCTTTATAGAAACGCTCATTTTCTTTTGCATAAACATTCCTACAAACATGAAAAACCTTTTGCCAATCCTATCGATTTTAATGTTCTTTTTAATGGCGGATTGTCGTAAAAAGGAGGAGGTTGTCGTACCTCCAATAACTCCTCCAACGGTAGTTGTTCCCCCCGAAGTTGCAGTAAATCCATTTATTAAGGAATTTTCATTGAATTCAGATGTAAAGGCAACAATTTCAACCATAAAATTTGATAATGGAGATTCTCAGAATCAGATAGTTATTGTTTTACCAGAGAATTTTGTGGGCGATGAAATTTTACCTATCATCAAATTAACGGATGAAGCCGAAAGTATTTCTCCCAAATCTGGGGATAAAGTTTTCTTTGAAGGAAAACCTGCTATAGAATATACCCTTACAAGGAAAGATGGGAAAACTGAAAAATATTTCCTATATGTGCAACATAGCGGAGAATTTAAAGCAGAATTATTGACGAAAGAATTCATTATTGACCCATTTATACCAATTAAAATTCAATTTCAATTATCGAATGTTGGAACATTATTTTTATCAGAAATCAAAGGAGCGAGAATGGACGTCACTTTAGAGATTTCTTATATGAATGGTGAAAAACGTTTATTTACTGATATTAATAGAGGCAATAATATAATAACTTATGAATTGAGGGATTTGAAGTCAGGAAAAGTCTCCTTCAAATTAGTATCAAATCGACCAATTAGACGTGAATCAATGCCTTTAAATATTTTATTAAATCTTGGAAAAAGTTATGTCAAAAATATTTCAAAATTGTATACAGATACTCTTAATTTAATAGATGGAGTAAATTTTGATTCCAATAAATCGTATAAAATTCGTTTGGAAAATGATTTTACAGCTAAACCTTTAATGGAAATACCTTTAGAAATTTCAGATGAAAATATACTTAAATTGAAGCAACTTAATAGTATAGATGTACTAAGTTATAGGGTTAATATTCTTGAAGATGACAAATCAATAAAATCCCAAGAAGTTTTGGTAAAACAATCTAATTCCAACGTGAATCCTTTTCCGAGTTTATTTATGAGAATAAGTGATTACAAAATATTTACGGAGAAGTGGGTTTTTAGTTTTACAAATAATTTTAAGTTCAAACAAGCTGAGACTTTCTATACTTTTCGAGAAAACAATTTTCATGCTGATTTGAACTTCGTTAATATTCAAACCAAAAATGAATATCCACTTATTGGGGATCCAGTATATTGTTGTGATGGAGCTTTTACTTTTAGAAAATTTAACATCCCAGAAACCATTCCTATTGGCAGTTATGAGGTTTATGGTCTTGTCAAAGGAGTATCCTTTGCTCGTTTTTCCCAAAAAATAGAAATTATAAAATAAAAATCCATTTAAAACATTCCTACAAACATGAAAAACCTCTTATCAATCCCATTATTTTTTCTCATCTTTTTTATGGTGAATTGCCAGAAAAAAGATGAGAAATTGATTCCTCAAACTTTGGTAACAAGCCACTCAATTCCAATCAAGGATTTTTATCTGAATGTCGAAGTTGGTTCAACAATTTCAACCGTAAAATTTGATAACGGAGATTCTCAGAATCAGATAGTTATGGTTTTACCAGAGAACTTTGTAGGCAATGAAACTTCACCAATTATCAAATTAACGGATGAAGCCGAAAGTATTTCTCCCAAATCTGGAGATAAAGTTTTCTTTGAAGGAAAACCTGCTATAGAATATACCCTTACAAGAAAAGATGGGAAAACTGAAAAATACTTCCTATATGTGCAACGTAGCGGAGAATTAAAGGCTGAATTATTGACTAAGGAGATTGCAATTGACCCATTTGAGTACAACACTTTAAAAGTACGACTAACTAATATTGGAACATTAGGACTCCCAAATATTCCCAATGGCATTATGGGTTTTCAAGTAGAACCATTTTATTTAGGTACTAAAAATAGCTTTGAATACTACAACAGAATAGGTTTTGAACCCAATAGTGACGTTTTTAGTGCTGAATTTTTTACCAAGAAAACAGGCAATGTTTCATTAAAACTTTATACAAATTATCCTCAATTCAGAGAAACAAGAACGTTAGATTTGACATTGGTTA
This sequence comes from Cytophagales bacterium, assembly GCA_013298865.1. Classification (GTDB taxonomy): domain Bacteria; phylum Bacteroidota; class Bacteroidia; order Cytophagales; family Spirosomataceae; genus JAAFJL01. The sequence continues at coordinate 1,426 of JAAFJL010000040.1, read as the reverse complement.
GGGGAGAGGAAGTTGCGATTCAGGTTTTTAAAAGTTTGAATAATGAGAGTCTTAATAAAATTGAAGGAATAAATTTCGACCCTCAAAAAAGCTATACTATAAGGTTAACAAATGATTTTAGCAATAAATTGGTCGAGTATCCATTAAAATACATCGACGACAATACACTAAGTTTTAATATCCCTGAAAAATTAGCAAATACAGGTTATGGGGTATTTTTTTATGAAAATAGCAACTATAAATATTACAGAGAAGTTACCTTGAAGGGTATTACGGAGTATCTTGTTCCATTTCAAACTTTAATCAAAAAATCAACTACATTAGATGAATATCCTAAACCTTATGAACTAAACGAAAAACTAATTTTTAAACCTGGGGGTAGTTTTATTGCTTTTGAGTGGGCATTTACCTCAGTCAAAGGGGATTTAAAATTGATTAATTTTGAAACTAAGAAGGAATATCTACTTAAAGGGGAGTCTTCTTATTGTTGCGATGGCTCAATTACTTATCGGATATTCACGTTGCCCGAAACAATTCCCATTGGCGATTATGAAATTTATGGAATATTGAATGGTGATACCTCAGCACGCTATTCCAGAAAATTGGAAATTACCGTAAAGTAAATCGTGTTTTGATGCTATTTTTTTATCTATTTTCTTTGATTTGTCAAACAACTTTATAAGTCAAAAAAATATGAAAACTCTCACAAAAACACTTCTGGCGACAACAATTTTCATTTTTAGTTTATCTGGTTGCAAAAAAACTGCTGAGGTAATTCCTGATGATACCGATGGAAATGCTTCTGCGACAATCAATGGCACAAGCTGGTCAGCAAGCTACTGCGGTTCGCTTACAGGTGGTTCTGGAACCCAAGTTTCGCAGACAATTATTATTGAAAAAGACCCAAAAGACAAAAATACCGACAGAATTTCGATTGGAATTACCTACCCGAAAGCTGAGACGGGCATTAAAACCTACGCTTCTGGTACAAGTACGCCTGTAACGCTACTCAATATCTCTTATCAAGGCAAACTATATTCTACATCAGGACTGAACCTCACTGGTATTTCAACAAATGTAAAAATTACAGAAAACGTAGCTTCTAAATCTTTGTTAGAACCTGGTAAAATAGTAGGAGAGTTCTCAGCGACTCTTAAAAGCAGCGATAATAAAGAAACAATCACAATTACTAACGGAAAATTTACTGGTGTTCGAGTATTGTAAAACTACTTATTTTTGAGGTTGTGTAAAGATTCGACTTTTGCACAACCTCATTTTATTATTCACGAATGATTTCTTTCCCTCCTTGTAATTCCTAAACTATTCAAGTAATTTTGTATTGTTCAAACACACAAACAATTTCAAAACTTCTTGAATCAAAATTCCTTTCTAAATTTAATCAATGACCTGTTATTCAGGTAATTAT
>JAAFJL010000004.1 GCA_013298865.1 Cytophagales bacterium | reverse complement strand
TAATACAGGCAGTTAAGACCGTGATGGAAGGCAAGACTTTTTTTGACGAATCCATCTCTAAAGCATCTGAGCCTGCAAATCGGGAAGAAATTTCTAAAAAATATTCCTTGACTGAACGAGAAATTGAGATTGTAAGATTCGTGAAAGAAGGCTTAGATTCCTACCAAATTGCAGATAATATGAATCTGAGTTACCACACAATCAAGACCCACCGTAGAAATATCCACTTCAAAATTGGGACAAGCACCACGCCTGAGATGATTAGGTTTGCAAATGAGAATGGGATATGAGTTGAATAAGCAGAACAACTAAAAAAACTCAACGATTAGGTTTTTCAGAAATCCTATCTAAAGCACGGTGGTAGCAGTCTAAATAATAATCTCCTTCGCCGTATAATTTTGTCATCATTACTGCACCCTCAAACTCCATAACTGTTTGCTGTGCAAGTTTGAGAGCAGCTTCTTCTGAATATTTGCTTGCATAAATGTGTTTCAAAGCGGCAATCCATCCATCAAAAATTTCTAATAAAATATCTCTAAATTGAGGATACAATTGTACGGTTTCCAGCGTCATATTGCCCACGATACACCCGCCTTTTGGGCTGAAAAGTGTTTTACCAAATAGCTTAAAAATCAATTTCAATCTATCAATTGGCAGTATCGTTTCGTTGTATGCTTCGGGCAATACATATTCTTTAAATTTTAGATTAATCATCAAAAGAATTTCCCTCATCAAGGTTTCTTTACTATCAAAATAATGGTAAAAACTTCCCTTGAATAAGCCAACAGCTTCAGCAAGGTCTGCCATAGAAGTATTATGGTAGCCATTCTGCCGAAAGACATCCAAGGATTTATTGATAATTATTTCTCTATTTACTTTCTGTACAGGCATTTATCTCATTTTTGATGTTAAATCTCACTATTTTCAGTAGTTTTATCGCACCTTTTACACAAATTTACTTTCTTTTTTGAAGAATTGTGTATTTTTACTCTCATAGCATAATCCTTACCCCATAAACATATCAGAATGATGAGTTTTTCCACTCAGAATTCTTTCCATATTCCTTAATTTTATTTGCATTTATGCTAAAATCTAACCAACTAAAAATTGGGTTCTTGGGATTATTATTGCTTGTCAGTTTTTCCTTTTTTCCTAATTTCGTCAATGCCCAACAGCCTTTTTCTAAACAGGCTCAATGGATTACTGTCTCTGATGCTACCAATAAACCCAATCAATGGATTTGTTTTCGTAAGATTTTTAAAATCAGTCAGTTACCTAAAAAATCTATGGCTAAAATTGCTGTGGATTCTAAATACTGGCTTTGGATTAATGGAAAACTTATCATAAACGAAGGTGGGCTAAAACGTGGTCCAAACCCTAATGATAGCTACTATGATGAAGCAGATTTAGCCAAACACCTACAAATTGGGCAAAATACAATTGCCATTTTAGTCTGGTATTTTGGAAAAAATGGTTTTAGTCATAAATCTTCTGGAAAAGCAGGACTACTTTTTGAAACTCCCATCGGACAAACAAACTTGGTCAGCAATGCCACTTGGATGGCTCAAATTCACCCTTCTTTTGGCGAAACCAAAGAGCCTTTTCCTAATTTTAGGCTTTCTGAATCTAATATACATTTCGATGCTCGAAAAGATTTAACCAATTGGTTTTCAAATACTTACAATGATTCAAAATGGCAATCTGCTGCCGAAATTGGACAAGCTGGTATTGAACCTTGGAATCAGTTTGTTTTACGCCCAATCCCTCAATGGCAGACTTCTGATTTATTAAATTATGTTTCTCAGAGAAAAGTTTCAACTCCCAATGGCGATTCAATTATCGCAAAACTCCCCAAAAATCTTTCGGTAGTTCCTTATCTGAAAATCAATTCCCCTGAAGGACAATTGATTGATATGCGAACGGATAATTACAAAGGTGGCTCAGAATATAATGTTCGTTCTGAATACGTAACTCGTGCTGGCGACCAAGAATTTGAAAGTCCAGCGTATTTTAATGGGCATGAAGTAAGGTATTTTCTGCCAAAGGGAGTAAAAGTTATTGCTCTGAAATACCGAGAAACTCGTTATAACACTCAGGAAATCAGCACGTTCCGTTGTGACGACGAGTTTTTGAACAAGCTCAGACAAAAAGCAGTAAATACGCTAAACTTGAATTTAAGAGAAGTGATTTCCGATTGTCCAGACCGAGAACGAGCCGCTTGGATGGCAGATGCAACCATTAATTTTGGTGAAATATTTTATACTTATGATGCCACGAGTCATGATTTAATTCGTAAAACTGCATCAGAATTAGTCAACTGGCAGCGACCAGACAGCTCGCTCTATTTTCCTGTTCCAGCAGGGTCTTGGAAAAATGAATTACCCTCTCAGGTGCTGGCAACAATTAGCACTTATGGTTTCTGGAATCATTACCGTTTTACGAATGATACCGCAACGCTAAAAATGATTTATCCGAATGTTAAAAAGTACCTAAGTCTCTGGAAATTAGACACTAACGGTTTGGTAAAACATAGAAAAGGCGGTTGGGACTGGATAGATTGGGGAGAAAACATTGATGTACCAGTGATTGAAAATTGCTGGTATTACATGGCTTTGGATGCCTCCGCCAAGACTGCAAAACTGTTAGGTTATGATGCTGATACCACAGAATATTCTCTGAAAATGAGAAGTATTCGTGGCAATTTTAATCATTACTTTTGGGATGGAAAGCAATACAGAAGTGTCAATTATAAAGGACCTACCGATGAGCGTGGACATGGCATGGCAGTAGTTTCGGGTTTAGCGGAAAGCTCTCAGTATGAAGCAATTAGGAAAATTCTCAATACTGAATATCACGCCAGTCCGTATTTAGAAAAGTATGTTTTAGAGGCATTTTTTATCATGCAAGATGCCCGTGGGGGCATTGCAAGAATCAAAAAACGATACAAAGAAATGGTAGAATCGCCCTTGACAACACTTTGGGAAGGGTGGTCAATTGGAGATCCAAAATGGGGCGGTGGTACGTACAATCATGGATGGACGGGCGGACCACTCACGCTTATGTCTGAGTACATTGCGGGTATTTCTCCGCTTACGAGTGGCTACAAAAGATTCAAGATTTTTCCTCAAATCGGTAATCTCAATCAGGTACAAGCAAAGGTTGAAACACCGTATGGTTTTATCGAAACAAAGATACAACGTACTAAAAATGAGTTAGTTATCTCAACAAAAACACCTACAACTATAGCTGGAATCATCAGTATTCCGATTCATGAAAATATACCTACCCAAATCTCATGCAATGGAAAAGTGATTTTTAAAGATGAAAAATATTTGGGTGGTTTAAAAGACGTTGAGCTTATCCCAGGCGATGAACATTACTTTAATTTTGAGGTAAAAAAAGGAGGAAATTATGACTTCAAGGCAGTGTTTTGAAGTAAATGACTTTGGGTTTTTGAGTTTAAGGTGGACGGTTCAGCTTCTGATGAATTCAAACTTCCCGAAAGTTCTTTTTACTTTCGGGAAGTTCTCTTAAAACTACTTGCAACTATACTGATATGACTTTGCTGAAGTACTTTTATCACCGTCATCATTAATGATACTCGTTATTTTTGTTGGTTGTGAAGTACCATTATATTCAAAAGTATTATTAGTGTCATAAAAAACATAGCCATCGTCTTCATAATATTTTTCAGAAAGAACATTGTTTTTATTGAAATACGCATAATCATCTACCAAGCCAGAAAGTCCCATCGTCAAGTATTTATATGCCTCTGGGTAAACCGTTTTCTTCTCATCGAATTTCGTTACCTCATAATACAGATATTCCTTTTCGTTATCAAGTTTTAGGTAAACCTTCGCAACATTATCCCCTGAATATTGAAATCTGGAAGCATAGACCTCTCCCTGAGCATCTGTGGAAACAATACCTGTCAGTTGGGTATTTGTAAAAGAATATACATCTGTTTGATAAGGATTCCCATTTACAGTAGTGACAGATTTTATCGCTTTTCCAGTAGCATCATAAGTAAATGTTGCTAAAAAATTATAAGTTTTTGTCCCTACTTTATAGGCTAAATTTACTTTATCTACCAAGTTTTGTGTGTTGTAAGTAAAGCCAATAACAATACCAGTTGAGTCATTCGTTACATTGGTTAAACGATTACTGGCATCATAAGTCATTCTTTCAATGACATTCCCTTTGGTATTGGAGATACTCGAAAGATAGCAAACTTGTGGAGTTGTATTAGTTACGGATTTGTCGCAAGAAACTATCAATATTATGGATAAAGCACTGATAATCAAATGGTTGAATTTTATATTTTTCATGAATTTGAAATTTTAAAATTGAAAAGCAAAACGTTGAAGGTATTAGTTCTTAATAATTTTTTTGGTAATCATTTTCTCATTAACCTTAAATTTCAAGAAATATGTACCTGTTCCAAGTTTACTTAAATCAATAGTTCCCTCATGGATTTGCGAAATAGAATTAGAGGTTTGACTTAGTTGCTCTTTCCCAATCGTATTCAATAATAACAAATCTATTTCTGTTGATTCTTTACTTTGCAATTTCCAATTACATAGCCCCGTTGTTGGATTGGGGTAAACATCAATGATAATATTAGAATTCTCTTCGCTGTTTTCATTTCCTAAACGAGCATTATCTGTTTGTTTCAATGAGCTTTCTTCTTGTACTGGTGTTATCACTAAAGAAACCGTAATCTGAACTTTAATCACCTGACGGGTACGCACACTTTCACAATTGGGTTTTCCTCCTGTCTCACAAGCTACATAGTAAGATTTATTACCTTCTAATTCTGGAGTAGTATAAGTCCCCGAACCAAGAGAAACCCCGCCAGTTAAAGTATTATACCAATTAGGTTTTCCAGTTACACAAGTGGCAGTTAATTTAGTACTTGTACCAAATTTAATGTTATCATCGGAGGCGACTGGAGCTTCCAACACAGGTATTACCGTGACATTAACATCGGTAAAAGCAATAGGGCAATTTTCTGCATCACAACGCACTTTATAAATCGTGCTTGCAGTTAGGGCAGGTGTAACAAAAGGCGAACCAGTGAATAAGGCTGTTGCACCTGTTGCATCAAACCATTTTACCGTACCAATTTCACAAGTTGCTGTTAATGATGCAGTTGTACCGTTACAAATTGTGGGTTTTGCATCCGCTACTACTGCATTTGAACACACAACTTGATTAATCTTAGTAGTAAAAGCCCCACGTCCATGCGTTGCCAAAGCTACGGTTTCATCCGAGGCACGGTATTTCAACATATCACAACGAACATTTGCCAAAGTGGTATTATTAGGTTCCCATTTTGGATTATCGGCGGTAATGTCAGTAGTTGACCAAACACCCAATTCAGTAGCTAATAAAACTTGTTTTGTGTCTTTTGGATTAATCAAAGCATAACGGATTGGAACATTTGGAAGTCCGTGCAAAGAATCATCTTTTGAAACCCACGTTTTTCCACCATTGATGGTATAGAAAACTGATTTGACATTATAATTAGACTTCGTTACGACCATTGTATTTTCATCCGTTCCAAAGTCCAAACAAGATACATTGCCCGCAGAGGTAATATCTTTATCCATAATCTTGGTCAATTCCACCGTTACATCGCCTTCGGGTGCTACGCCAGTTGCTTTAAAAACTTCTCCATCATTTGTTCCGATGTATATATTACCCGCAGTTTTACCCAATTTCAAAAAAGAAACAGTCAATGCTTTTGCTCCTGTGAATGTAACATTAGAGGTTGTATAAGTATATTTTGGAGAAACGCCTTTGATGTGATACCTAAATATTTTGGTTTGTGCTTCGGTAGTCAGTGTATTATTTTCGTATAAAGTATGGGTTGGCGAATCGTAATCGGCAGGGTTAATAAATGCCCCTCTTTTATCAAATTGGGGTTGCATTTCTTCAACATCATTGGCGTTTGCACCTGACTTGTTCAATCTTGGCGTTACGTGCGTGTAAGAACTGATAACGATATTGGTATCTAATTTATCAATAAAAGTCAAACCTCCATCGCCGCCATTGATGGATGTTCCTGCACTGATTTTTTCGGAAGGAGACAGAAGTGAATGTGTGCCATTGTCCTGAGAACCAACAACTAATGTTCCACTGTTAGCAGTATTGTTTATGTCAATACTGAAATATTGGGTTACGTTATAGCCTCTATTTCTACTTTTTATTTTAGGATAATTTTTACCCGATGAAGCCCAATCGGGTGCATAATAAACGCCGCCGTCATTTCCAAAAATGGCTTCGTCAGGAAACCCTGGACGAGCCATGAAAGCGTGATTGTCCACGTGCATTAAATCTCCTAATTCAGAATATCCTCGTTTGGGTAGCCACGTATCACCACCATCCACACTTATGCTATACGCAATACCCGCTGCATAAAGGGCATTTGGATTGGTTTCGTGCGTTCCCAAGATGAGGTCATAACTGCCTTGGTTGCCCATGAAAGGTTTTTCAGGACCATTATTTATGTCATCATAAACAGGTACTTTCATGGGTGTCCATGTTGTCCCTGCATCAACACTTTTCAAAAAGAAATTGGCTTTGGCGACTTGGCTGGTGGCACAAACTGCATAAATAACCTGAGCATCTCCTTTGGTGCTGGGAGCAAGAGCAAACTCTACTCGACCATTATCAAAAGTACCAGCAGGAGTGATATTTTTAAATTCTGTTACCGTGGCATCCGTAGATTTCACTATTTTTGTTACAAAACTATCGCTTCCTTCGGCTACATACAAAATACCATCAGACCCAATTTCCATATCTGAAACTCTTTCAAAATTATCGCCTGATGGAGCATTTGCCCCCGTTAATAATGCCCAAGTTGTACCACCATCATTTGAACGAAATACTCCTCCGTAATTCAAAGCAAATACTTCCCCTTTGGCATTGACAATGATTTTATAAACCTCTCGCCAACTGGCAGCTACGGTCTGTTTTGTGTAATCTGGAATGGTTGAATCTAATCTTTTCCAAGTAGTTCCACCATCAATGGTTTTCCATACACCTGCCCCGCCTGAACCGCTTTGACCTGTATTTCCAACTTCGCCAGTTCCTCTCTCACCCGTACCTACATACATAATTTTGGGATTACTCGGGTCGGCAGCAATCCAACCGATGGAGATATTATCCCAAAGGTCATTGACTTTTTGCCATGAAGATTTTTCGTCAGTAATATCATTATTAAACCACAATCCACCCGCAACGCCACCTACCCAAACTTTCTTATGAGTAGTATCATTAGGGTCCCAAAGCATAGCACGAGTACGTCCACCGACGTTATTAGGTCCACGCTCTGACCATTTTATATTGGGTATGGCTGCTGAAGTTTTAAGGCTTTTGAGTTGTTCAATCCGCTTGAACATGGTTGTTCGGGATTTTTCTAATTCATTTCGAGGAATTGTGCCAGTTTTCGGGTCTTTTGTGATGAGTTTTTCCCAATTAGCTCTATCTAATTGACTATTTCCCTCTTCTTCTCTTTGCTGTGAAAAAACAAAAAAAGGTACAATTGCTAAGATAATGAAGGTAATTCTTTTAATCATGGTTGTGTTTTTTGTGGAGTTAAGAAGAAGTTTGTGTGGTAATAATTTGAAAATTGGCATTGGCTAATTTTACCAATCTAAACGAAGATAACATAGTTTAGTCGATAGTAAATTTTAATGCCAAAGAATATAATTGGAAAGTTATTTTTTAGTATTCGGTATGTTATTGACTATTCAAAATTAAAAAGGATTACTTGCTAAGTAAATAGGGGCTAACCCCTATTTTTAGATAGATTAAAACCAATATTATTTACTTATCGAAAATATGTGACCTCAAAGTAACAACATTGAATTCATTAATAATATACCTGAATTCAGGTATATTGAGGGTTTGGGTTAGGGAAAAAATAATTCGTTCCCCAAAGAAATACTGACAGTACAGGGCTTACATCTGAGATTTATTTTGTAAAATTGTTTTAGGAACTGAAATTAAATAACTTATTAAATTCCCGTTACTTATACTATCTAAAAATATCATGGAAAAAATATTCTCTCGTCGTGAAGCCCTTGCAACCCTTGGGCTTGGGTTAACTTTTTCTTCTTTTATTCAACAATCAAAAAAGCAGGGCTTTCAAATTGGTGCTTGTGATTGGTCAATCTATAAAATGGACAGTCCTGATGCCGCCGATGTAGCAACTCAAATCGGGATTGATGGTGTGCAAGTAAATTTGGGCAGTTTGTCGAACAATATGCACCTCCGAGACCCTAAAATTCAGCAACAATATCTTCAGAATTTCAAAAAGAATAAAATTCAATTTAGTGGGCTTGCTATTGGGGAACTCAATACCATTCCGTACAAATCAGACGATCGTACAGACCAATGGGTTTCGGATTCGATAGATGTAGCTAAAATTCTGGGAGTCAAGGTGATACTGTTGGCTTTCTTTGCGAACAATGATTTGAAAAATGATGAAGCTGGCACAAGAACAGTGATTGAAAAACTGAAAAAAGTTATGCCAAAAGCTGAACAAAATGGTATCACATTAGGTATAGAATCTTGGTTGAATGCCCGTGAGTTGCAGTATATTCTGAATGAAGTGAAATCTCCTAATTTGAAGGCTTATTATGATGTAGCCAATACCAATCACATGGGTTATGATATTTATTCAGAAATCAGAGAATTGGGTAAGCAAAATTTGATTTGTGAGTTTCATGCCAAAGAAAATGATTTTCTGTTGGGTTCTGGACGAGTTGATTTTCAGGAAGTTAGAAAATGTATGGACGAAATAAACTACAAAGGATGGATTCAGATTGAGGGAGCAGTTCCCATCGGAAAGCCTATGGTAGAAAGTTATATTGAAAATAGGAAATTCTTAAAATCTGTATTTGTGTAAACAGTCTGGTTCTTCTAAAATTTATACGGAAGTCGTCCTTTTGAAGGACGACTTCCGTGTTCACATAATTCCCCCAAAATTAATGAAATTGGTTCAACTATAATTTTCGGAAAACCCGAATCTGGGCTAACGCAGGCAGGGTTTGCCTGCGTTAATTTCCGTATAAATCATAGTTGAACTATAAAACTTACCAAAATGAAGAATAAACTTTTTATAGGAATCTTACTTTCACTATCAACAATTGCTTTGTTTTCGTGGCAAAAAAGCAAATCTTTTTTCCAGAAAAATCAGTCAGACATTGCTCATTATCAGGGCGTTGTGATTGATTCTGACTCAAATAAGCTCTACTGCCCAGACGATATGGAGGTTACACTTTGGGCTGAATCTCCGATGCTCTATAATCCTACAAACATGGATATTGATGCCAAAGGTCGGGTCTGGGTAACTGAGGCTGTCAATTACAGAAGTTTCAATAATGCTCCAGAAACTCGACTTAATCATCAAAGTGGAGAAAGAGTTATGATTCTGGAAGATACAGATCACGACGGAAAAGCCGATAAATCTACTGTTTTTGTGGAAGACAAAGACCTGATTTCTCCATTAGGAATTACAGTTTTAGGGAACAAAGTCTATGTTGCGGCTGCTCCTAATTTGGTAGTTTATACCGACGAAAACGGTGATGACAAAGCAGATAAAAAAGAGATTTTATTGACAGGTTTTGGCGGAAAAGACCATGATCATTCTTTGCATTCGGGAGTGGCAGGACCAGACGGAAATTATTATTTCAACGTGGGCAATGCAGGACCTCATATAGTGACAGATAAAGCTGGCTGGACTTTGCGTTCGGGAAGTATTTATACTGGTGGAACGCCTTGGAATACCAGTAATAAAGGCAATCAAGTTTCTGACGATGGGCGTGTATGGGTAGGAGGGATGGCTTTCAGAATGACAAAAGATGGGAAAGGGTTAAAGGTTTTAGCTCATAATTTCAGGAATAGCTATGAAGTTGCGATAGATTCTTATGGGAATATGTGGCAAAATGATAACGACGACCAAGTGATTGCTTGTCGGACTTCTTATGTAATGGAAAACGGCAATGCAGGCTATTTTTCGGCAGATGGAAGTCGTTCTTGGCAAGCAGACAGACGCTCAGGACAAGATATGTTTACGGCTTCTTGGCACGCAGAAGACCCAGGCGTTATGCCAGTAGGAGACAACACAGGAGCAGGTTCACCCACGGGTTTTCATGTGTATGAAGGCGATGCTTTTGGTGAAAAGTATCGTGGAATGTTGTTGAGCTGTGAAGCAGGTAGGAATGTGATTTTCAATTACTTACCTGTAAAAAATGGAGCGGGATTCGAGCTAAAAAGAAATGATTTGGTTTCTTCTCAGGGAAATCAATCAAGCGAAAAATATGAATGGTATGAAACTGGAAAAGACACCCGCAAGTGGTTTCGTCCTTCAGATATGTGTACTGGAACGGATGGTTCAATGTTCATTGCCGACTGGTACGACCCAATTGTGGGTGGACACGCTATGAAGGATAAAGTTGGCTATGGCAGAATTTATAGGGTCGTTCCAAAGGGTAAAAAACTGATTACTCCTACCATTGATTTGACAACTACCAACGGACAAATTGAAGCCCTGAAAAATCCTGCTCAGAATGTAAGAAATTTAGGTTTTGAAGCCCTGAAAGCCAGTGGCATAAAATCTTTACCATCAGTAAAATCATTACTTACGGCAGAAAATCCATTTCATCGGGCAAGGGCTGTTTGGTTAATGGCACAGTTAGGACAAGAAGGTGCGGCGGAAGTAGAAAAGTTATTGAGTTCATCAGATGAAAATATGCGGTTAGTGGCTTTCCGTGCCTTGAAACAACAGGTTTCAGATTTACCAAATCTTTGTGCTAAAGTTGTAGAAGATACCAGCCCAGAAATACGCAGAGAGGTTGCCATTAGTTTAAGAGATATTTCGTTTGAAAAATCAAAAAATCTGATGGTTTTACTCTTGAAAAAATACGATGGAAAAGATGCTTTTTATTTGGAAGCATTAGGAACGGCTTCGGACAAAAAAGAGGGAAAAGTCTATAATTTAGTGAAAGAAATCTATGCAGGAGAACCCGCAAATTGGTCTGAACAACGCAGTAATTTAGCATGGAGATTACACCCTGTTTCAGCAGTTGCAGATTTAAAAACAAGGGCAAATTTGAGTACTATTCCAGAAAAAACTCGTCTGAAAATGTTAACTGCTTTAAGTTTTGTAAAAGATAAAACAGCCGCAGAAGCAATGATTTCTTTGAGTAAATCAAGCCTTCAGGATGTAGCCAGTAACGCCAGTTGGTGGGTAGAATTTAGAAAGAACAACGACTGGGCAGAAGTAATGAATTGGGATGCTGTTTCTGAAACAAGTGCAAGTTCTAACTATCAGAAAATGAAAGCATTAGGTGTTAAAATACTGAATGAAAAACTACCAATTGAAGAACGAATTTCTTATGCAAAACAAATGGCAAAAGACCCAGACGGCGGTAATATTCTGATAGATTTGAAAGCTGGGTATGTCTTGAATGATGAGAAAGTTGTAGGTTCAATTAGCGAAGATATTTTCAATAATCCAGACGCCAAAGTACGAATTTTGGCAAGTCAGTTTTTTACAAGAAACGGGACGCCCCTGAAATTAGATTTTGTCTCTCGTATGAAGGGTGATAATACCAAAGGAAAAGAGATTTTTACTACTTATTGCACCACTTGCCACAGACACGGAGAAGACGGTGCAGAAGTTGGTCCAGACTTAACAAATATTCATAAAAAGTTTGATAAATTGGGTTTGCTCGATGCTATCATCAATCCATCGGCAAGTATGGTTTTTGGCTTTGAAAGTTGGACAATTGTTACCAAAAAAGGGAAAACTTTAATGGGTTTTGTTGTGGCAGATAATGGCAAAAGTACCACCATAAAAGATGCTGGAGGGCAGCTAATGACCGTGAAAAATGAGCAAATCAAGAGCAAAGAAAAAATGCCAAATTCGTTAATGCCAGACCCAGTAGCAATGGGTTTGAAAGAACAAGAATTAGCAGATTTAAGTGATTATTTGTTGAGTTTTAAGTAGGCAAACATGACTTATGATGAAATAAAACATAGAGATTTAGAGGATTAGAGTTAATATTCTGTCTTTTCTCTAAACCTCTATGTCAAATCGTTACAGGTAGTTTTCAACATACATCCTAAATTACTTCCGAAAAGCAATTGCTTTCACAGGTTGAATACGGGTAATTACAAAAGTTGGAATGGTTAAAAGTGTGGTCACTAATGCCAAAGTAGCAAGATTGAGCAAAAGAATTATCATCCAATCTAAAGTAATTGGCACGTAATTCATGTAGTAATTTGATGAATCTAAAGGGATAAGTTTGAAGTATTTTTGAATGGAACAAAGCCCAATTCCGATTACATTTCCCAATACTAAACCTTTGGTAATCATTGAGATACCGTTCCAAAGAAAGATTTTTCTGATTTGCCAATTGGGACTTCCCAACGCTTTCAGAAGACCAATCATTGGTGTCCGTTCGAGCATCAGAACCAATAAAATCGAAATCATATTAAAAGCTGCCACGAAAGCAATCAAGGGCAAGAAAATCACCATGTTACGGTCTAACATTCCGAGCCAATCGAACAAAGCCATATTTTGGTCAACCACGGTTGTCATCCGCATATCGGCAGGTATTTTTTCTTGAATAATCTTGGCAGAAGTTCTTAGTTGTTCAAAATCTTTTACCACAATTTCATAGCTTCCAACTGAATCTTTTCCCCAACCTGCAATTTTTTGCAACAATCGTAAGTCTGTGATTATGAGATTCTTATCGAATTCTTCGAGGCTCGTTTCATAAATTCCCTTCACGCTTAATTTACGGGGACGGTCGGGGTTATTCAAGAAATAAATAATCACATTGTCGCCTACTTTCAAGCGAAGTTTATTGGAAATAATTTTACTGATAAGAATTTCTTTAGAATAAGAACTATCCGTGAAACTGATGGCGTTACCTTCAATAATATTTTCGCTAAATGTCTCAAAATCAAAGTCTTGTCCAATTCCTTTTGCAATAACACCCAGAATTTCATCTTGGGTTTTCAGAATTCCAGACTTGGTGGCAACTGCTTGAAAATGCTTGATTTCGGGAATTGACGAGTGGTTTTTGTAGAAAGAATTATCGTTTGAAATCGGGTAGGCATCTTCCACAGATTGGTTATCCGAAAACGTAACTACTTTTATATGCCCACTCAAAGAAAAAAGTTTTTGTTTAATGGCATCTTTAAACCCAAAAAGTACCCCAAAAGAAATAATCATCAATGAAAGCCCAACCGCAATACTGCCGACCCCAATTTTGGTAACGGTAGAAGAAAACGAATTAGCATCAGGTTTACGAATGCGTTGCGAAACGAAATAAGGGAAATTCATTGATTTTGATTAATTTTGGGTAGCAGATGAGTTTATCACACAAAATAACGATTCCTGAGCCATAATCACAATAAAGATGAAAAACCCTTTCCAAATAGCCATTTTATTTAGTTTGATTTTATGTTCTTGTGTAGCACAAAATAGCGATAAAAAGACACTAAAAATTACCACTGGAGCTGAACAAACCAATTTGTATCTGCCTGATTTACAGGGAAAAACAATTGCTTTGGTCGTAAATCATACTTCAACAATTGGTAAAACTCATTTGGCAGATTCACTACTTAGTTTAGGCATAAAAATCAAAACTATCTTTGCCCCTGAGCATGGTTTCAGAGGTACAGCAGATGCTGGCGAACACGTAGCCAATGGAATAGACAAAAAAACAGGATTGCCGATTGTGTCTTTGTATGGTTCAAACAAAAAGCCTTCTGCCGAACAATTGACAGGGGTGGATGTCGTGATTTTTGATATTCAAGATGTTGGAGCGAGGTTTTATACTTTCACGTCCACCATGCACTATGTAATGGAAGCCTGTGCCGAAAACAATAAAATGTGCTTGATTCTTGACCGCCCAAACCCTAATGGACATTATACAGATGGTCCAGTTTTAGACAAAAAATTTGCTTCATTCGTCGGATTGAATACTGTTCCTGTGGTGCATGGTTGTACCGTCGGCGAGTTGGCACAAATGATTAATGGAGAACACTGGTTGAAAGATGGAAAGGTTTGTAAACTGAAAGTTGTGCCTTGCCAAAACTATACGCATCAGTCGGTTTATGCCCCTCCAATTGCTCCTTCGCCCAATTTGCCTAATTTACAGTCTATTTTATTGTACCCTTCTATTTGCTTTTTTGAAGGAACAGACATCAGTGTAGGACGAGGAACCGACCTTCAATTTCAAGTAATTGGTTCGCCAAATAGTAGAAATGGAGCTTTCACTTTTACTCCAGTTGATAAACCTGGTGCAAAGAATCCCCCACAAAAAGGTAAATTATGTTACGGGGTAAATCTAAGTACAATTGATGCTCGTAGCCAGAGATTTACCTTGAAATATGTGATTGCTTTCCACGCTGTTGCAGAAGATAAATCTAAATTCTTTTCAAGCCCTTCATTTTTTGATAAATTAGCAGGAACAGATACCCTCAGAAAACAAATTGCCCAAGGATTGCCAGAGGGAATTATTCATAAATCTTGGCAGTCGTCATTGGATGCTTACCGCAAAACCCGAAAAAAATACCTCCTCTATGCCGAATAGAATTTTACGATTATTACAAAAAACTGCTTATTGGGTCATTGGTTTTCTGATAATTACGGAGTTGGTGTACCGCTTTACACCCCATAATTCTGGACATTACCTGAAAGCCCTCAATCAGAAAAAAGATTTATTAGATTCTGTAAAAACTCCCCGACTTGTCTTGGTTGGTGGCAGTAATGTTGCCACTGGTATTAGCAGCATGGCTTTAGAAAAAGAATTTGAAATTCCGACAATAAACATTGGTTTAGATGAAAGGTTAGGCATTGATTTTAACCTAAATCTGTTACGCTATTCACTTCACCCTGATGATGTTGTGGTTATGAGTTTTGAATATGGTAGTCGTTCAGACCCAGAAACCAATACCAGAAATTTAGTAGATTATCATGTACCAGAGGTTTTTCAGTTTTTCGAGAAAAAATCTTTTCTCGCAACTTATTCTGAAAAACGAAAAATGGGTTGGCAAGAGGCTTTCGGGCAAATTCGCCCTGATAGTTTGAGCGATAAAGATTTTTCTGCAAAAGGAGATTACGAAGGAAAACTTTTCGATGTCTTATCTCCTAAATTTCAGGACATTAGCTGGAAATCTAAGCAGTGGGAATCCATTTTACCAGCCCTCATTGATTTTCTTTCTTGGGCAAAAAGAAATAATATACAAGTCTTTTATACGTTTCCTTGTTATCCAGAAAGCACTTTTGAAGCTAATATTTCAGAAATCCATAACCTTGAAATTATGCTTCAAACAAGGCTTCCAGAGGGAGTTTTGTTGTGCCGTCCAGAAGACTTTGTGATGGACGACACTTTTTTTGCCAACGGAGTTTATCATCTCAATCGAGACGGACGCAAAATCCGCACAATGCGTTTGGTACAATTGTTGGAATCATTCCTTTAAATTTATGCCATTTAATTATGTTTAAGAAGTTAAAAACATTCCTTATCAATATTTCAGTTTCTGTTGTCACCGTGGTTATCATGTTGGCAATTATAGAGTTTGCGTATAATATGTTCTTGCGAAAACTTTTCCAGAAACCTGTCCCAATTGTCACAGGTACACTTTACCAAGCAGTTCAACCAGATACATTATTAGGATTCCGCCCTTATGGCAAGGCTTTTCAGTCTGGAAAGAAAACCTATTTGGACACCCTGATTTACTCAATGTCGTATCGTTTAGACACCAACGGGCATAGAGTTACGCCTGATAGCCTTACGACAAAAGAGAAATTTGCGATTTTTTGGGGCTGTTCATTTACATTCGGAGACGGTCTGAATGATCATGAAACAATTCCTTTTTATTTCTCGAAAAACTCAGGAAATTATCAAGGTTATAACTTTGGATACAGTGGTTTTGGTCCAAATCATGCTTTAATAAAACTGCAACATGACTCTTTGTCTAAAAACGTTAGTCAGAAAGAAGGCATTGGCTTTTTTGTTTTTATTCATGACCATGTGAACAGAACAATTGGTTCGATGTCTAATTATGCCTTCAATCAAGGGAAATCTCCAGATTTTGAAATAGAAAATAATCAAGTCGTTCACAAAGGTTTTTTCAGAGATGTACACCCAACCAGAACATGGTTTTACAGTAAAATGGCAGGAAGTAGTTTTTTTCGTTTCTTCAAAATTGGACATCCATTTAGGCTTAATGAAGAACATTTTACACTAACAGCCAAGGTTTTAGAAGAAATTTCAAAGGAATATCAGAAGCAATTTCACAACGACCAATTTTATGTAATCATGTATCCGTCGATGTATCCAGAAGATTACGAAGCCGATGAAAATATCATTAACTATCTGAAAGCCAACAAGATAAAATATTTAGATTATAGAAAGTTATTCAACCCTGTACAAAAGGGAAATTATATTCCACACGACAATCACCCGTCTGCATTAGCAAATGATATTCTGACAAAACAGATTTTAAAGGATTTGAAAATGAGGTAATTTGGAAATTGGTTAATTTGGAAATTGGCACACCACCAAATTGATATATTTTCAAATTCATACATTTTCAAATTGACATATTTCCAAATTGGTACATTTCCAAATTTTCAAATTAAATCCCCTTATCTTTACAGAAACTTATTTTAATCCCATTCAACGTGTCTCGATTAGGCAAATATCTACTTTTCATAGCTTCATTATTTAGAAATCGTGAAAAATTTCGGGTTTATCTCAACTTAATTTTTGAAGAAAGCCTCCTCATTGGCGTTGACTCAGTTTTCATCGTCAGTATCGTTTCTACCTTTATTGGTGCTGTAACTTGCTTGCAAACTGCTGCCAATTTAGTTAGCCCTTTTGTGCCAAAATACATTGTTTCCCTCATTGTCCGAGACATGACCATACTGGAACTTGCCCCAACAATTACCTGTGTGGTGCTTTCTGGAAAAGTAGGTTCAAATATTGCAGGAAGTCTTGGCACAATGCGAGTAACCGAACAAATTGATGCACTTGAAGTGATGGGGATTAACTCGGCTTCGTACTTAGTTTTGCCTAAATTAGTAGCCGCCATCATAACCTTTCCAATGTTGGTGACACTCTCAGCATTTTTATCAATTTATGGCGGATATTTAGCAGGAACCCTCACGGGGGCAGTTACACCCGAAGAATACGCCGCAGGATTACGCTACGGATTTGTCCCTTTCAATATCACGATGGCATTAATCAAAGCCGTAGTATTTGCTTATCTTATTGCTACAATTTCCTCATTTCAAGGCTATTACACCAACGGCGGAGCCTTAGAAGTCGGCAAAGCCAGTACCATCGCCGTAACAAACTCATGTATTGCAGTTTTAGTAGCCGATTATTTATTAGCCCAATTGTTGATTTCTGGGTAGGGGGGATAGAAACTTTTATTTGTAGAAGTAATAGATTTAATTAAAATAGTATCTATTTAATGAAACTTATTATTATTTTTACTGAAATATATAACCAATGGATAAACATTTTTTTGACATTATTTTTTTAGATGAAGCGTTTGAATTTTTGAGTAACCTTGACAAAAAACACTCTGGGAAAATTCTTTATAATATTCGTAAAGCTCAAACAGAACATGATCCAGAACTTTTCAAAAAACTAAATGATGATATTTGGGAATTTAGAACGCTATATCAGGGTTTACAATATCGTTTACTTGCATTTTGGGACAAAACGAATTCAGAAAACACATTAGTAATCTCTACACATGGATTCATAAAGAAGCGAAGCAAAGTCCCAGACAACGAAATTATGAGAGCAAAACAGTTGCGAATAAACTATTTTGAAGAAAAAAATAAATAAAAAGATAATGAAAACATATACATTAGCAGAGGTTCAAGATACACTTATCGGGAAGATTGGCACCCCCGATAGAGATATTTTTGAATATGAGTTACAAATGGATTTAATAGGTAAAGCTATCAAACAAACACGCCAAGAAAGGCATATGACACAAGAAGAATTAGGGAAACTTATTGGTGTCCAAAAAGCACAAATCTCAAGACTTGAGAGCAATGCTAATAATGCTACTATTGATACTTTGATGAGAGTATTCACAGCGTTAAAAGCAAAAGTGAAATTACAGGTTGAATTGCCAAATCTAAATATTAGCGTAGGACAATAAAGTTGTACTTATAATACCACAAAAAGACATTCGATTTGTTCAAAGAAAAGCATTCCAACTTTTGTATGAAGGTAAAGGAATAGATGAGATAAAAAACCTCATTAAAAACGAAGGAGGAGACGAAAATCAAGTTCATACTTTAACAGAAAAATACATAGAAGATTATAATTCTTTGGCTAAGGAATCAAGTAAAAAAGCTAAAAAAGATGGCTCTATGTATCTCATATTAGGAATCGTTTTCTTAGGTGGTGGTTTTGTACTTGCATTGATTTCGTATTTTTCATCAAATGGTATTGTCACAATCTTTTTATGGGGAATAATTTTTTAGGCTTCATATTCACTATTATTGGGATTGCAAATAAAACGAGATGAATGACATAATCTACCAGCAGAATGCCCCTTAAATACTTTTTTTTCGTTATCGGAGTTCTATTTATTTCTACCATAATCGGTAGTATATTATTTGCATTAGGCTACAGAAACGATTTTAGTTTTATTCTTGCAGAAGGGGGAAATAGTATTGGATTATTGTTAGGCTTTTGGATGCTTGTATTAAATGGAAGTTTGCTTAAAACTAAATATTTATTATTGATAATTATGGGTTTTGGCTTGTCTCTTATTGGGGGACTAATAAAAGTTTTACATTGGAATTATGCCAACATTTTAGTTATTTTAGGGACTTGCATTGTTCTATTTTCTTACTTAGTAAGTTTTATTAATAAACGAGAAAAAAGGCATTTAGATATTTTAAAACTAATTTGGGTTATAGCCTATTTAGGAAATATTATCTCTCATCTTTTTCATATTTCATCAAATGATTACGCCATTATTTCAATTACAATTCTTTGGTTAGCAATTATAGATTTTATTGTTTTAGAAGTTAAAAAAGAGGAGGTTCTCGAACAATGAATATTCCAGAAACCCAAAAAAGCAGACATACATCTCGTATGCCTGCTTTTTTAATTATAAACTCTTTCTATACGACTACCGCAGCGGCGATTGCTTCTCTGGCTTCTTCTACAATTTGTTCTGGGGTTTTTCCTGTTCTGTCTATCGGGGCGAGTTGTGTCCAAGTCAATGTCTTGAAACTCACTAAGGGGAAATACCCTTTGGGATTCATTTGATAAACGTTGTCTATCGCCACAGGTACAACGATGGCGTTCGGTGCTTTTTTCAACAAAATCGCCACCCCACCTACTGCAAAAGGCTTCATTATTCCCGTCCGAGAGCGTGTGCCTTCGGGGAAAATACAAGCGGAAAAATTAGTATCTTCAATCATTTTTGCCAGCTTGGCAATCTCGACTATTGCTTGTTTACCATCATTTCGGTCAATTAATGCTGCTCCACTTTTATGCAAATTATACGAAATAGAAGGGATTCCTTTTGACAATTCAATTTTAGAAACAAAAACAGGAAAGTTTTTTCTCAGAAACCAAATCATCCCAATAATATCAAAAACACTCTGGTGATTGGCTATAAAAATTACGGGTTTGTCGGTTGGAAGTTTAGTTTTTTCTACAAATCGTATTTTCGTTCCTAAAATTAATGCCCCGTATAACAAGAAAAAATTAAGCACATGAACTGATTTTTGATGAATTCTCCGCCCGAGTATGTGAAAACAAAACATTTGAATCGGATGGAAAATCAAGAGGCAAATTAAGAAATATAACCAATAAATTGCACTGAGAATGTAATCAAGAATTTTTTTCATAATTGTTTAAAAACGACGTTTGATTGATTAGTAACACAAAAGTAATAAACCTTTAACTCGGTAATGGTAAAGTGCGTGCAGAATATCAAAACTTTTTCCTAATTTTAAAAAATATCATCTAATAAAACATTATTCATGTCCCAGCTCTCCGAATATATCAAAAAGGTTATTTCCGAGAAATACCCATCTCTCCAAATGGACCAACTTCCATTTGAAGATTTCTTGTCGATTATTGTTCCTTTCTTAGATGGAAAAATTATAGAAAACTGGGACGGATTTTATGCCCATGTAACAGGTAATGAGGTAGTTAAGCCACCACAATCTGTACAAAAGCCTGTTCAGCAAGAGCCTCCAGTAGTCGTGAATGTACCTTTTTCTTCACAAAGTTCATTCATTGGTTCAACCTCCGAAGAAGAATTTGTAGTTGAAAAAGAGTCGATTTTTTCTCCAATTCTAAAATTATTTGGGAAATCAACAAGACCAGAACCTGCTCCTGTGTCGATACCTAAGCCAGTTCAGCAACAAAATACTCCTGCCACATTTTCAACATTGGTAAAATCGGAAGAAAAACCTGTAACCTCTTTTAGTTCATTAGTTGCTCCGCCAGAAAAGACTCCAGAACCAACACCAGTTTTTTCAAGTTTAGCAAATCCAGAAGAAAAGCCAGCAGTGCCATTTAGTCCATTTGTAGCTCCTGTTGAAGAAAAACCAGCAGTGCCATTTAGCCCATTTGTAGCTCCTGTTGAAGAAAAACCAGCAGTACCATTTAGCTCATTTGTAGCTCCTGTTGAAGAAAAACCAGCAGTACCATTTAGTCCATTTGTAGCTCCTGTTGAAGAAAAGCCAGCAGTACCATTTAGCCCATTTGTAGCTCCTGTTGAAGAAAAACCAGCAGTACCATTTAGTCCATTTGTAGCTCCTGTCGAAGAAAAACCAGCAGTACCATTTAGTCCATTTGTAGCTCCTGTTGAAGAAGAAGTTCAGCAAAATACAAATTCCGCAGAAGAAGAACATCCTGTCCTTAATCTAACGGAACACGATTCCTTCGTTGAAGAAATCCCAGTAGAAGAAGCTCCCATTACATTGGATTCAATAGCCAATCAAATGGAAGAAAATCTTCAATCTGAACCTCCAAGATTTACCTCTTTAATGGATTTACCAGAAGAAAATCATACAGAAACAAAGCCCAAATCACTTGATGATATTTTAGCTAATTTTAATCAACCTCAACCACCAATTCCAGTTCAAGAAACGATTAAAGAGCAA
The DNA here is from genome assembly GCA_013298865.1 of Cytophagales bacterium. Lineage (GTDB taxonomy): Bacteria > Bacteroidota > Bacteroidia > Cytophagales > Spirosomataceae > JAAFJL01. The sequence goes on along the minus strand of JAAFJL010000004.1, from coordinate 57,517 downwards.
CCTTCTGATACCTCAAATCCAGACTGGAAACCAGATAATGATAAAGGTTTTTCTGGCAGTGGAGATAAATACATGACCTTTGCCAGCCGTCGTGGCAATAAATCTGGACAAGCAGGAAATCCTCGGAAAAATGATTATTCGCAGAGCTATTTATCTAATAATCAATGGCATATACTTGCTTTAGCATCAGGCTCAGAGACCGCACCTTATAGTTCAAAAGGTTCACAATTGGCGGTAAATATGACACTTGAAACACTGTCACAGCACATTCCAGCCAGTTTGGATAGTCTCATCAATGACTATGTTTTGAATAATGGCACAAAAAAATCTGTTGGGGATACGTTGTACAACACTTTCGGTATGACTGCCTACAATGTTTATAAAAGTATCGAAGACGAAGCCAGTGAAAAGAATACAATGGTCAATAATTTCGCTACTTCTCTAATAATGCTAATAGCCAAAAAATATGATTTTGGTTGGTTCATAGGCACACTTTGGGTCGGCGACGGTAACTTGGGAGTCTTTGATATGAATAGTGGACAAGCAGCTTTTTTGAGAGAAAAAGGGTTTAACTTATCATCCCAAATCCCTTATATCACCATGCCAGAAATTATGCAGCAAAATGAACTGTATCAACGGATTCATTTCATGGTTATAGAGGATTTCACGGCAATCATTGCTATGTCGGATGGTATTGCCTCAACAAAATTTGGTAAAGATGAAAGTCAATTATCTAACCCCACTAATTGGAAAAACATCTGGAAAGAATTGCAAACAAATATTGATTTTACGAGAAATGATGGAGAAGTAGCTAACCAATTACTGAAATGGTTAGGTTTTACGTCTGACAATTATGATTATGACAGAACAATTGGAATGATTTATTAAACAAAAGAAAACCTCAAATCTGTGAATTAGTAAACTCTTTCTAAAACATAAAAACTCAGAAAAGTACAAGGAAATAGAACTTCGATTGACATTTTACACGATTTATTTATAATTTTGTAAAAGATAATCAAAAGCAGAAAATGATACTTTCAGAACAAGAACTACTTCGTCGTCAGAAGCGAGAAGAATTGATAAAAATGGGAATTGACCCATATCCAGCCGAAATGTTTGAAGTCAATGTTACGGCTGAAGATATTTTGAAGAACTATGAAAACAATAAAATAGATTATAAAAGTATTTCTATTGCGGGGCGTTTGATGTCTTTCCGAATTATGGGAAGTGCCTCTTTTGCTGAATTACAAGATTCAACTGGACGGATTCAATTATATTTTCGTAGAGATGATTTATGCCCCGACGAAGACAAGACACTTTACAATACGGTCTTCAAAAAACTCTTAGATATTGGTGATATTATCGGAGCAAAGGGCTATGTTTTTACGACACAAACAGGAGAAACCTCTATCCATGTTACCGAATTCAAGATTTTGAATAAATCTTTAAAGCCATTACCCGTAGTAAAAAGAGATGAAGATGGTAAAATTTTTGACGGTTTTACAGATCCAGAAATGCGTTATCGTCAGCGTTATGTGGATTTAATTGTAAATCCAGAAATCAAAGATATTTTCTTGAAACGTTCAAGAATCGTTACAACCATGCGGTCAATGTTTGATGCAAAAGGTTGGCTTGAAGTTGAAACGCCGATTCTTCAATCAATTCATGGTGGTGCATCTGCTCGTCCGTTCAAAACGCATCATAATACGCTTGATATGCCCCTATTTATGCGTATTGCCAATGAATTATACCTAAAAAGATTAATTGTTGGTGGTTTTGATGGTGTTTATGAGTTCGGTAAAATGTTCAGAAACGAAGGTATGGACAGAACTCATAATCCAGAATTCACTTCTTTGGAGTTTTATGTTGCTTATAAAGATTATAACTGGATGATGAAAATCACCGAAGAGATTTTTGAAAAAGTAGCATTAGCAACCAATGGGCAAACAAATATTAAAGTAGGGGAAAATGAAATCGAATTTGGTGGCGAGTTTACTAAATTGAGTATCGCTGGAGCAATCGAAAAATATACTGGCGTAAATGTGGAAGGTATGGACGAAGAAACCCTTCGTGGACACTGTAAATCATGGGGAATTGAAGTTGATGGCACTATGGGAACTGGTAAATTGATTGATGAAATCTTTGGTGAAAAAGTAGAAGCAAACCTGATTCAGCCAACTTTTATTATTGATTATCCTGTCGAAATGTCTCCTTTGACTAAAAAACATCGAAGTAAACCAGGTTTAGTTGAGCGTTTTGAATTATTTGTTAATGGAAAAGAAATTGCCAATGCTTATTCAGAATTAAATGATCCAATCGACCAGCGTGAACGTTTTGAAGAACAGTTGAAATTAGCAGAAAGAGGGGATGATGAAGCTATGGCAATGGATGAAGATTTCTTGCGTTCATTAGAGTACGGAATGCCCCCAACAGCAGGAATAGGTATAGGGATTGACCGCCTAACGATGTTGATGACTAATCAAACGTCTATCCAAGAAGTACTTTTCTTCCCACAGATGCGTCCAGAAAAGAAATCAGAAATGGCTACTGAGGCTGAATATCAAGCCATTGGCGTACCAGTTGAATGGATTCCAGTATTGCAAAAAATGGGCTTCATGACTATCACAGCCTTGAAAGAAGCAAATCCTAATAAAGTTTTTAACGATTTGGGAGGAATGAGAAAGAAATTGAAATTAGATATTTCAATTCCACAAAAGGATGAAGTTATGAAATGGTTTGAGTAAAAATACAAAGCCCTGCACTCTTACGAATGCAGGGCTTTTTTGTACCTGTTCAATGATGGAAACAATTTCATTGAAATTTAGAATTCTATATAAAGAAACATAAAGTTTTGATAGTCAAACATTTACAAATCACCTAATCCGAATTCTTAAATTCGCAATTGATTAGTTTCTTTTCACGTTAACGGCATTCAATCCACGTTTTCCTTCAGTTACTTCAAAAGAAACAAGATCATTTTCACGAATCGTAGTACCACCTAAACCTGTTACGTGTACGAAGATTTCTTCGTTTGATTCGTCATCAACGATGAAGCCAAAGCCTTTGCTTTCGTTGAAAAATTTTACTTTACCAGTTTGCATAAAAAAAATAAATAATTAATAAAAAAATAAACTCAAATTTTAAGGGTATTATCTGAACCATAATTGTCAGACTTGAAAAGACTCCTAATTAGTGAATAATTAGGAGTCTTTCACTTACTCGAAAATCTATATCCATTAAACGATCATAAATCACAATAATGATAACGATTTCACGAAATTTTTGGGAACCAAACCCACTAAGAAAATTACATTTTCTTAACGTTGTCTGCGTTCAACCCACGCTTACCTTCGACAATGTCGAATGAAACTCTGTCCTCTTCACGAAGTGTGATACCACCCAAGGCTGTCACGTGAACAAAAATTTCTTGACCAGACTCATCATCAGTGATGAAACCAAAGCCTTTACTCTCGTTAAAGAATTTTACTTTACCAGTTTGCATAAAAAAAATTAAAAAATAAAAAATATAAAAAACAAAAATCCCAAGTGTAAGACTTAGGATTCGGGTTACTGTACGTTTTTAGATTTGAGTCTTAAAAAACTTCTTTTAACTTTAAAATCACCTCGTTCTTGAGACTTTAATAAGTCAAATGTAAGTATAATTATTGGATATACAAGTAGTTACAAAAAAAAATAGATATTTATTGGATTATTTTTGAATCTACTCAAACACATTGTTTTATAACTATTCCAATAAAAAATTGACATTTTAGTAAACATATCTTTAATTTAATTGTTCTTAATTATAGATATTTTCAATAAAATAGTAACTTTGCTTATCGTAACTCATTAATAATTATGGAGAATCTAAAATATTACGTTGAAAATCAAGTCTTTGGAGTGTGTACCTATTTGGGAGATAAATTAAGAATCTCTACCAATAGTGTTCGCCAGCAACACCATCTAAAATTAATCTCAGGAAAATATCTTTGGCTAATCCTTCTGGTGAGTGATTTTTGTAAACCATTGCCAAGGAATTCCTGAAATTAAGGAAAGTCTTTCTAAAACTGGCATAATTGAGTGTTCCTCCGCCCCAATGATAAATAGTTGATTCTCCGCAAGTATAGATTTTATATCCTGCATTTTTGATTCTCCAACAAAGGTCTATTTCTTCTTGATGAGCAAAAAAATCATCATCAAAGCCTCCTAATTCTTGAAAAATATCTGCCCTGACAAACATACAAGCTCCACAAGCCCAAAAAACCTCAATGGTATCATTATATTGTCCTTCATCTTTTTCGATAGTATCAAAAATTCTTCCTCGGCAAAAAGGATAGCCCAAATAGTCAATAAACCCTCCTGCGGGTGAGGCATATTCAAAATATTCTGGTGACTTATCATCCAAAATTTTAGGCTGACAAGCCGCTATTGAACTATCTGATTCTAAGAGACTTAACATTGGTTGAAGCCAATTCTCCGAAACCCTTACATCTGAATTTAACAAAACAAAATATTTTGCTTTTACTTGTTTCAATGCTTGGTTGTAGCCCTTGGCAAACCAGTAGTTTTCTGGCAAGATTATAGTATTAATTTCAGGGAAACCCTGTTTTATTACTTCCAAAGAATCATCAGTAGAAGCATTGTCTGCTACAATAATCTGTGCATCCCCAGAATATTGAATTACGGAAGGGAGGTATTTCTTGAGAAAATCTCGACCATTATAATTCAAAATTACAACGGCTATGTCTGAAAGGTTATTCATACCACAAAGTTAAGAAGTTTAGACGTTGTTTAGAATATGGTGCTGTTTTCTGTGAAAGAATTCCTATTTTTGATAATAGTATTTAGCTGTTGGTTATTCCCTAACGGCTACTGGCTTAGTTTCTAAGCAATTACGTAAACTAACTTCGTACAAGTATTCATATCTGAAATAAGAATGCCTTGCAAACGATACAAATATTCTCAAATTTTCAAATTAGCCCATCTTCAAATTAATTTATGGCAAGTAATTCTATTTTTCGTAAGAAATCTGTTTCAAATGTCATGTCTCAGCAAGAGTCGAGTCATGGTACAGGTTTAGTTAAAATTCTGAGAGTCAGGGACTTGACCTCTTTTGGTATTGCTGCCATCATTGGTGCAGGTATTTTTAGTACCATCGGTAGAGCCAGTTTTGACGGTGGTCCAGCTGTTTCTTTACTCTTTGTATTTGTGTCTATTGCCTGTGTTTTTACAGCACTTTGTTATGCTCAATTTGCATCCTTAGTTCCTGTTTCAGGTAGTGCATATACGTATGGTTATGTTTCATTCGGAGAAATTTTTGCTTGGGTTATTGGTTGGGCGTTGATATTAGAATACGCTGTTTCTAATATGGTCGTAGCTATTTCTTGGTCAGAATATTTCGTTTCTATGTTAAAAGGATTTGGTATAATTTTTCCAGATTTTCTGACTTTTGATTATGGAACTGCCCATAAAGCATTTTTATTAGGTCAGACAGAACAATTGGTAGGTGGCGATATTGCTGCGGCACAGGCTTATATCAATGCCCCCTTAATTGGTGGCATCCATTTCCTGATTGATTTGCCTGCTGGCGTAATTACCATGTTGGTTACAGCCCTGGTTTATGTTGGTATAAAAGAGTCCAGAAATGCAAGTAACTTTCTGGTAGCCTTGAAGTTAGTAGTTATTTTATTAGTAATTTCTGTTGGTGTATTTTATGTTAAACCTGAAAATTGGACACCTTTTGCACCGAATGGTTCAAAAGGTGTATTGAAAGGTGTTGCTTTAGTATTTTTTGCTTTTATTGGATTCGATTCTATTTCGACGATGGCAGAGGAATGTAAAAATCCACAGCGAGATTTGCCTCGTGCAATGATTTATTGTTTGGTAATTTGTGCAGTCTTGTACGTGATGATTACCCTTGTTTTGACAGGAATGGTTAATTATACTGAACTTAAAGTGGATGATCCTTTAGCTTATGTTTTCCAGAAAGTAAACCTTGATTTTGTCGCTGGAGTTATTTCAGTTTCAGCAGTAGTAGCCATTACGAGTGCCTTGTTGGTGTATCAGATGGGGCAACCAAGAATTTGGATGTCAATGAGCCGTGATGGATTACTTTGGAAACGATTTTCTAAAATTCATCCCAAATTCAAAACGCCAAGTTTCTCTACAATAATAACGGGTCTTTTAGTAGCTATTCCGTCTATGTTTTTGGACATGGGTTTTGTGGCAGATTTAACAAGCGTGGGAACTTTTTTTGCATTTATTGTGGTTTGTGGGGGAGTTTTATTTTTAGATTATAAAGGAATTTCCAAAGATGCAAAGTTTAAAATTCCTTATTTGAATGGTCAATTTTTAGTAGGCGGACTACTCATTCTTGCCCTCGGATATGCTGTTTCTCAGAATGCTTTTATTTCAGAGATTGGAGAGAAGCCTCTTTTAATTGTTTTTTGGTTAGTTTGGGGAATTTTAGCAGTGTTGGCTTATCTATACAAATTTTCAATTTTACCAGTCTTAGGAATCTTAACTAATCTTTATTTAATGACAGAATTAGGTGTTTTAAACTGGGCGATTTTCTTGATTTGGTTAGTCATTGGTTTAATAATTTATTTCTCTTACGGGTATAAACACAGTAAGTTGAGGCTATAATTTGGAAATTTGATATTTTAACAAAAATCCCACTCAGAATAATTCTGAGTGGGATTTTTTTAGAAAAGCTCATCTTTTCGCTACAATTTAACTGCAACAATTTCATGTTCTGAACATGAGTAGTTTAACGTAAAACTGTATTTTGTTTGAATTTTATTAGTCCCGTTTTTTATGATTTTAACGGGAAGACTTTTAAATAAAGGTGTTTCTCCTGATAGTTTAACAACGTCCTGATATACTGGATTTTCCCTAATAATCAGCGTATCTTTTTCCAAGTAAGCAATAACTTTTGATTTTGAAAGATTTACGAGACCTTTAATTTCAAACTTATTGTTTTCGATTTTAGTGATGGTCAGTGTGCTATTTTCAACTGTTTTTTTCCAATCAATATTTCTAAATGTCCCGTCTGCTTGTTTCACCGCAGGCGTTGTACAACTACCGCCCCAATAGGTATCCGTGAGGGAATAATTACCCTCAAAACTGTTAGTTTCTATCATTTCATTTTTTGAACAAGCCAACAAGGCAATGAACAAAAGTGGTTTTGCTAAAATTGAGATTTTCATAATTTGTTTGTTTTACAAAGGACACCAACCTACCAATAAGCCCTTAACTTCTTGGTTTTTCAGAATAAAGATTTCCTTTTTATCACTTGAAATGAATTTTACATTTGTCAATTTCAACGTAACATTATAAGGGTTATTACATTCTCGATTTTCCTTGGGTTGTCCACTGTCAAGTTTTATAGAAATTATTCCGTCAATGGCGTTCCAAGTCTTCAGAACTGGATTTGGTCTTTCAGGAGTAACTGGCGGAGGTATTTCGGGTAAAAGACTTTTTATAACATTCTGATATTCATTGATTTGAGCAAATAAATTTGGAGAAACAAAGTCTTTGAAATTATAGATTTGCTCTTTAACAGACACTTTTAATTTTATGGGGTCTGCACTAATTTTCATTACTACTTTTTTGTCTTTCGACAAGAAAAGAGCATTAAAAGAAGCATTGCCAATTGCACCTTCCGAAAAGTCATATTGAGCAACTTCTGGTTGTGCTTCTGGATTTTTACATGAAGCGAGGGTAATAATTATTAGAAAATAGAAGATGTTTTTCATAAGTAGAGTTGTTGAGTTTTTCTTTAAAGACTCAAAATCAATTCTTTAGGTTGGAATTGGTAGAAGTATTTTTCAATTCATTCTCAATCTCTTCAATAGTGGGCAAGCTACTCTTGAATTCTTCTGGAAATAGTTTAGTTAATTGATATTCAGAGATACCAATTGGTTGATTAATATTTTTGAGAGAATACTCCGCAATGACATCGTTTTTATTCTTACAAATTAATAATCCAATCGTTGGGTTATCACTTGGGTGTCGCAAAAGGTCGTTTGCAGCAGATAAATAAAAGCTCAATTTACCTGCGTGTTCTGGAATAAAGTCCGTAACCTTCAATTCAATCACGACATAAGCCCTGAGTTTGAGATGATAAAATAACAAATCAATAAAAAACTCTTGATCTCCTACTTGCAAGGAAACTTGCTTTCCGACATAAGCAAAACCTGTTCCTAATTCCAACAAAAACTTCGTAACATTATCAATCAAAGCATTTTCCAATTCCCTTTCCTTGTAAGGTTCTATCATTGACAAAAAATCGAATCTATAAGGGTCTTTCAATAACTGTCCTGCCAAATCTGATGTTGGTTCTGGAAGTGTATTTTTGAAATTATGAATCGCTTTACCCTGTCTTGCATAAAGGTTTCCTTTGATTTGAAAGCCCAAAACATCACGACTCCATCCGTTTTCTATGGTATTTTGAAGGTAAAAATTAGCTTCATTTATGTCCTGTGATTTCGTGAAAATTAAAATATTATGCCCCCAAGGAATCTGAGTAACCAATATTGTTTGTAATTGGTCAACAGCCTGTTGACCAATTTGAGAGTGATAAAATTGATAAAACCGTTTGCAGTATTTTAAATTAGAAGTTGATAATCCAGTCATATCAGGAAAATCTGCCTTCAAATCATTGGCTACTTGTTCGATTAATTTATCTCCCCAAGAAGTTTGAGCTTGTTTTTCGAGAATCATTTTCCCTAAATCCCAATAAAAATTAATCAGTTCAGCATTGGCTGCTAATGAAACTTTCACTCTTGCGGTATGAATACGGCTTTTTACTTGTTCCAACCAATGCTTATAATCGTTGTTTGTATTTTTGAATTCCATTGTAAAACGTTTTTTCAAAGATAATCTATTGGGACATACCTTCATTGAGTTATCTCAGGAATCTTGAGGTCTTAATTTAGAAATTAAGGCAATCAATATTTTTTTCTAACAAAAAATCCCTCTCAGTATTATTCTGGGAGGGATTTTTAAGTAGTTAATCTAATTTTGCCAAAAGCCAAAAGCTATTCCTTTATCACTTTCCTTACTACTTGTCCATTGTTGGCATTGGCTCTGAGCCAGTAGCTTCCTGTTGGTTTCTGCGAAAGGTCGATTTCAAAAGTATGTTCTCTGGTATTCTGTGGAGAATTCCATTCTCCCGTTGATTTTCCTAATAAATCGTGCATTGTTATGCTTACGGGAGAGGCTTGCGGTAGTACGATTTTCACTCTCAACATTCCAGAAGTTGGGTTCGGAGCAAATGAAATCTCAAAAGACTCTTGGCTTGGGTCAACCCCTGTTGGTATTTCGATTTTAATGGCTAATGGAGCAGAAGTTGCCATACAGCCGTCTTTATCAGAAATTTTTACTACATAACTTCCTGTTTCTTTGGCTTCATAACTGGCTAACGTTGCTCCCGAAATATCTTTATCATCTTTCCTCCATTGATAGCCCAAATTAGCATCTTGATTGGCATTGAGCGTAACACCAAATGGTGCATAAACTGTTGTTGTTCCCACTGGTGTTACGGTGGCTACTAATTGAGCTTTGCCCGAAACGCTAAAGTTCGGAGATTCAGCAACGCAACCTTTTGAATCACGTACACGGACAAGATAAAATCCATTTCTTTTAGCAGAAAACGTAGAATCTGAGCCTACTAAAGCATTTTCAAAAACCCAAGTATAAGCATACGGAGCAGTACCTCTTGTTGGTTTAGCCGTTAATTTAGTAGCTTCATTGAAACAGTACACACTTTTACCATCAACTACAACTACTGGATTTGGGTTTTTCGTGATAGACAAAGAAGAAGTTGCCACACAACCTTTCGCATCTTCAATTTTCAAGTCAACTTTGCCAGTTTCTGCTAATTTTACTCTACTGGTTAGGATTCCGAGAGAAGCCGTATTGAAGTTCCATGTATAAGCTAAAGGTAAATTTCCGTTGGTCGAAACTGCATCAATAATTGTAGAGTCTCCTGTACAGAACGATGCTACTCCTCTGGCAGATGCAGTGATTGTACATGGAATATATACGATGTTTGCGGCAGCAGTAGCTTTACACCCTTTGGAATCTGTAAGTTGTAATCTGACATTGGTATTGGCTGTGAATGGTCCAAAAACTGGGAACGAATTTGTAGAGTTATTGCCTGTCACAGCTGGCGTAGCTGTCCAGACGAATGTATATGGGGGAGTTCCACCCAAAGAAGTATTTGCTTTCGACAAATCATATTTTTCTGTTCCTGTAAGACTTGCTCCAGCCCCTGCACTGGCAATGAGGGCGAAGTTTTCAGTAATCAAGATTTCGTTAGAAGTTTTCTCACAACCAAATTTATCTTCTACAAAAAAAGTATAACGACCTGTTTGTTTCACATAAAATATATTTGACGAACCTGAAACGTTCGCATTGTCTTTTTTCCATTGGTATTTTAGACCACCATTATCATTAGCTACTTCTGCTAAAACCTTTGTACTGTCGCCAAAGCAAAAGTAATTATTACCATTAGATGTTGCTGTAATTGTACACGGAACATAAGTAATCAGTACCGAGGAATTTGCGGTACAACCATTTACATCGGTAACTTTTACATTGGCAAAAATACTTTGGTTGAAAGTACCGATTTGTGGAGTTGCGATATTGGGATTATCAATATTTATAGGAAAATTCGTTGTCCATAAATAGCTATATGGGGCTGTTCCACCAGAGGCAACTTGCACGTTAGTAGGTGAATACAATTGCTTGCCCGTAAGAGAAACCGCATTACCAGCATTGGCAGAAGGGTTTGGATTGACAGTTACCGTAAGAACAGGAGAAGTAGCAGCATTACCCGTACTACCCGTGACATAAACCGAATAATTTCCCGTAGAATTTACCACAATAGAACCACCAGTTGCTCCTGGGATTTTAGTGCCATTGAGTATCCATTCGTAAGCAATGAGATTACAACCGTTGGAATTTACACTTAGGGTTGTAGAACCTCCTGCACAAAAAGCAGTACCGTTGCTTGAGACAACTGTTGGTATATTTAACGTTACGGTAACAGTTATACCTGTTGCCGAGACAACGGTAGTATTGCTGCCAGTCCTCACTGAAACAGTGTAAACACCTGACTGATTTGCGGTATATGTCCTTGCGGTTGCTCCTGCAATATCAACACCGTTTCTTTTCCATTGATACGCTGTGACAGAACAACCAGTAGCGACATTTGTTGTGAGTACCACACTGCCACCGTCACAAAAAGAAATTGTACTTCCCGCACTAATCTGAGGATTTGGTAATGTAACAACAGTAGTTACTCCAGCCGAAGTTTGTGTGGCTGCATTACCCGTAATTGTTACAGTATAAACACCAGATTGTTTGGCGTAATAAGTTGCAGTAGTTGCTCCTGCAATATTTACATTATCTTTTTTCCATTGATAGGTTGTAACCCTACAAGTAGAAACAGCTTGGAATTTCACAGAATCACCATCACAAAAACTCAGATTACCCGTTACTGTAATCGTTGGTGTCGTGAGAACTCCTGATTGAATAAAAACCGAAATATTGTCTGAATTTCCTGAGCCTCCACAAGAAGCATCCGTATAAACTACATTGTAAACATCAGTTACACCAGTTGTTGCAGGGGACATTGCTAAATAATTAGCGGAAGTTTCTCCAGCAATATTTACTCCATTTTTTTGCCACTGCAATGTAAACCCTGTTTTTGTAGCAGTGGTTAAAGTTACCGAACCACCATCACACAATGGTTGACTAAGTGCCGAAGTTACATTGGGCATAGGAGTTGGACAAAGGCGAATGATTTCTGAAAACCCAGAAGTTCCAGTATTTCTTGCAACCAAATAACCTCCGTCAGGAGTTTGTTTCGCATTTGTCGCAAAAAGTCCGTTTTTAGGAAAAGTCCATTCTATCACTCCTGCACTTGATAGCTTTGCAGTTGTATAATTTGACCCAGCATAATAAGTTGCTAAAACACCATCACCACTTGTTTTTGAAGCAGAAGTTAGTCCAGAAATCCCACCAAAATCTTTTGCCCAAGAAGTATTCAGTGAAGCATCTAATTTTGCCACAAAAGCACTTCCAGAAACTGTAAAGTTCGGACTTGCTCCGCTATTACTTCCCAAGACTACACCTCCACCATCTGCTGCAAAAAATTGCGAGAATGTTCCATTTCCATTAATGAAAAGATTTTTGGTAGTAGGCGGATTAAGGCTTGTATCAAATTTCAACACGACATTTTCTAAAGCTCGTCCAGAAGTAAGTGGAAAACTACCCGTAGTAGATTGATTAGATGCCAAAACATAAATTGAGCCTCCACCAAAATCTAAACCAGTAGCAAAATCATCTCCATTTCCCAAGAATGCTTTATTAATTGCATTCGCACCAGTGCTAACAATTGAACATACCCAAATATCTTTTAAAGCCCTTGTTCCTGTACTCGCTAAGTCTCCATTACTTGATTTTGTTGAACCTGCTAAAATTAATCTATCGCCAGAATCTTTTTTCATTAAATAGGCTTCATCATCGGCAGTACCCCCATTGGCTCTTTTCCATTGTAATGTTCCTGCTGCATTATATTTAAAAACCCAAGTGTCAATTGCTCCTTTTCCACCAGCATAATTTCCAGACGTTGAACCAGAAACAACAGATGCTGCAATGTCTCCATTAGAAAGTACTTCTAAACCACCAGCATTATCCGCCCCAGCACCACCGAGATTTCTAAACCATTGTACAGCACCAGCAGTATTTACCGTAAAAACCCAAGTATCAACACCACCAACGTAGCCAGTAAAATTCAAAATATTCGCAGATGATTGAGCCAATACTGCAAAACCACCAGCAATTTCTTCAATCTCTACCGCAGGCGTGCTTACCGTCCACTGCAAGACACCCGAAGCATCATATTTTTGAAAATTTGCAGTATTCAAAGCCAAGAAACCACCGTCTGAAGTACCTTGGATATTATTACCAGCAATTGTCCGAGTCCATTTTGTAGCAGGAGGCGGAGTAGCATTTTGGGCAAAAGTTAAATTTGAAATCAATAATCCAAGGAAGAGTATTGTTTTTGGTACAAAGCGAAGATTCATATTGTTCAATTATATTTATGTGTTAAAGACGAACAAAAGTTCAAATTGGTTGCATAATGAAAAGAAGGATAAGACAAAATTAAGGTCTTTTTTGAAATAATATAGCTTTTTGACGAAGTGTAGTAGAATAGATATTTATTACGAAAGGAAATGGCACCAATTATAGAGAGATTCTCTACTAAAATCTCAATTTTACGCACAGTTTTTATCCTGGAATACTATAAATTATAATTTGATTATTAGGTATATACGTTTCAAATATCAGTAATTAATTACTGATTTTAAAAACAAAACCCTTTTTTTATCCACAAAAACTAACAAAAAAACTATCAAGTTAGTATTTTACCCAAAAAATTTATAAATTTTACAATGTTTTAGGCACAAAGCTTTAAAACGAAATACCCATTTTCAAACTTAAAAATGCTCTATTCATGAAAAAAATCTTACAATTAACAGTACTCTTACTCTTAGTAGTCATGCAACAAGGATTTGCCCAAGACCGACAAGTAAAAGGGAAAGTAACAGATGCTTCAGACAATAGCGGACTCCCAGGAGTAGCTGTCAAAGTAAAAGGCTCAACACGGGGTACAATAACAGATGTAGAAGGAAATTACAAAATCAATGTCGGTGACAAAGGTGTACTTGTTTTTTCTTCGATTGGATTTAGTACAAAAGAAATGCCTGTTGGGAGTGCTTCAGAAATAAATATGGTGATGACAGCATCCGTAAATAGTCTTGATGAAGTAGTTGTAACAGCTTTGGGTATTTCGAAAGAACAAAAAACGCTAAGTTATGCAACTCAGCAAATTAACACAAAAACGTTTTCGCAAGCAAAAGATTTAAACGTGGCTAACTCCCTTGCTGGTAGAGTAGTAGGTTTAGATATTGTGAGATCATCATCGGGTATTGGTGGTTCTACTCGTGTTGTTTTGAGAGGAGACCGTTCAATTAGCGGAAACAATCAGGCTCTAATTGTTGTTGACGGTGTACCATTCAATAATAGCAATGGAAGCTCTGGTAACATTTTTGGGGGTAGAGATGGCGGAGACGGTATTTCAAGTATCAATCCAGACGACATCGAATCAATGAACATTTTGAGAGGTGGTTCGGCTACTGCCTTATATGGTAGTAGTGCAGCCAATGGTGCGATATTGATTAATACTAAAAAAGGGGTTACTCAAAAAGGCTATGGCGTAACAATCAACAGTTCTTTCCAAGCTGAACAGGCAATAAGTCTCCGTAAATTTCAAAATGAATACGGTCAAGGAAGTGGTGGCGTTTACAGTAAATTATCTGAAAATAGCTGGGGACCTAAATTGGATGGAAGACAAGTAGAAGGTTGGCAAAATAGTGCAGTTGGGGCACCAGCAACATATAGTTTTAGTCCGCAGCCTAATACGTATGATGATTTTTATAAGACAGGTAGTCAACTATCTAACTCTGTTTCGTTTTCAGGAGGTTCTGATAAAATGCAAACGTATTTTTCTTATACCAATGTTGGAGCAAAAGGTCTTGTAGATAATAATAAACTTCAAAGAAATATCGTAAACTTACGTATTTCTAATAAGATAAGTGATAAAATATCTATTGATTCTAAACTTACTTATTTGGCTGAAAACATAGATAACAGAGGTACTCTCGGAGAAGTTTATCAAAATGTAAATCGCCACGTGGCAAGGATGCCCAGAAATATATCTTTGGAGGCTGCACAACAATTTGAATATACTGATGCTCAGGGACGCAACAAACAGAGTTTCTGGAATCCTGGTTCAAATGGTGGACAAAATCCCTACTGGATTAAAAACAGAACCACTTCAACTGATACAAGAGACAGAATCACTGGTTTCTCGGCATTAACTTATCAGGCTACAAAAGCATTCAGTATAATAGCTCGTGGTAGTATTGACAAATACGTTGATAAATTCGAGGGGAAATTCTTTACAGATACTTATACGATAGCACCAAATGGTGATTATAGAACTGCTTGGACAGAAAACTCATCAACCAACTTTGACCTTTTAGGACTTTATAAGCAACGTATTAATGAAACCATTTCATTAGATGCCCTTGTTGGAGGTAATGTTCAAAGTTTCTCAACCTTATTTCAAAACTCTAATACTGGTGGATTGAACAGAGATAATTTGTTTATCACAACTAATGCAAGGGCACCTCAGAATAATAGAGGAGTAGTTGAGAGCCAGAAACAAGGTGTATTTGCTACTGCCGATGTAACTTTTAAGGATGCTTTAACGGTTTCTGTTTCAGCCAGAAATGACTGGTCAAGTACATTGCCAAAGGCAAACAGATCTTATTTTTATCCTTCAGCTGGTTTCTCAGCAGTGTTATCGAATTTAATTGAAATGCCAACAAGTATTTCTTTTGCCAAATTCCGTGGTACTTATGCTGTAACTGGGAATGATGCAGCTCCATATTTAATTAACCAGACTTACACATTCAGAGCTGGTGGAGATAATGGATTTATCACTCGTGATGGATTGAAACCTTTTGAAAATTTAAAGCCAGAATTAACAACTTCAATAGAATTTGGTTTAGAATTTAAGTTACTCAAGAACAGATTAGGATTTGATATTGGTTATTATTCAAGTGATTCTAAAAACCAGCTATTCAGAGTAAGTATTCCACCTGCATCTGGTTGGTCACAGGAATATGTTAATGCAGGTTTAGTTCGTAACTCAGGTGTTGAAATAACGATGAATCTTAATCCAATTAACACAGGTGATTTTCGTTGGGATGTCGATTTGAATTATGCTAAAAACGTTAATAAATTAGTGGAATTGACTCCTGAGTTGAAAAGTTATGATATTCCTGGAGGTAATGACTTTATGAACAGTGTGAGAGCCATAGAAGGAAAACCATTAGGAGAAGTATTCAGTAGAGGTTATCAACGCAATGACGCAGGTCAAATATTGGTAGGAGTGAATGGTGTTCCTAAAATTACAAGTGGTTATACTGTTTATTTAGGAAATACTCGTCCTGATTGGATTGGGGGAATAAGTAACAAATTTACTTATAAAAATGTAAGCCTTAGTTTTTTGGTTAGTGCTAAAATGGGAGGAGTTGTTACATCATTTACTAACGCAGTTCTCTATGGTGACGGTGTGACAGAAGAAACCCTTGCAGGTAGAGATTCATTCATATTTGATGGTGTAGTTGAAACTACAAAAGACAATCCTGCTCCAACAGCAGGTCAGCAAAATAAAGTTGCCATCAATGCTGAGAAATATTGGACTGTAGTAGGTGGAAGAAATACTCCTGCTGGTGAAGTATTTACTTATAGTGCATCGAATATTCGTCTGCGTGAATTGACTTTGGGATATTCTTTGCCTGCTGGATTAATTAAAAAATCACCTTTCCAGTCAGCAACATTATCATTAGTAGGGCGTAACTTGTTCTTCATCATGAATAATGCAAAAGGATTTGACCCTGAACTTACAGCAGGTTCGCAAAACACATCTGTTGGATTAGAAGGATTTTCAACTCCTCCCACTCGTACGATTGGTTTAAACTTAAACTTGAAATTCTAAATTAAATTTTCTCATTAAAAAAATATACAAATGAAAAACTTAAAAAAACTGATAATACCGATGGTGTTATTAATAGTTGCTCTAAGTAACTATTCATGTACAGATAACTTCGACGAAATAAATACTGATAAGACTAAATTAGTAGCATTGGACGAAGCAGGGATTGGTAACGCTTTTGCTTCGGCACAGTATAATGCTTTGTCGGTGGCTGGGAACTGGCAATTATTTAATAGTCTATTTTCAGATTTGCAAGTGCAATTCTATGCAAATGTAGCTCCTTACTTCCCTTCCGACAGGAACGAAATGGTAGGAAACTGGCTAAACGGAGCATGGGGTGGATTTTATGGTAGTGCAATTCCACCTTTGTTAGGAGTACTTGATAATACAAAACCTGGTGGACCAAACGCAAACCCAGCCATATTTGCTATTGCAAGTATTTGGAAAGTACAAGCTTTCTTGCCAAGAACAGACTTTTGGGGTCCGATTCCTTACTCAAGTGTTGGTAACGGAGCGAAAAGTGTTGAATATGATAGTCAAGAGGCAATTTATAAGGATTTTTTGGTAGTACTGAAAAAGTCAGTGGCTGACTTACAGGCATTCAAAGGCAAAAACGTATTAGGTTCAAATGACCAAGTATATAGAGGAAATGTTGATAAATGGATTCTGTTTGCAAATACGATGCGTTTAAGAATAGCCATGAGAATGTCAGGAGTTGATAAAGCAACAGCACAAGCTGAAGCAGAAGCAGCAGTTGCTGGAGGAGTATTGAATACTAACGCTGACGATGCCTTTTTGAAAGTAACAGCCAATTCATTAAATCCAATGGCTCAGACTTCAGCATGGAATGAATTTAGAATGAGTGCTGCTATGGAAAGTGTATTGAAAGGATACAAAGACCCAAGAATGAGTAAATTCTTTGCTCCTGTTGCAGGTACAACTGATACTTACAAGGGACTTCGTAATGGATATTCAACAGTTGAACTTGGAGAGAAAGAGAATACACCAAGTGCAAATTCAAATGTTGCCAATACGTTTCTTCCAGATAATATGTTTACTACACCTTATGTAGTAATGTATGCTTCTGAGGCACATTTTTTGAAAGCTGAAGGAGCTTTGAAAGGTTGGAATATGGGACCTGGAACTGCCAAAGATTTTTATGAAATGGGTATATCGACTTCGATGAAACAATGGGGAATTAATGACGCAGCCGCAATTGCTGCCTATACAAACGGTTCAACGACGCCCATTGCTCTTGCTGATAAAGTACAAACACCAGCATTGACGGATGTTCCCGTTAAATTTGGTACAAATGCAGAGAAGCAATTGGAGCAAATTCATACACAAAAGTGGCTTTCGCTTTTCCCAAATTCATTGGAAGCATGGGCTGAATACCGAAGAACAGGATATCCAAAACTTTATGCAAGAATCAACTCTTCTAATGCTGATGTTCCTGCAAATGCAGTTCTTCGTCGTGTACCTTACGTAATTGGGGAGAAAAATACGAATGCTAAGGGATTAGAAACAGGTGTATCAAAGTTAGGTGGTGCTGATAATGCTGCTACTCGTTTATGGTGGAATAAATAGTATTGTTTTATTATAAAATTTTCAAAAAAGATAGGCAGCAATGTCTATCTTTTTTGATTATATTTCAAGCTAAATCAATATGCAAATAAGCGTTTTAAATAATGGACCTATGAAACCACAAATCTTCCTAATTATCTTCATGGTTATTCTCATAACCGCCTGTCAATCAGACGATAAACTCTTTACAAGCCTTTCAAAAAGTAAGACTGGTATTAATTTTAGGAATATCTTGCAGGAGTCCGAAGAGTTGAATGTACTGAATTATATGTATTTCTACAATGGCGGTGGCGTTGCCGTGGGTGATGTCAATAACGATGGATTAACGGACGTTTTGTTTACGGGAAATATGGTTAAAAATCGCCTCTTCATTAATAAAGGGGAAATGAATTTTGAAGACATAACAGCTACATCAGGCGTTGCGGATGCACAAGGATGGTGTACAGGAGCAACGATGGTGGACATTAATGAAGATGGTTGGTTGGATATTTACATTTGCCGCTCGGCAGATACACGTCCAGAGAAACGGGCGAATTTGCTTTATATCAATAATGGGAATAACCCCGGTTCGTCGCCACGATTCACGGAAAAAGCCGCTGAATATGGTCTTGCTGATGAAGGATATTCTACCCAAGCATCCTTTTTTGATTATGATAAAGACGGCGATTTAGATATGTTTTTATTGAATCATTCACTTAATGAATTTGCTGGATTTAGTAAAATTCTGCCTGACTTGAAGAAACAAGTTAGTCCGATTTATGGCAATAAATTATACCGAAACGATGGGAACGGTTCGTCGCCACGATTTTCGGAAGTTTCTCAACAAATGGGTATTGTCTCAAATGTATTGAGTTTTGGTTTGGGAGTAGCTATTTCGGATGTAAATAATGATGGTTGGCTGGATATTTACGTGTCCAATGATTTCAACGAACAAGATTATTTATATATCAATCAAAAAAATGGTTCTTCGCCACAATTTATTGACGAATCTGCTTCACGATTGGGGCATACTTCTCTATTTTCAATGGGTTCAGATGCGGCAGATATTAACAATGACGGCTCTCCCGAAATCCTAACAATGGACATGGAAGCCGAAGGAAATCATCGCCAAAAAATGACTTCTGGGGCAGATAATTACGACAAATTCAAACTCTTAGAATCACTCGGTTTTGGGAGTCAGTTCAGTAGAAATATGTTGCATCTAAACAATGGAAATGGTCATTTTGCTGAAATAGCACAGTTTTCTGGTGTTTCCAGTACAGATTGGTCTTGGTCAGCTTTGTTTCAAGATTATGACAATGACGGCTTTAAAGACCTTTTTATTACCAACGGTTTTGTAAAAGATTATACTGATATGGATTTCTTGAAATTCACGACTGATGAGCAAATTAAGGCAAATGAAGGACAGGCTCAAAAGCTCTCAGTAAGTCAGTTAATCGAAAAAATGCCTAAATCGACCACAGAAAGTTATGTATTCCAAAATAAAGGAAATCTGACTTTCGATAAGAAAAACAAAGATTGGGGAATTGGAGGAAATGTAGTTTCGAGTGGTGCAGCCTATGCAGACCTCGACAATGATGGCGATATGGATTTAGTCGTCAACAATATCAACGAATACGCAACAGTTTATCAGAACAATGCTAATACTTTATTGAAAAATAACTACCTGAAAGTCAAACTATTGGGTGATTCAAAAAACGTGTCGGGTATAGGTTCAAAGGTTCTTGTATATGCAAACGGGCAGAGCTATATGCAGGAACAAATGCCTGTGCGGGGGTTTCAGTCTTCAGTTGAACAAATTTTGAATTTTGGTATTGGAAAATCCGTTCAGATTGATTCTTTAGTAGTGATTTGGAATGATGATAAAAAACAGGTTTTGAAGAATGTAAAACCTAATCAAATTCTTTCTATTAAAAAATTAGAAGCGAATCAATCATTTGTTTACCAGGGAATTACCAGTAAAAAACTCTTCACTCAACAAGAAAATAACTTCAATTTTACCCATATTGAAAACAACTATAATGACTTCAAATCGCAGATTCTTTTGCCTTATATGCTCTCACGATCGGGTCCTTGCTTTGCAAAAGGTGATGTAAATAATGATGGCTTGGAAGACCTTTTTGTAGGCGGTGCTTCTGGGCAATCGGGTGAGATTTTTTTACAACAAAAAAGTGGACAATTTACCCCAACATCACAAGCCATTTTCAAGCAAGATATTGCCTCAGAAGACTGTGAAGCTACATTTTTTGATGCTGATAACGATAAAGACTTAGACCTGTATGTAGTCAGTGGAGGGAGTGAATTTAGTCCTAATGATGCCGCCCTTCAAGACCGTCTTTATTTGAATGATGGCAAAGGGAACGGTTCGTCGCTACGATTCAGCAAAGGTCAATTGCCCAAAGAATCCATCAGTGGTTCATGCGTTCGTCCTGCTGATATTGACAATGATGGTGATTTAGACCTCTTTGTTGGGGGAAGATTAATACCTCAAAATTATCCCACCACACCCGAAAGTTTTATATTAATCAATCAAGGAAGGGGTATTTTTGTAAAAGATAACCAACAGAAAATCAGCAATTTAGGAATGGTTACGGATGCTGTTTGGGTGGATATGAACAAGGATAATATTAAAGATTTAGTAGTTGTGGGCGAATGGATGCCGATAAAGATTTTCATCAATCAAAAAGGA
Organism: Cytophagales bacterium; assembly: GCA_013298865.1. GTDB lineage: Bacteria > Bacteroidota > Bacteroidia > Cytophagales > Spirosomataceae > JAAFJL01. The sequence goes on along the minus strand of JAAFJL010000004.1, from coordinate 36,605 downwards.
AAATTAGTGGATGAATCTGCTACTTGGATTACTCAACCAAGCAATGGTTTATGGAATAAAATCTTGGCAGAAGACATGGATAATGATGGTGATATTGACTTGGTAGTGGGCAATCACGGACAGAACTCTCAGATAAAAGTGAGTGAAAATCAACCCGCAGAAATCACTTTCAAAGATTTTGACGACAATGGAACTATTGACCCAATCATGACTTATTATTTAGATGGCAAAAGCTACCCAATGCCTTCCAGAGATGACCTTTTGGAGCATTTGCCGATGTTGAAAAAGAAATTTACCGATTATAAATCTTATGCAGATGCCCAAATTACTGACCTTTTCAACAGTACAGAATTATCAGGTTCAATTACGCTGAAAGCCAATAATCTTCAAACTGTTTTCTTAGAAAATACTGGTAAGTCTTTGAAAATAAAACAACTACCACAACAAGTGCAATTTTCTCCTGTGTATGCAATAACTACGGCAGATGTAAATAATGATGGAAAAAAAGACCTCATTATGGCAGGAAATCTTTCAGTTGCCCGCATTAAATTTGGCAAATATGATGCAGTAAATGGAACAGTTTTATTGGGTGATGGCAAAGGAAATTTTAGCTACGTATCAAGTGATAAAACAGGCTTAAATCTAAAAGGAGATGTGCGAAGTATGGAGATAATAGGAAGGAATTTGGTTGTTGGCATGAATAATGAAAAAGTGAAAGTATTTAAGTTGAATTAAGGTAGTTCTACTTTGACACTTTATACAAATAGACCAATTTTGACTTGTAGGAACTTCCCGAAAGTAAAAATAACTTTCGGGAAGTTGAATCAAAAATCATTTCAACCATTTATCAAACCAATCAAACGCTTCTGCCTGCATTTTTTTGTCGAATTTATGAGGACCTGGATGAAAACTGCATTTATATTTATCCTCAGCACCTGCTTTTTTATAGATTTCTTTCAAAATATCACTTGCTTTTTCCATTTCTGAAAGCGTAAATAAATTATCGTTCGTATCATTCAAAACTAAGGTTGGCAATGGCGTTCTTAATCCTAAAATTTCAGGGAAATCCAGTTCGTTTGGAAGCAATGGAACGTAAGTCATCCACGTATGTGTGAAGGATTTATTGAGGGCAAAATCATTCCAAGTCGTCATAAATCCTACTGGAACGGCACATTTTATTCGAGTGTCTAAACCTCCCATAAAAACCGTTCGTAAACCACCACCCGACAGTCCACAACATCCAACTCGTTCATTATCAACATCTTCTCTTGCACAGAGAATATCCAAAGCCTTTTTGTCTTCGGCAAAAAATACCCCAGGCCAAGTTGTACCCGCACTAAAAAGTGACCTCGACATCGTTTGCTCGTGATGGTTTGCCCAAACATTATACGCCTTAATATTATCGGGATTATCAGGGTCTTTATCTGTCAAACCTTCACGATTATATTCAGGAATATCCTCCATCATGACCCTACGACTTCCGAAGGCAAAAGCATCTGAAACCAAGACAACATAGCCCCTTTTTGCTAATTCATTTGCCCAAGCAGTTCCTTCATAAGAGATTTCTTGCCCTTTTTTCATCAAAGGATGCTGAACGTCGGAAGTCTTTGTTATTTTATGTATTCCAAAATATTTATCACCCCCATGATCGTGAAAACCAAGTACGGCTGGTAATTTTCCTTTCGCATTGAGTGGTTTTAAGATAATGGCTTCTGTTGGTCGTCCATAAGGCAATTGCCATGTTAGTTTTTCAATATGTAGCCCGTCATAAGTCATGGTTTCTACCACCTTCACTTTTGGCAAACCAGCAATTTCTGGAATAGCCATTCGCTCAATCGTTTGGTTTTTAGCAAGTTTCTGCCATGCTTTTAAGTCGTTAAACTTACCGCTTCTGAATGAAAATTTTGGTAATTGTTTTCCTCTAAGCTGCGTAGCCCATTCACCATATTTCCCAATGATACTCAATTTTGGTTCTTCTAAATTTGTTTCTTTCAAATCTGGCAATACTGAGGATGATGATCCACTCAAATTCACATTTGATGATATTCCGAAAGCGGCTAAACCACTTAATTTCAAAATTTGCCTGCGTTTTTTGTCCATTTTGTGAAGTTTTAAATTATATTTTAAACCTTTAATTACCAGTTAATTAGGTTTGCTTTTAATCAATTTCTACATTATTTTTTTGACAAAAAACATTCCGAGAAGTAAAAGTAAATCAGTATTATAAACACAAATAAAAGTATTACTAATTTAGTTAATAAATAATAAAATTTTGATAATATTAATGGATAGAATTGCTTTAAGGAATCTGCATTTGTTCGTACTCTCCTTTATTGAATTCCCATTCTTTAGTTAATGAAATTATTGTAACATAACTTCGTTCTTTCAAAAAAACGACCATGAAAACAATCTTAATTTTACGGGGTCTCCCAGCAAGCGGAAAGTCCACGTATGCCAAAAATATTTTAGCCGAAAATCCACACGCTTGGAAACGCCTCAACAAAGACGAACTCCGTGCGATGTTGGATAACTCTGCCCATAGTTTTCCCAATGAAAAATTTGTGGCGAATGTCCGTGATATGATGTTGGTAGAGGCTCTAAAAGCTGGTAAACACGTCGTGATTGATGATACCAATTTATCAGAAAAGTCAATTGCTCGCATCAGGCAAGTGGTGGATAATTATTGTAACGAAACAGGCGAAAAAGTGCAAATTCAGTTCAAGGAAATGGAAACGACCTTGGAAGAATGTTTGGAAAGAGACAAAACCCGTGAGAAAAAAGTGGGCGATAATGTTATTATGAAGATGTATAAACAACATATTCTTCAAGACGAACGTGGTCCACATTATCAGGAACAGGACGATACTTTACCGCCCGTAATTATTTGTGATATTGATGGCACGTTGGCAATTATCAAAGACCGAAGCCCTTTTGATGCCAGTAAATGTGAACAAGATTTAATCAATTTACCTATTGCAGAAATCGTGAAAACGTATCATCAATTAGGGGTAAAAATCGTTTTAATGTCGGGGCGAGATGAAAATTTTAGAAGCCCAACAACCAATTGGTTGGCATATAATAGAATTCCTTACGATGAATTATTCATGCGAAAAGCGGGTGACCAACGAAAGGATTCTATCGTGAAAAAAGAACTTTTTGAGGCTGAAATTAGAGGGAAATATTTTGTGAAATTTGTCTTGGACGACCGCAACCAAGTAGTTGATTTATGGCGTTTAGATTTGGGTTTGCCCTGCTTGCAAGTGAATTATGGAGATTTTTGATTCGATTTTCGATTTAACTTGAATTCTTAAATCTGACAGTTTTACGCCTTTGATTCATTAAAATCGGTAATTATGGCAGTTAAATTTTATTAAAATTGTTAAAAATAAGACAAAATGGCATTAAAAACCAAATGGTATAAGATTTGAAGATTGGCATAACATCTAAACGAAATCAGTTTTAGATGAAGACATAACAAAAATTCAAAACTTAAAACACATAATATCATGAGACTTGTAAGATTCAATCAGCCAGCAGTAAACCAAGTATTTGGAAACGATTTTAACAATTTATTTAAAACTTTTGACGCCATGTTACCTAACAAAATTGCCCACAGCCAATACAATACATTGCCAGCCGTAAATGTGAAAGATGTTGAAAATGCTTTTCATATTGAAGTCGCTGCCCCAGGTTTAAAGAAAGAAGATTTCAAATTGAGCTTGAACGAAAATCGCCTGACGATTTCGGTAAATCAGGAACAAAAAACTGAAGAAAATACAGAGAAATTTGTTCGCAAAGAATTCAGCTTTACGTCTTTCCAACGTACTTTTAATTTACCTAAAAATGTAGAAATTGAAGGCATTGGTGCAACTTATACCGACGGAATTTTGACAATCAATGTTCCTAAACAAGAAGAAGTAAAACCTGCTGTAAAAGAAATTGCAGTAGCTTAATAATTTGGAAATTATCATTGCAATAATTTTTTAGAAGCCTTCGCCCAAAGCGTGGGCTTCTGTCTTTATCTCAACATCGAAAATCGAAAACCCATCATCGAAAAATTCTTTCGTTAAAATTTGTTAAAAACGAGTAAACTTAAATACCTCTCAAATCGTTTTTACGTTAAATTAGCATAATGAAAATTAAGCCTCTCATGAGCAAGGGCTTTCACATAAATCCAAATAAATTATTTATATATGAACAGTAACATTAAAACTATTGCATTGGTCGGGATTTTGAGCAGTGCTACTACGCTTGGAGCGTACAAACTTTTTGTTGAAAAACCATCAAACGATTCTGTTTTTACGAGTACTCCATCAGCGTTTACTCGTCTGGTTTCAGATAATACGCCAATTCTTTCGGGCGTGCCAGGAGACTTCACGTATGCAGCCGAAAAAACTACTCCAGCAGTTGTGCATATCAAAACGAAGTCAACTCGTCAGGCGAGAAGTCAGGGAGGAGATCCATTTGAAGATTTCTTTGGTTTCGGTGATCCGTTCGGTGGTGGAAGCCGTCGTCGTGGTGGACAACCAGAAGCACAAGAGGCTTCGGGTTCGGGTGTGATTATCAGTGCAGATGGGTATATCGTAACCAATAATCACGTAGTACAAGATGCTGAGGAGGTTTCGGTAATGTTGAATGACAAACGTGAAATGAAAGCAAAAGTCATCAGTACAGACCCTTCAACGGATTTAGCAGTAATTCAAATTAAGGCTTCTGGTTTACCATTTTTGACTTTTGGCGATTCTGATGCCCTCAGAGTTGGAGAGTGGGTTTTGGCAGTCGGGAATCCTTTCAACCTGGAATCAACGGTTACGGCAGGGATTGTTTCGGCAAAAGGTCGCCAGAATATCATCGAAAATAATGATCGTCCTTTAGAGTCTTTCATCCAAACAGATGCCGCAGTAAACCCAGGAAATTCAGGAGGAGCTTTAGTGAATTTGAAAGGAGAATTAATCGGAATTAATACAGCAATTTATAGCCGTACAGGTCAATTTGCAGGTTATTCATTTGCAGTACCTGTAAGCATCGTGAAAAAAGTGTCTGGGGACTTAATCAAATTTGGTAATGTTCAAAGAGGTTTCTTAGGAGTAAAAATCCAAGAAGTAAATGCTAAAATTGCTGAACAAAAAGATTTGAAAGTGTCGAAAGGAGTTTACGTTGGCGAGTTTGACAATGAAAATAGTGCGGCAAAAACTGCGGGCTTGAAAGTAAATGACGTAATCATGAAAATAGATGGAATGGAAGTAGAGAGTTCATCTAAATTAATGGAAATAGTAGGTCGTAAACGTCCAGGTGAAACAGTTGTAGTAACTGTAAATCGTGATGGTGCAACGAAAGATTTTAATGTAATTCTGAAAAACAGAGATGGAAATACAGGAATCGTAAAAGGTGAGTCAAATGCCGTAGTTAAAATTGAAAGTTTAGGTGGAAAATTAGGCGAACTGTCTGATACAGAGCGTAGTAAATTAAAAATATCAGGCGGTGTAAAAGTAACGGAAGTTATAGAAGGTGGAATGTTAGAAGCCAATAATGTGCCTGTGGGATTTGTAATCACGAAGATTGATGATAAAGTAGTAAGTTCTCCGAAAGAAGTTGCAGAAATGTTAAATGGAAGAAGAGGAAGAGTAACTTTTGAAGGAACAATTCCACAAGAGCCAGGTTCTAAATATTACTTTAGAGATTTCATTCGATAGTTTTCCTTTTCTCGATGTTCGATTATCAGAGATAAAAAGCCCTTTAGCATTTGCTAAAGGGCTTTTTATTTTTGCGAAAAACGAAAATCGAGCATCGAAAAACAAACATCGAAAATCAATTAGCCGAAAGAGCAACTTCAATATTTCCACGGGTTGCCTTTGAATACGGGCAAGCCGAATGAGCATCTTCCATAACAGAAAGAGCTTCTTCCGCAGAAAGATTCGGGAAATTTCCGTGCAACGCCACAGCTAAAGCAAATCCACCTGCGGGGTCATTCCCGATAGTAACTTTTGCAGTAATTTCTGCCCCAGCAATATTTCTTCCTTTTGCCATAGCTCCAACTGCACCGTTGAAACAAGCGGCATAACCTGCGGCAAATAATTGTTCTGGATTGGTTTTGCCACCATGTCCACCCATGGCAGAAGGCATAGAAACATCCATGTCAAGAATCCCGTCTGATGACGTTACATGACCTTTTCTTCCACCCGAATTGGTGGCTTCTGCTGTATAAATTGGCGTTATTTTTACCATTGTATTTTTGAGTTTAAAAGATTTTATATTACAGTTTCAACTGATTTTTTGTAAAATTAGTTTGCAGTGAGCGTTAATTTTCAGAAAATTCAAAATTTAGGATACGGTTCTCATATTGAGTAATTGGTAATGATTTTGTGACGAAACTTTATGAATTTTAAACAACTTAATTTTTTCTAACAAGTCATAAAACTGAAACTCAAATTTTCGGATTTTTAGGCTTATTCAATCACAAATTTTATGAAAATTCTAAAAATCCTCCTAATCCTGCTATCTGTAAGTTTAATTTGGTCTTGCGGAAAAATTCGGGAAGCTGCTAATGTAGTAGAAACAGTTACAAACTTAGAGAAAACTACCCAGCAGTCAAGCGATAAAATGAAGGAACGGCAAGCAAAAGGCGACACTGTGGCAATTCCTTACAAAGATTTACAAGCGTATTTGCCATCATCGGTGAGTAATTTCGAGAAAGATGGCGAACCTTCGGGCGAATCCGTAAATGCCATGGGAATGTCATATTCTGTTGCTAATCAGAGGTTTAGTAAAGGTGATTCCAAATTAAATGTATCTCTAATGGATTATAATGCTGCTTTTGGAGTACTGTCGATGGCAACCACCATGCTAAGTTCTGGCTATTCAGTGGACAATGATACCGAACACATTGGTAGTGTGAAATTTGACCAAGAAGGAATGAAAGGCTGGGAAGATTTCAAGAAAAAAGAAAAACGAGGCACATTAACGGCTGTAATTAATGACCGTTTTTTAATCAATATCGAAGCCTCAAACATTGAAAGTACCGAGTCTTTGCAAGAAATTGTTAAATCAATGGACTTGAAAAAACTCTTAGAAATGTAGAAATTTTTAGGTATAAATTTTTAGGTATTAGGTTGTAGGTATGAGGTCGTAGAATTTGTAGAAGAATTTAGCGATAAAATTTTACAACCTTATACCTAAAAAAATGCCTAATACCTAAAAAATGCTTATTCTTTCATGATTTTGATAACCTCCGTTCCTTTATTGCTTTCAGCCTTTAGGAAGTAAAGTCCCGATTTGAAATTCTGAAAAGGAAGCGACTGTTTCTCTTCATTAACTGTACCTGTCCAAATATTTTTGCCTAAAATATCTGTTACTGTCAGAGCAACGGGTTTACCATCGTAATTCTTTATAGAAAGAACGGCATTTCCCTGAAAAGGATTTGGCAACACAACAAACGTTCGATTTTCTGAAGGTTCATTTCCCAAAGGAACAATAGTTTCTGGTACAGTAATACCCAATACTTTTTGGACACGAACAAAATCAGGAATTCCGTAGCCCAATTTTGCATCTGGTTTGGTATATTGACTTCCAGATTTCCGCATGGCATCAATCACTTGCATAGCAGTTAATTTCGGATTTGCTTGCCAAAAACCTGCAATAAAGCCACATAATAATGGTGATGAATACGATGTTCCACTGCCACTCGAAATACTTCCTTGGGTATCTCCAATGGTTGCACCTTCGCCCATTGCAGATAAATCAGGCTTTATACGACCATCCGCAGAAGGTCCAATCGAGCTTGAAGGAGCGGGAAATTGACTTTTATTCACAGAACCAACTGTAATAATAGAATCGGCATCTGCTGGAGTAGCAATATATCGCCATGGGCTAAGTCCTTCATTCCCAGCACTAACCACACAAACAATCCCAGTAGCTGCCGCCCAATCTGCGGCTTTTGCAGCGATGGTCGTATTACCGTTCATGTCTTTGTATTTATGATTGGTCAGCGTATAATCAAATTCACTATAACCCAACGATGAATTAATCATATCAACTCCCACACTATCAGCGTACTCTGCAGCAAAAAGCCAGTTTGCTTCTTCGATTAGTTTTTCAGTAAAAGCATCTTCAGACCGTAATAGTAAATATGAAGCCTTCGGTGCAGTTCCTAACATCTGTCCATCGAGAGATGCCGCCATTAAACTCAGAACGTGCGTACCATGCGTATCATCTTCGTAAACATTCTTTTCATTTGCCACAAAATCAAAAGTGCCAACGACTCGTTTTTCATCAAATAACGTTTTCAGACAAGGAATTTTATTCGCATTCAAAAAACCAGCATCTAATACACCAATCATCATTCCTTCGCCACGATACCCCTGGTCGTGCATTAAATTAGCTTTCAGCATTTTTATCTGGGTATCAGCTTTACCATAGTCGAAATTTGCAGATTCTGTTTCAAATTTATAAGAAGTTCTTGTCCCATTTGCCCCCAAATTAAGGGCAATATTTCCTTCAATTCCTTTTACAAAACTGAGGGCAAGTACTTTTTTGAGTACGGACGAATCTGCTTCTACCAAAGCGGCATTCATCCATTTTGACGTAAAAGTAATTTTAGCTCCCACTTTTTTCATTTCAGAAACATAAGTTGGATTCACGGGTAAGTCTCTGGAAATGAGAGGAATATTTTGCTTTTTTCGACGGTCGATAGAACGAGCAGATAGAAAATCTGTTGGTTTCGAGGTACTAAATGGACTGTTAGCTTTGTCTTTCAACAAAACTAAATATTTCCGAGCGACACCTTGTGCAAAGGTATTTTCTCCTAAAAATAGGCTCAAGGCAAAAACTAAAAATAAAATTTTACGAGTCATATTATTCTTTTCCATAACTATTAATTGTTTGAATGTAGCGTGTACCAAAATCAATTTTTGCTTTACCAACACACTCTGGTTTGTCGCAATAAAACAAAGAAGTTTTTTCTCTAAAAATCACTCCAACACCTTTAGCATATACCTCTGTTCGCTTTTTTAAATCAACTAATGTAGAATCATTTTGTTGTAAAACAGTAACGGTATTGTCGAATTGTTTGGTATCAATTTTAAAAGGTAAATAAACATTTTTTAACACATAATCGTCTTTCCCAACATTATTGTAAAGATTTCCATCCCATTTTAGGTTTTCTCTGAATGGAAAAATCAATTTTACAAAGGTTTGATTGTTCTCCGTTTTAGTCACTTTATCAACCACTTTTTTTGCAGTAAAAACAGTGTCAATTTTCCATTCTGCCTGAGCATCATTTCTTCGGTATCGGTCAATTCTGACACTTTTTCCACCTTCTGAATCTGTGAAAGTTGATTGAATTTGTTCTTTTAATTGATATTTTTTTACAACTGTCGGACTCGTCAAGGCATAGTTTGTTTCGACTACATCATAAATCGTATAAAAACCCAAATCTTCAGTCGGGAAAAATGGAGAATCTAAATTAATTCCACTAAGATTTGGACCACAGCATTCTTTAGTTTCAGTACAAGTAGTTTGTAAAAAACTAAGTAGTAAGAAGTATAAATATCTCTTTTTCATAGAAATTTGTCTTGAATGGTCTAAATAGGATGAAGTTCCTTTTGTAATAAGACGTTGCTTAATGTTTCACCGTTGCTTAATCCAAAATCTTTTTTCCTTTTGTTTCTTTCAGAAAAATTCCTCCTATAATAACTGTCATGGCGGCTAAGAAAATAGGGTAAAACAGCCCCGCATATCTTGAACCCGTTTCAGCCCCGATGTATGTTGCCACAAAAGGAGCGCATCCGCCAAAAACACCATTCGCAAAATGATAAGGTATTGATAATGAGGTATATCTGATTTTTGTAGGAAATAATTCTACCAAAAAAGCAGCAATTGGACCATAAGCCATAGTCGCAAAAATGACTAAGATAAAACAAATTCCTACTAAAGAAACCTTTCCAGACATGGTTAATTCAATAGATTTGCCAACCAAAGTTCCTTCTGAATTTACTATAATTTCCATTAATTTGAAAAGCGGATAATAGAAAATTGCAGCCAGTAACATTCCACCCAACATGATTTTTTTACGACCAATTTTATCGGAAAGTGAACCGAAAATTACAAAGAATGGTGTCGCAAAAATCAATGAAAAAGCAATAATCGAATTGGTTGTTACAAATTCAACATTGAGGATTTTACCAATAAAAATCTGAGCATAAAACTGCCCAGTATGCCAAACAATTCCTTGTCCGATAATTGCTCCGAACATCGCAACAAGCATTAAATTAATGTTTTCCTTCGTCGCAAATGCTTCTTTTAAAGGATTTTTAGAAATTGTACCTTCGGCTTTTAGTTTGGCAAAAAGTGGAGATTCGTGCATATTTTTTCTGATGAAATACGACACAATGACCAGAATTCCAGACAAAGCAAAAGGTATTCGCCAGCCCCAATCTTCAAAGCCCTCTTTTCCAATCAGTTTTTGGCAAGACAGAATCACCACAATCGAAAACAACAAACCCAGCGAAGCCGTAGTTTGGATATAAGAAGTATATTTTCCACGCTGATTGTCGGGTGCGTGTTCTGCTACATAAGTGGCTGCACCACCGTATTCGCCACCCAGGGCTAAACCTTGTAAGATTCTAAGTATCAATAAGATAATTGGTGCAGCAACGCCAATTTTTGCGTAGCTTGGTATAAAAGCAATTACAAAAGTTGAACCTCCCATTAAAATTAAGGTGACTAAAAAAGTATATTTTCGACCAATCAAATCACCCAATCGTCCGAAAATAATTCCACCAAAAGGTCTTGCTACAAAGCCAGCTCCAAAGGTTGCAAGGGTACTTAGGAAGGCAGCAGTAGGGTCAGTTTTAGGGAAAAAATAGGTAGAAATAATTGTTGCTAACGCTCCGAAAATATAAAAATCGTACCATTCAATCACTGTACCAACGGAGGACGCTGTGATAACTTTCCAGAGGGTAGATTTACTAACATTATTATTGTCGAAAGACTGTTGCATGGTTTTTAGTGCTTATGAAATTTTAGTTTTTGACAATTTACTCAAAATTGATTTAAACATAGTTCAGCATTGATATTTTTTATTGATTTTCTTTACAAGAATGAATTTTTTGTTGCCAGAAAACTGAGTAAAAACTCTTAGATTAGAACTACTTAATTAAATTTTACCGTTCACTCATTCATCTGCTACATTTTTTGAAGTTAAGCCTAACAAATACTTTATTTGTGTTGTTATTGAAATAATGAGAATTTAAGCAATGAAGAATCTGAATGTTCGATGCCTTCATTGTTAGATAAACTCCTTAGAATTCCAAAATAGCTTCTTCATTTCTTGCTATAAAAAAATCATCTTTAAACTAAAATTTCATGTCTTTTAAAGCTGTACTCAAAATTGCAGGTCAATCCATTGATATTGATTATCTTGATTTGGACATCAACCAAGCGGTAGATGCCAGAAGTCGTCCTGCTTCACTTGCCAGAGGAGGAATCATGACGGTGGAGTTCGACACTCCGTCCGACAATGATATGATTACTGATTGGATGGCAAACCCCGTAAAGCAATTAGATGGTAGTATTATTTTCAAGAATCAAAATCAGGATTCTACCATGAAAACTATCAATTTCTATAATGCTTACTGTATCAATTTCATAGAACGGTTTGATGGAACAATGGCAAGTTCCAACATGAAAACAACCATCACGATTTCACCCGAAAGAATCAATATTGGTGGCGTGGAATTGGACAATAAATGGATTGTAAGCGGAACTGGAAAAGGTGACGGCTCGAAAGGAGCAAGCGATAAGAGCAATGGAAAAGGAGAAGAAAAACCAACGCCAGGCTTGAAAAGTACAGCCCTCGCTGCAAAAGCACCAACCCCTTGCGACAACGTGAAGACTTCTACGGATATGTCTAAAACCAAGAAGGTACGTTATACGGCAAGAACAAATACTGTTGCGGCGGCTAATCAGGCTATACATGATAAAATTAATAAATTGTATCCTCCTTCAACTCATCCGTATCCACCCAAAGAAACGGATAGCTTGTATGCCCCAATGAGACGTTTTGCAGGAAATAATGCAGCCATTGAAAGAGCAAAACTTTCGGATCATATCTATGCTTGGGGAAAAAGTAGCCCTCCTGATGTAAATTCAAAAGCAAAAGCAACTATTCCAGAAGGGTGGAGAGTTGTAAAACCTTTCTACAAAGACCCTAAATCGGGCTTTGCTTCGGCTGTTTATGCCAATGATTTTGAACCTAATGCAAAACCAGTTCTGGTATTTAGAGGAACTGATAATGCTGACGAAGGATACAAAGACTGGATTCGAGGAAATCTGAAACAAGGAAGAGGTGTAGAGACTGAACAATATAATCTTACTATGATTGAAGCTCAGAAAGTGAAAGCTCGGTATGGATCTATTGAAGTAACAGGTCACTCAAAAGCTGGCGGACAAGCCGCTGCTGCTGGAATTGTTACGGGTTCGAGAGCATATACTTTTAATGCGGCGGGTGTTCACTCTGCGACAGTTGGTAAATATGGTAAAACACGAGAACAAGGTGTTGATATTTTGGGAGGAAAACCATTAGTACAGGCCTACAACTTCCCTGGTGAAATCTTAACTTATGCACAGAGTACTCCAGAAGCAATCAAGTTTTTACTAAGTCCCGCAGGAGGTCTCGTTGATGTACTTGATGGGGGCGTTTCTGGTTATCAAAGAGGTGGTGAGATGGGTTCTGCTGTTGATAACAAATTACCTTTTGGTGGTTTTGGTATAGGAAAAAGGATAGGAAGAACTGTTGGTACAGTAGTAGGCACTGGTGGAGGTATTATTAGTGGTACAGTTAATAATGTTAAAAATTTGTTTAATGGTTCATTGCCTCAGGCAGTTGGTCAACGTCGCCAAGTAACAGCACAAGATATAAACGGAAATCCAATTGCAGATCCAGGAGCAACAGGAGTAATGAGAAGAGTTGAATTGCATGGAATGGGTTTCTTGATTGACTCTATGGAAAAAGAGAAAAAAGATGATTTGAAGAAAATGGCAGACATTTTAGGTTGTAAATAATAGTACTCAAACCACAAAAATTAGATAAAGACATGGAACCAGAAGAAATATTTGAGGGAAAATCTCTCGAAATGGCGAATGCTATTTTGAATGAAGACCTACAAACAATCAATACACTTGCCAATGAAGGTTTAGATTTAGATAAAATCTTTCATGATAATGTTACATTTTTACTTTGGGGAATGGTAGGTGATAAAGAACTGTCTGTTAGAGAGTTATTGAAATTGGGGGCGAACCCAAATCTTACAGATAATGAAAATATTCAGCCTATTTATTATGCCACAGTTGCTGATGATGAAAGCAAGTATTTGAAAATTTTGCTTGAAAATAAAGCTGACCCAAATGGTAGTGGTGATGGACAAACGCCTGTGATTCATGACGCTTTGATTAATGAATTTTGGAATAATCTCGATTTGTTGCTTGAATACGGTGCAGACATCAACAGAACTGATAAAGGTGGTGATACCATTGCTATGAAATGTGCTTACCTGAATTGGTTCAAAGAATTAAATTCTCTCATCGAAAAAGGTGCAAGGATTGATGTTGAAACCGAAAGAGGAGAGGGTGGAATTCCGATGCAAGTTCAAGAAAACGAAGCCGAGATAGAAGAATTTATCGAAGCTCAGGCGGCTACAAAGCAAATTTTAATTCAGAAAGGTATTCAATTTCCTGTTGAAAGACCCTATGAATTGCCCTATGCTGACCTTAGAAATCAGTGGTATAAAACTCCAATAGGTACAGAATGGCAAGTGAGATTACAGAATATCAGCAACGACCCAAGAGGTTTTGGAAAAGCATGGACTGATGCCAAAACTGCCGAAAATGCGTCACTCAGAATGTGGATGCAAGAAAATAACATTCGAGAACCTCAGATAAGTATTTAAAAATCAGTACCTTATTGCCTGAATTTTAACACAACGTGTATGCTCTTGAAAATCATATTGTTGGTTGTTGCGACAACCATTCTGGGAATATTTTTAATGTCTTGCAAAAATGAAGACGCAGTGAAAAAGCAATTGGAATCCCAATTTGGAGATAAGTTCAAGATAGAAAATATACAAAAAAAGTACGGTGGAGTCTTTATTCCAGTTGCTGACGGGGAGACCGTTTTTTTATCTGATAAAAATGGAATTGTTTTTACGGTAGCTTGGAAAGACGGTGCTTTTCTGGGAGACATTGAGGCATTGTATCAAACACGTTTAAAGGAGGTATCCTTACAAAATGCTCTCTCTGAAAAATTATCTAAGGCTATTCCTATCAAGGTTTTTTTACAGAATCCTGGCAAAGCAATTAGCCTCAGTTTGTACAGTAGGTTAGACTTAATGAAAATCTCAGCAATAGAAAGAGATATTATTCTCGAAAAAATCAGGATGATTCTCAAAGATTTTTTATTAGAAAATAATTTAAGTTTAGATGAATACGGAAAGGTATTATTGAATTTAGTTGATGTCAATCAAGAAGAGTTTGTGAAAAGTAATTTTACGGCTGAATTTGAACAAAAAATCTATTGGGACAGATTCACACAACATTATTTAGTGATGTTGGATATGTTCAAAAAAGAAGAATCGTCGTATTACAAGGAGCAACTTTCTGGAAATCATATTTACCAAAATGATAGTTTAGAGTTGGAATTGGGACAAACTATTACTAAAAAGTTGTTTCCACTTTATGCAGCTAAACTAAAGAATGTTTTGCCAAGTACCAATCCAGTCGTATGGATTTTGAACCAAAAAACATTGTCGGACTGCTATTTTGTGTATGATTTATTCACACCAGAAAACGCAAAGTCTCAGAATTTTTCAGACAGAACTGCCTCATTAGTTGGCAAGTATGATTTGAAAACGCAAAATGTTAGTTTAATAGAAATAGTGCCAAATCAATCGAAGCCAGACGAACCTCATCCACTTGCGAATGCTCCTCTGCCTGAAGATTACAAATAAATCAAAATAAAAAGAGCCAAGTATGCAAACTTGGCTCTTTTTATTTTCTCAGCGTATTATTTCTAAAGCCAATTACTTAATTACAAGTAAACTGTACTTTATAAATCTGTTTTACTTCTTTCTTTTTCTTGAACTCTTCATTGACTAAATTCAATGAAACAATTTCTTTTTCTGTCGATGCACTGAAAATATTTTCACTTGGCGGTTGCTCAGACCAAGCTCTTGTCAGGATTTGCAATTGCTTTTTCATTTTCTCGAAAAAAGTCTTTGCTTCTTCTTGATTATCCGTTTCTAATAAAACTGCCTTAAAATTGGCAGTTTGTCCACTATTTTCCAAAACTACAGTCCCTGTTTTACCAGTAATCAACTCAAAGTTTGAGTTAAATCTTTCCAAACCATTCGTTTTATCATTTTTATCTTTTTTGATTTTTTCACCAGTAATTTCTTTAAAGGCTTTCTTTTTATGTCCCAATAAATTACGGAATTGTTTGGCAAATTCTGGTTCTAATTCTGCCTCTACTGCACCTGGTGCATAGAGCGTTTTGACAATCTTATAAGCCCCCGATTTATCAGAGTCCATCGACGTAGCCAAGAGCGTATAAATACCCGTAGTTGGAGCTACGAAATAGAATTTATTTCTGCTGCTACCCGTAAAATTTTGAGAATCATAACTGAAATCTGTTTGCGTATTTGAATCTGGTTTTTTTAAAGCCAGCATTACTCTAAATTCATTAGAAGTATGTTCCAGAAACAATTCTTCGCCAGCGTGCATATAGATTTTGTAAGTATCATAATGCCGTATTTGACCCTCTGGATTTTTCTGAGTACGGTCGCTGGGTTGAAGTGTGGCTTCAACTTCTTCCTGTACACGCTGAACATCCCCAAAAATCATTTTGTGATTCAGACTCTCAACGGGGTCATTTGTAGCAATAATGGTTGTAGTTCCTTTTTTTGGTTTCTTTGCCTTTTTCTGAGCATCGACTTGAGTAATACCCAGACATAAAAAAGCGGATAAAAGCAATAATTTTTTCATCATTAGGAGGGGATAGAATTTTAATGAAATTAGAAAATAGTAATAATTACTTATAAGACATAATTAACTGATTCTTAGTCAATTATGTTTCATTAAAGATGATTATTGCCTGATTTTCTTTCCTTACTTGATTATTAGCTCAAAAATAGTAAAAAAATTGAGCGAATTATCATAAACTAAATCATAAAATTTCAACTCCCTGACCATGAAAGTCTTTCAGCAGTTCGTCAGAGGGCGATAAACTTGAAATTAGACAACTAATCTGTGAAAACTCACATACCTTGTAGGTTTCTTGGATATTAATTTTTTCTTCTACAACCCCAACAATTGTTCTTCTTGCCGACTGCATCATGCGTCTTTTCATCAGAGATTCTTCATAGTTTCTGATTGCCGCCCCATTATTTGCAGAAATACTATTGATACCCATAAAATATAAATCAGCATTGATATGTTCCAATGCTGTTGAAGTTTCAATACCAATCGAAATCTGGTAGCGTTTATAGAATGTTCCCCCCAAAAGAATGACATCAATTTTTGGGTGTTCACTCAACGAAATCGCCAAATGGGGGTTATTGGTAATAATTGTTGCTTCAAGGTTTTTCGGAAGCTGTTCGGCAATGTAAAAATTTGTTGTACCACCATCCATAATAATTGTCTGATGATTTTCAATGAGTTTGTGAGCCTTTTTTGCAATTCCCATAATCTCAGAATTGGCAATACCCAATCCCTTACTTGCCTTCATCGAAAGGTAAGAATTTGCAATTGCCCCGCCATGTACTTTTTTTAGAAGCCCCTTGTCTTCCAATTCAATAATGTCTCTTCTTATACTATCGTACGAAACATTCAGTAACTGGCTAATATCTACTAAATTAACTTTCTTATCTGTATTTAATTTTTCGAGAATTAGTTGGTGACGTTCTTCTTTTAGCATCTATAAAATTGGATTGAGTTAATACTATTCTGTAAGCAAAAAATGTTTTGCAATATTTTGCAATAATTTTTGTAATTTATGAAAAAACTTGCATATATTTGTAAACAATCATTAACCATTTTTAAAATAATTGATACAGCAGGCAATTCCTGCAAAATAAAACTGATATTAATTGTAAAGCAGTAGCTCATTTGAACTACTGCTTTTTTTGTGCAATTTCTTTTCCTTAAATTTTATATCAAGTCTTTGACTGATACCCGAATATGAAGAATATCTGTTAATTTATTCGAGAAGCCATAACTGCGAATTGGTGCTTAATCCATGTTGAGAGCAACTTTTACTTGTCAATGAGTTCTAAACTTCAATTATCAAATCTTCTGTGTTTTCAAGCCTTTTCACAATCTTGCATAATTTTGCTTATATAATGGTCAAAGTTGCAGTATTTCTCTCAAATTTAGCAATACAAAATGAATAATTTGCAGAAAATAAAAATCATCTTTCTAATAAAAAGAGGGACTTGAATTTTCAAGTCCCTCTTTTATGGCGTTACAGTATTTTCAATAAACCAAATACTCACTCGGAATGATAATCTCAAATCTTCCACCCATGAATACGTACAAAATAATGGTAGTAATTATAGCAAAAACGCCAATTATTCCCCAAAAATGAATCTTCGCTTGCCGTTCTCCAATTCTTGAAATCATCTTGTGTTGATGCACATTCGCCACGTGCGTAGCAAATGACATAATTCCCAAAGCGTAGTAGGGAATGAAATACCATTTGATAGGATTTTGTAAAACGACTCTTGAGGCAAAATAGAAATTGGTATCGAATTTAAAATAAAATCTTTGTCCAATCGTAGCGATAATGTGTTGGAGAATAAACAAGCCCAAAACCACCCCAGAATAGATTTGTATCTTCTCGAAAGTGCTTTTTTCTTCTTTTTTTCTAAGCCTAAAAATTAATTTCACGCCACTAAATGCTTGAAATAAAAAACATGAAATCAAGCATATTTCAATAACAGGTTGTCGATAAACGATTCTGAGAGTATCAAGAATTCGTTGATGCGTAGTGATTCCAAACCATGCCATTGAGTGATTGAAGAGATGGGTAATCACAAATGCCGAGACAATTATTCCCGTGATTCTATGGAGATTTTTGAGTAACATTTCAGAACAAAGGAATTAGGTAGATGACTCCGCCCATGATAAAAAGTGCAGTTACAAAAATATTCATGGGTTCTTTGAAAGGGAGATATTTAACGAAAATAAATTGTTCGATAGTTCTACCAATCCAAAAAAGAGAAGAACCAATCAGAACGGCATTTCCCAAAGGAGTCGTTAAAAGTTCATTTCCATAGCGGAAACACATCAAAGCATGAAGAGCAGCCAATGAAATGATGCGGAGATTGAGAATTTGCATCACGGCACTATTGGTTTTGCTGAGCCTTGATAATTGGTTTTTCCAGTCCAATTTACTCCAAAAAAGACAATGAAAAACAGCGAAAAATAGGCTATGAAAGCCTCCGATGATTATGAGCATTTTGTTTAGTTGTTTTTGACAAAATTCACCAACAAAAACGAAATCTCTTTTGATATAAATCAAATTCGGTTTCGGGAGGCTCTAATTCTACTTAAAGTTTCTTGGGTAATGCCCAAATAAGAAGCAATATCGCCCAAAGGCACACGGAGTTCGATATGAGGATAAATGGAAATGAGATTCAAATAGCGTTGTTGGGAACTCTCGAATTGTAATGAAACCACTCGTTGTTGAAGTTGAAGCATGGTTTTGGTGGTACTGATTCTGCCGAGTCGTTCAAAATCGTGGTATTTGTCAGAAAGAGTAATCATGTCTTCTCTCGAAACCACCAGCAAGGTTGAGTCTTCCAATAATTCAATATAATGTGGACTTGGGATAAATAGGAAAAAGCTATTGATAGCACAAATAAAATCATTTTCAAAGGCAAACCAATCGGTAATATTTTTGCCGTCTTTCAAATAATAAGCCCTTGCACAACCTTCAACAATGAAGAATAATTTATCAGAAAATTGCCCTTCTTTGACTAATTGATGCCCTTTTGGGAAAGTCTGAATCTGAGCATATTGCTCAAAATCAGCCATACATTCCTCTGAAAGTGGAGCAAAATTTTGGGTGATGATTTGGATTGTGTTTTTGAGCATGGCAAAAAAGAGAATGATAAAATTAACCTTCAACATTTTAAACTTAGAGGCATAGAGATTTAGAGTTAGTATTTTACTTTTCTCTAATCCTCTACGCCTCTAAGTTTGTTTTTTGTCTAAATCACAGTTTTCTTCAACTATCTCAATCTATGTTTTACCCCACATTATCCATATCAAAAGGCAAAGTTGTTATTCGTTTGCCCGTCAATCTAAAAATGGCATTTGTTAAAGCTGGAGCGATTGGTGGAAGCCCTGTTTCGCCAACTCCGCCTGGACTTTCAAAACTTTCCATTAAGTGAACATCAATCGGGAAACCTGCTTCCGAGATTCTTAGTATTTGATAATCATGAAAATTATTTTGTTGTACTTTCCCGTCCACAAAAGTAATCCCATTTTTTATTGCCGAAGAAATTCCCATCACTACATTTCCTTGTGTCTGGGCTTTCACATTGTCTGGATTTATCGTTAAACCACAGTCAATCACCGAAACTACTTTTTCGATTTTTACACCTTTCCCTTTTTTAGAAACAGTAACAGCATGGGCAATGTACGACCCATAAAGTTGCACAACAGAAATGCCAATTGCTTGACCAGTTTTTACATTTTTATAATCAGATCTATTAGCCAATTCTCGTAAAACATTGGTCATCCGAGCATCTTTATCTAACATTTTCAGACGGAATTCCATTGGGTCAGCTCCTGCCAAATGTGCCATTTCGTCGATAAAACTTTCTTGTGGAAATACATTATTACAAGCATAAGGGGCTCTCCACCAGTGAATTGGCACAGGAGATTCAGCCAAATTAAATGAATTTCTACGGTTTGGAATCTGGTACGGGCTACCCTTAAAACTTACCGACTCAATAGCTACAAAATCGGGCTTAGTTTTGAAATCCATCTTTGCCGCTTGTCTCAGAATAGCATCGCCGACTTGCTTGTGATTCAAGCCAGACATTGTTCCATTTTCATCTAAACTTCCTTGCATTACGCTTACCATCGCTTGGCGGAACGGACCTTGTTTAATGTCGTCTTCACGAGTCCAGATTAGTTTAACGGGTTGATTCACTTGTTTGGCAATGTGGACAGCTTCCATCACAAAATCAATATTTGATTTCCGTCCAAAAGCCCCTCCCAGTAACATAGCGTTCACTTTTACGTTCTCAGGTTTGAATTTAAAATACTCCGAAACCTGTTTTATCACACCATCGGGAGATTGAACGGGAGCCCAAATTTCGACCTTTTCGCCTTGCACCCATACAGTTGCAGTTTCGGGTTCGAGTGGTGAATGTGCCAAGTGTGGTGTTTCGTAAACAGACTCTAATTTTTTAGACGCATCTGTATATGTTTTCGTAAAATCTCCTTTGGTATTTTCTGGGTAAATGTTGCCATCTTCTTTTCCTAACTCTCTAAGTTTTTGGATGTACTTTTCGGTAGAAAAACGTTCAACTCCCTCTTCATTCCAAGTGATTTTCAGAGCTTTACGACCTTTCAATGCAGCCCAATAATTATCCGCCACAACCGCCACAGCCTCTGGAATGGCATGAGCTAATTTTCGTTCGGTTTTCAAAACGTACTTTACACCCTTGACTTTCATTGCCTCCGCACCATCAAAACTACCTACTTTTCCGTAAATCGCAGGAGGCATTTCTATACTTGCGTACAACATATTGGGTAAAACAGCGTCAATCCCGAAGACGGCTTTTCCGTTGGTTTTTGAAGGAATTTCTGGACGGGGTAATGATTTTCCCAACAACTTAAAATCCTTTGGGTCTTTGAGCGTTGGACTTTTTGGAACTTCTAATTTTGAGGCATCAGCAATCAATTCACCGTAAGTAAATGACTTATTGGTAGGCTTGTGATACACCTTTGCTTCTTTTGCAAAGCATTCATTTTCAGACACTTGCCATTTGTTACTGGCGGCTTTAATGAGCATTTCTTTTGCCGCTGCCCCCGCCTGACGCATGGGCTTCCAACGTGACCGAACAGAATTTGAACCACCAATTCCTTGTTGTCCAAACTTAGCAGTACCGTCCGTCATACGGATTTCGATTTGTTCCATCGAAACCTCCAACTCCTCTGCCAAAAGCATCGGAATAGCTTGCCAAGTACCTTGTCCGACATCGGGTTTGGCATTATAGATGATAATTTTCCCTAAATCATCAATGACAATATAAGGGTTTAGTTCCAGTCCGAGGGAAGCATTGGAAATATTGGTAATTTTATGAATTTCATTTTTCTCACGCCCAAAAGAAGGCAATGAAAAACCGATTGCCAATAGCGAACTGGCTTTAATGAATTCTCTGCGTGAGTTATTTTTCATGTGTTTTGTTGATTTTGAGAATTATTTTTTTGTTTCATAACGTAAATACCAGTTACAATTATCCAAAATAAGAAACAATCATAAAATAGATTTTTTGGGTTCCATTCTGAATTTGGAATATCACACCCACGAAACCAAAATTGTCCATAATACTCAAAAGGGAAACCTATATACAAATTATACAGTTCACCTTTACGATAATAATGTAATGGATTTATTTGTGGTAATATGGATAAAAAGGATACAGAAAAAAATATGAGAATTGATAATACCGTTCCCCAAAAGATATGTTTCCAAAGTTCTATTTTATTCATGCTTGTACTTTAAGATTAATTTTCTATTCATGTACCCCCCAGCCTGCCATTCTCGTAAGAATCCATTTAGCGGTTTCGTAAAGTCTATTTTATGTTAAAATCAAAGGTTTCTAAGCTATCAAATAGATTCTTTAACATTACTTAATTACTCATAAATTTGTATTACCTAAATCGTTTCGGACGTATCGAGAAGGAAGGTTTCGTACCTCATAGATTGTAGGTTTTTAAAGCCGTCATGCCAAATGTCGGCTTTTGCTTTTTATAAATCTATAGAAATTATTTTTCGCCATTTCAATACAAAGATTTATAACTGTTATTCTTGATTTCTTCTTGTACAAAATGGTTGAATTTCTCCAAAGCATCAAAATGCTGGAAAACTTTCAAGAGTGTATCAATGGTAATATTCTTCCCAGATTCTAAATTCTGAATGGTGATTCTCGACATATTTAGCAAATCCGCCAATTGGTCTTGTGACAGTTTTTGCTTCTTCCTCATCAGCTTTACCCATTTGCCGAGGTCGGTTTTTACGTCTTTTATTTTTAGTGTTTCAAAAAGCATAATTTTGTATATTAAATTATGCAATATCACTACTTTCTATACAAAAAGCAAATTATAATAGTCAAAATGACCTTTATTCTTTAGCATTTATCACATCCAGCAACAATGTTTTAGTACTATTATTATGGTGTTCAAAAGATTTAAAAATGACGTTATCAATTTTCCAGCCCTGTTCTTTTACCAAAATATATTCATCTTTCCAAGGTTTTTCAACTTCTCTTTGCTTGTATTCTACCGTAACAATCGCTTTATTTTCTTCAATTTTAACTGCCAAGATTTTCATCGAATCTGACCCTTCATACAAGCTCGAAAAAATATCACCTTCAACTACCAAAGGCTTGTCGGTTGGGTAATCGCTTTTCAAGATTCTTGCTGCTGAAAGAGCTTCTCTCGCAACCGTTTTATCAATCAGCATTGACAAATCTTTTGAGAATAAGGCTTTATTATTTTCCCTAAAATCAATTGTTTTATCTTCCTTATAAAAAGCCTCAACTACATTTCTAATTTCTTGTTCATCATTATTTTTGCAAGCAAAAACTACCAGATAGAATAGTATTGAAGCTAATGTCATTGATTTTTTCATAGTATTTTTGTTTATTTCAAAACCCTCACCGTCACCAAAAGTTGTCCTACATGGCGTTGGGTATGTTCGGCGGCATGGAATAGTAAGCCTAAAAGATTAGTAGGAATTTGCTTTCTTCCTATGCCACGAGCTTCCAGAAGCATTTTTTCGTCCGTATTTTTTAATTGGGTCAAGGCTTTATTGACTTGATTATTGAACCGAGTCAATAAATTTTTAACCGTTAAGTTTGGCTGATTTGTGTCAGATTCCAAAGCCAGTAATTCCAATTGGTCTTCGTTGAGTAGCTGGTTATTGGCGTACGTAAAAAGCCTATCCAAAACGCCAGAAAGATGTTGCAAATGAAAAGCTACCGATGCTACTCCGTTTGGATTTTGCCATAAAAATTCTTCTGGAAAATCAATCATCATTAGATTTACTTCTTCACGTGCTTGCAAGATGGCATGGGCAACGGGCTGTAATAAGGGTATCAAACCAGCAATTGGACCACGCATCCAAACTTCAAGATTTTCTTTGGGTTTGCTCATACAAGTTAGGGCAAAATGAGTTAAAAATAACCTGTAACAATGAAACATAGAGGTTTAGAGAATTAGAGTTAATATTTTACCTTTTCTCTAATCCTCTAAGTTTCATTTTGGCGAATTCTTATTTTATATTTCGCCAAAAGTAGTTTTTACTTGTTTCTAATTGTCTCCTGACTCAGCTTTTTTGTTGAATAAAATCTGTAAATTTTTCTCATAAATTCCACCTGCATCAACTCTGGTAATATCGCCTATTGAAATCATAATGTGCTTTCTGTCCAAAGTTGCCCGAGTTCCGAAAGAATCAAGTATTAGCGTATCATCGTCTATTTCTTCAACTTCCCCGATGAAGCAAATTGTACTATCAATATCTTGAAAATAAACAGTTACATGATTGAAAACTTCATAGATAGATTTAATAATTGTTTCAATAGATTCTAAGTTAATGTGCTGAATTTCAGACTCATAGTCTTTTTTGTAAATCAATTTAAAAGTACTTTCTATATCATTTCCACCCCAATTCATTCTGGTGATATTGTCCCTTCTGAACACGGAAATGCCATCAAATAAACTTTCGTTTGTAAATTTTTTAAGCACCAAAAACTCTTCATTAAAATCAATAATGAATCCATAATCTGATTCGCTGTAACTGTCTGTGTATAGATCAACAAGAATTTTTTCGTCCTTGAGTCTATTGTAATATCTGTCTTTTACGGTCATGGTTTTGGGTTGAGAATGCAATAAATGTGTTTGATTTGTGGAGGTCTAAACATTGTTAGAAGTTGAGCAAGAGAGTAAATTTGGATGAATTTAAAAGTATCTTAGTATGTCTTCGATTCGAGATTGACTATTTTTTTTCCAAACTTCTTCTTTTTTGGATTCTATTAAACAAATGCAAATAGTATGAAAAGGAATACTAAAAGTAAAATCAGGGGTTTTTAAAGGATTTACCTCAGTTTTTAGCAGTAACAATTTGGGTGTTAATTTGGCAATTTTTGATGTTTGTTCGAGTGACTTTCTTTGAGAAAAAGACAACGTACTTGAACAAATAACAGTGAAAAATAGGAGGATGATTGCTTTCATAATCTTAGTTTTATTCGTTTGAGAAAAAGAAAAAGATAAATTGAGAATAAAAACTTGTAAACTTTAATATTTAACTTGCTTGTAATCAGTGAATTACTGCAAGCCTTCAGGTTTTTAAAAACTATCTACTCATACTTCTCTCTCATCTTTTTCGACAATACATTCCGCCAAGCTACTTTGGTAATTGCTATGAATTCAGTCTTATTGATGATTGCTAAATCTGCATGAGTCCAACCAGATTTCCCCCATTTATTGGGTACTGGAAAAATAGCAGCATTCTCACAAAATTCTGATTGTTGTTCTGGTGTAAATTTTAGCGTACACCAATTTTCGTCAAGATTCATCGTAAGAAAAGTCTTTCCTTTTACTCGAAAAGCAGGTTTTCCAAAATGATCATATTCCTCAGATTCGGGCATCGAAAGACAAATTTCATAAGCAGTTTCAACATCTATCATTTCAGGAATAAGTTATTGGGGAAAATAGTTATCTTTTATCTCTTCTAATAAGCTCTCCATAATGTGCAATTATTGTATCATTTACCTTTTTTAGATGAATATCATATTTCCCATAACCTTCCTGAAAAGTTGCATCTATAGTTAAAGTAACATTATCTGAAACAATTATTTTGTTAGCAATTGTTTCTTTTATCATATTATCATCACGAAGACATAAATATTTCTTTTCAGAAAACATGAAATTATTGTTCTGAATTAAAGCATAGCTCTTATTTTTAGAATTTTGAAGAACAACAGGATATAAATCTTCACAATCAGTCAAGCCATCAGTGTTCATATCTTTTAATCCATAGTTTCTGCAAATCAACAATATGTAATCGATACCCTTAATTTTTAAATATCTGACTTTAGACTCCTTTTTTGAAGGCGAAATAATTTTATAAAAATCTTTGCTACTAATCCATCCTATTTGACCTGTTTTGGATTTTACATTAACCCAACTGAATTTTAAGCAGTCATTCTCAGATTTATTAATTTTGAATGTTGTATCATCCAGAATATCTAATTCGTCCAAATTAGAATTAATAGCAATCACTTTTCGAGAATTAACATCTTCATATAATATTACAGAATCTCCAATAACAATACCTTTATTCTGTTGAGAAAAAGTATATGAATGTAACAAAAGGAAAAAAGAGAAAATAAAATATTTCATATTTGTTCACACTAAAAAAACCTAAAATACACTCCTAAAAAACAGACTCCTCCTCATACTTTCTTGAACCAATTCATTTTCTTTAAGATTGAGTTTATTGACTTCCGCTTGGTCTTTCCAGTCAAAATGAGCGTATAATTCAATGTTTTTTCCGAAAATTGTACACTCATTATAATCGTACTTCTCTTTTCCCATTTTACGAGTTTTTGAAGTGACCGTCCCTAAAGATTTGGTTAGTTCTGCTTTTACCTTTTCTTTTCCATACTTTTCAATGAGGTACTGTACCGTCAATTTTACCAAATGGTCATTATCTGCTAAACCTGAATTAAAAACATGAGGTAATAACACATTCATGGACTTATCAAATTCGTTTAAACCCCAGTAGCATTCACCAAAATAGGTAGCCATTTCTATTCTATCGGCTTCTAATTCATTCCCACAAAAATGGCGATATTTGTACTTTTTATCGGCTAATTCTACATAAAAAAGTGCTTTTTTGTAATCTTTACGTTGGAGATAGATTTGTGCTAAAATCTTAGAAGAATTGTTTCGATATAGTGCATAAGGTTCTTGCATCACACCTGACCCTCGTCCACCTTTGTCGAGTTCATTGAAATCACTTTCGAGGATTTTTAGAAAAATCTTTTCGGCTTCGAGTGTATCCTTTTTTAGCAATTTAACATGACCTATATTATAAAAAGCTCTCGCATAATCAGAGCTATTTACTTTGCTTTTTTCATGAATTTTGGCATAAACTGCAAGGGCTTTATCCCAATTTTTCGCTTCGTAATAATTGCTTGCCTGTTCCCAAAGTTTAGTTTTTTGGGAAAAATTTTGGAAAGAATACAACGATAAAATTAGGGATAATCCAACAACTTTTACAAGAGAAATTTGCTTGAAAAAAATCAAGGCTTTAGGGCTTTGGAAGTATGTTTTCATGGCGAATCAGTTATTTGTTTCTAACATGATGCACGATTCAAACAGATTCCATAAATTATTTAAAAATAGTAGAATTAAGGATGTAAGAATTTGATTATCAAATAGTTAATTCATAGTTCTTAACTCCTAATTTTTAATTGAAAACCTCTATTTCCCTGTGGAATTTCCACCTTCTTTCATCATTTCGGCTGCACGGTGAATTGCCTTGCGAATGCGTGGATATGTACCACAACGACAAATATTTCCAGACATGGCTGAATCAATATCTTCGTCGGATGGATTGGCATTGGTTTTCAATAATGCAACCGCAGACATGATTTGTCCAGACTGACAATAACCACATTGCGGTACTTGGGCTTCTATCCAAGCCTTCTGAACAGCATGGTCTGTATTTTCAGAAATACCTTCGATAGTTGTGATTTTGTTGGAAGTTTTCAGTGTCGAAACGGGTGTCGAACACGAACGAATTGGCTGACCATCCAGATGCACAGTACAAGCACCGCAAAGAGCCATACCACAACCAAATTTTGTACCTTTCAGCCCTACATAGTCACGCAGAACCCACAGCAAAGGCGTGTCCGAATCTGCTTCTACATTGTATTTTTTCCCGTTTACATTGAGGTTATATTTTGCCATTTCTGTGTTTGTTTATGTTTGAAGTATGAATTTACCAAAACTAAAGGGAATTACATAAAATCATTGATTAATTTGATAACGACATTGATAGATAGTTTTATATTTTTCAAACTGAGATTCAAAGTCCGAAGAAACACCTAATGATTTGTTAATTTGACTATCAAATTATCCCGTAGGGATTTTCTAACATGACAATCTATTAATGTCGTTATCAAAATTAGAAATTATTTTGTTCAGTTTCATCCTCAAAAACCAATCTGAATTTTACTGCTTGCTTGGCTATAAATAACTGCTGCATTAGGTTTTATGGTTAAATTTTTAGCCGTTCCAGTATTATTGATAGTTACTTGATGATTATCGTTAATGATGACCAAATCTCCTGCTAATGGACTTCTGCCAATATCCCAAATGGCATCATTTTCCCAATTACCAGAGACAATGCTAATGACGGTTTCACCAGTTCTATTTCCTTGAAATTCATAAGCTCCCATTTCTACAATTCCACCACTATATCGTCTGAAATTTTTATTTAAGTCTCTGTCTGTCAGGTTAATAGTTCCATTATTTCCAGCATCAATTGCAGGAGAAGTATTGGTTAATTGATAATTTCCAGCAATTGTCGGAGCAAGATTTGATGCGATTTGGTTAACAAATTGTGGGTTAAGATTTCTATTGCCCTCGCCCGAATAGCCACCTTGTACAATACTATACGTGATGTTGGCAAGTGTACTCACTATTGCGGCATTTGTATTGTTCCAAAGAATAGAATTTTTGATAACAGGAGAACTTTCATAGCCTGAGTTTGACGTGTTATAAATACCCCCAACAAAGCCATCGTTACTAACGATACTTGTATTAGAAATCGTTGGGTCGCAGTGATTAATGTACATTCCTGCCCCCAAGCCTTTATTGCCTGAAATTAAATTATTATTGAAATTTGCATTACTAATCACACAGTAAACACCACCGCCAAAAGTGGCAAAATTTCCAGAAATCTCACAAGTATTTATTTGGGCAATACTTCCACTGTCACAGTAAATTCCTGCTCCAAAAATTCCAAAATTCGACTGAATTATGCAGTTTGTAATTGTTACGTTACTATTTTGAAGATAAATTCCACCGCCACTTTCATCTAAAACAGGTTGCAATGACGCACCGCCAGGCAGAGAACTATTAGAAACAGGGGGCTGATTAGCAGCGTAACCATATCTGATAGCAAAACCATCAACAACTGTTTGATTATTTGCTCCGACAATTCTCAAGACATGATAACTGTCATCAGTATAATCTCCGATTGTGCCAATATCTCCACTCAAAAGTGTTTCGTTTAAGGCAGAATTTCGTTGGTTCAAACTTGTTTCATTTCCCACAAAACCGCCATACATTTTTATACCAGAAGGAACATCGAAAGAAATTGATCTACTCGTTGTAGCGGTCGGTTTGTAAACTCCCTGAGCTACCCAAACTTCTGAACCAACAGGAGTACTTGTCAATGCAGAGCTTAAATCTCCATAAGCAGTTGCCCAAGAACTCCCGTTTTGCGTTGGGGCAGCCGCATTGGCAACATTCACATAAACAACATTTACTGGTACAGGATTTATGGTTAAAGTTACATCATTACTTTTGGTACTAAGACAAACGGTTGCTCCCACAGTTTGTTGGCATTTGGCATAATACTGAGTTGTCACAGTTGGAGAAATCGGCATTGTAACTATCAGATTATCAGAAGTTTGATGCCAAATAAGAACAAAACCCACGCCCGTGCAACCCGTAGCGGTTAGCGTAATTGGGGCATCACCAATTGTAATTGTTGCACCACTTGCTACTGGTATGACAGGAGTTAAAACTGTAACTGTCGCCGCCAAAGAATTTGCTGGTGTGCAAGGGCTATTTTGTACCACAGCTCGGTATTTTGTGGTTTGCGAAAGGTTTGAAAAAGTCTGAGCATTAGTCGTATTCGGAATCGTTATGATATTACTGACAAAATTATCGGTTGAAGATTCCCAACGTAAAATTGTGCCTGTATGCCCTGTCAAAGTCAATGTGCCAGCATTTAGACCACCACAAACATTCACGTCTGTCCCAACTGCACCTGCCACAGAACCCGTGCCCAGCGTGATAGTCGCCGAAGCAGAATTTGCTTCGGTACAAGTGCCGTTCTGAACAACAGCACGGTATTTTGTTGTTTGCGAAAGATTAGAATATGTCTGGGACGTACTGGTATTCGGAATACTGATGATATTACTGACAAAATTATCAGTAGAAGATTCCCACCGAATGACGCTTCCTATTTGTCCTGTCAAATTCAATGTTCCTGCATTACTATTCGGACAAACGGTTGCATCTCCATTGACAACACTTGCAATTGTTCCGATAGTGAAATTGGCAGGTGTGCGACAAGTGGGAAAATCCGCATTGGCTACATAAAAAGTAGTTGACCCCAATGTTGCAGTATTAGGAATCCCCGAACCAGCCAAACCAACAGGATTGAAAATTTCTCCTGTTGTTAAAACTGAACCGCCA
Source organism: Cytophagales bacterium (assembly GCA_013298865.1). Lineage (GTDB taxonomy): Bacteria > Bacteroidota > Bacteroidia > Cytophagales > Spirosomataceae > JAAFJL01. The sequence continues at coordinate 6,818 of JAAFJL010000004.1, read as the reverse complement.
GACGGATTTAAGTACCAATTATTAACTCCGCCCGTAAATCCTGTTGTGGATGCTTGCATCGTAAAATTGCCTGTAACATTGTTGTCGTAGGTACTTACCACTAAAATATAAGTGCTACCAGCCGTGAGATTTTGAGTTAATTTTGAAAATAAACCAATACCACTATCATCATCACCCCTCAGAAAATTAGTAGCGGGCAAAGCTGGATTAAATGAAGTTTGGTACAAAGATAAATAAGTGTCATCTGTTGCACCTGGCGAAAGATTCGATGCCGTAATTTCAAAAGTGGTTGTTCCAGCAGATGGTGCAATAAAAGTATAAGTTTTGAAATATACTGTTGAACCCGCCGAAGACGGCGAATAAGTAGAATTATTATCGCCCGAACCTCTTTGATAAGTTGTACCTACTACCAATGCACCATTCACAATATTTTTATAAACAACGGGGACTACCAAACCTTGACCACTCGGAACAGTACCGTTTTGGCAAACAGAATATGCCCCAACCGTAGGAATTGGCGAGGGATTTACCACAACATTCACAGGTTGTCCTGCCAAAGCATTTCCGCAAGTATTAGGGCTGATTGTAATTAAATATTGAACCGTAACAGGATTTGAAGTAGTATTGACCAAGGTTTCACTGATATTGTCAGTATTTCCACTACCTGCTGAGTTGCTTATTCCTGCAACTACCGCCCGAGTCCAACTGTACGTATATGTACCACTTGCAGCAGTGGTAGCAGTATAGTTAAAAACTTGGTTGTTACAAACCGTTTGAGTACTCGGTGAACTTAATGCAGGACTCACAAAAGCCGAAAAATCTTCTATTACAATTCTATCATTCGTCGAAGTTCCCGTTGAAGCATACGCACCTAAGCCTCTCCGAGCAAATGCCTTCCCGATTGCACAACGATACCGCCCATTGAATAATAACTGGTCTGCTTGAAAAATCGCATCACGAGATTGCACAAAACTGGGGCTACAAGGTTGTAATCTTAAACCTTCATTCACGAGTTTTAGTGCTGCAATATTCCCTTTCATGTCTAAAATATTAGCAGGAACATCATAGATATTTGAAGCAATAAAATCATCTTGTAGAATAATTTCCCAAGTCATATCCCAAAGCATTGTTGCCCAAATTGAGCCGATTCCGTGCGGTTGAGAAAACTGTGCAGCATTATTTACGCCTCCATAAGTTACAGCATCATTCACTCCAGTTTTATTATAAGAATACGGAAAAGGACGAATCCCATTACCCGTAACTGGGTCTTGCCCTTTTACATAAGTTCCTACACTTCTTGGAATATTGGCACTGGCAACGGTCTTTGGTAATGTAGCCCAGTTGGTCGTAAACATCAATAAAGCAAAATCACTCCAACCTTCTCCAGCTTGTTCGGCATTGTCGAGACAGTTTGAATTGGCAGGTCCACCCGTCAATCGAGTTGACCACCCATGTCCGTACTCATGCGAAATTACTCCATTGTCAAAATCTGCATCGGGTTGGTAAGCAGGACTCCCCGCATTACTAAAAAGATACATTTGCATACGCCCATTTCCACCATCATCGGGTGTTGTAAAATCAGCATTATTCGTATCAGAACCATCTTGGGCATCAGCAATAACAAAGTCGTTTCCTAAACCACCACGCCCTTGATTATTTTGTTGGAAATTTCCACTGGGTTCATCGAAACCATACCTCCACAAAACATCGTGCATGACATTGCTCCAATAAAAAAGATTTACAATGGCAGCATTCTGATTTACTGCAGCTGTATTTGTACCCTGTGAATGGTTGTAATTAAAATCTAAAGCATCACCAGAAGCAGAAATCGGACTTGCCCCGAAGCCATCATTTCCATTGGTGTCTTCTTGGGCGTAAACATTGTTTCCACGAGTAGTTACATAGTCCGTCGAACCATCACTATGCCAACCATTCGTTGCACCTGGACCAGTATTGGCAGGAGTAAAGCGAGTGTATGGATTTGTAACAATACTATGCGAACCATGATTGGGGCTTTCGATAGGATAATCAAATACTTTATAGCTATTGGCAGTAACTACGGTTGCATCGTTTTTTGCAAGTGTTTTAGTAGAATTTTCTGGATAAATATGCGGACTTTTACTGTGTTCAGGTGTGCCAAAATTACAGTGAAGTATGTCGTCTTTCTTTTGTAAAATATTCCCTGTGAGTGCATCTACATGAGTATTCCAGACATATTTACCATCTTTTGTGGCAATTCTGACGTTCCAAGTGAGGGCTAATTTCGGGACAGTTTTTTCAGTCTCTGGGCTTTCATACGCAAACCAATAAAGTTTTGCCGTAATCTTTTCATTGGAAAGATTAGCATCCTTAAAAGAGATTTTCGTAGTAAGTCCGTTGGTCAGTTGTTGTCTGCTAATTTCTGTGAGTGAACCTGAATTCAGATTTAGACTTTGTGCCGAATTCTGAATCGCTTTTTGGGGACTAATACTTATTTTTAAGGGATTTATTTTTGCTTTAGCAGATAAATTTTCAATGAAAGTACTCGTAACATTCTGTACTTGCCCATTTTTCAGAACTGTATTCAAAATACCATTATAAACTTCAATTGATTGATAAGACTGATTAAAATACACATGATACCAACCCGTCGTCGGAGAAAGATAGGCACTCGAAACAGCCATTTCTGAAAGGTCTTTTTCAGATAATTTATACTTTACCGCATTAGCATTGAGGTGATTTTTGGCAATATTTATTTCAGTCTGAGCATTCGCAGAGATGGATACAAAGAAAAGTAAAAGGGTAAATACTATTTTAGCGATTTTTTTTTCACAATTAGTATCTGATGAAAATACGTATTTCATAACATTAAAATTACTCAATAAATTTGCATTTTTTTGTTTATTAATTGATTATCAGATGGTTAGAAAGTGTTTGAAAATTTACTTTTTGGTATATTTACTTTGAAAATTATTGTAAAATTACAGACATCTGCTGAGTTCAATTCATATTTTATTGAATTCTTTAATTTTCTCGGAATTATTATTAGAAGAACAAAAAGATTATCTATTATTTTCTCAAAAATCTCTCACAAAACTCATTTTTACTTCACTATTTCAAGAATAAATTACAATTATAAAATATTTTAATGATGCTCTTGATTTATTTTAATAATTTTCTATCGAAATAAAAATAAATATGAATCGTCAGGAACAAATTGAACATTTACAGACCACAAAAGAGTTTGATATATGTGTTATTGGTGCAGGAGCAACAGGTGCAGGTATTGCCTTGGATGCTGCACTAAGAGGACTAAAAGTTGTATTAATTGACAAAAATGATTTTGCGGGTCAGACTTCCTCAAAATCTACAAAATTGATTCACGGTGGAGTTAGATACTTGGAACAAGCCGTTAAAAAATTAGATTGGGAACAATTCAAAATGGTTCGCAAATCCCTCCGTGAACGAGAAACACTCCTCAAAAATGCTCCACATTTAACCCGTCCGTTGGCACTGATTACGCCATGTTTTAACTTTTTCGAGGGAATTTATTACACCATCGGCATGAAAATGTACGAATGGATTTCGGGTTCACAAAGTATCGCTAAAAGTGAGTGGCTTTCTAAAAAAGAAACCCTTGATTTGATTCCAGAACTAAAAGCAAAACGACTAAGTTCGAGTGTTTTGTACTATGATGGACAGTTGGACGATGCTCGTTATTGCTTGGCAATTGTACAGACAGCAGCCGCAAAAGGAGCAGTAGTTTTAAACCATGTTCAGGCAATAAAATTTAGTAAAAATGAAGATAATGGAAGACTTAAATCATTGAATGTTAGAGATTTAGTTTCAGAAGAAGACTCTGTTATAAAAGCCAAAGTGTTCATTAATGCCACGGGACCTTTTGCAGATAGTATCAGAATAATGGCAAATGCAAAGTTGAAATCCCGTATCAAAGTAAGCCGTGGAGCTCATGTGATTTTACCTCGTGAAGTCATGAAAGGAGACACGGCAATTCTTGTTCCTAAAACCGATGACGGTCGTGTGATTTTCATGATTCCGTGGCAAGACCAAGTGCTTGTAGGAACAACAGACGAAGCCGACGAACTTTCCGAAAACCCTAAATTAGAAGATTACGAAAGAACCTATTTATTGGAATATGTGAATCGGTACATCGAAAAAACTGTAACACTCGACCAAATCAAAAGTGGCTTTGCTGGTTTGCGTCCACTTTTGCAGGCACAATTACAAACTGCCATGAATGCCGATACTAAATCAATCGTACGTGACCATGAAGTTGAGATTGACCGTCGTTCAAAATTAGTAAGTATTATGGGCGGAAAGTGGACAACCTACCGACTCATGGCAAAGGATACTTTAGATACAATTTATACTGAAGTTTTGAAGAAAGATTTGGTAAAATGTACATCTGAACATCAGATATTACATGGTGGAGAAAACTACAATTTTGAAGACTGGCAAAATTTGATTGTACAATATGGAGTTTCAGAATGGACAGCCAAACATCTCATGAAAAAGTATGGAACTCATGCTCAGAAAGTTTTGCAACTAACTGATAATCAGGACGATTTAAAAAATTTATTAAGTCCCAATCATCCATTTATTAAGGCTGAAGTTGTCTATGCCGTAAACGAAGAAATGGCGATAACAACAGACGATGTTCTGGAAAGAAGATTAGGTTTGAAACTAAGAGATGAAATAGCTTCAAAAGTAGCAGAATCTTATGTAGAGGAAGTTTTGGGCGTGCGGATGAGTAAGATTTAGAAAGTTAATAGCGTCAGAGTAGTTGATTAAATAGACTTTTTACCAAAGGAAACTCAGGTAAGAAGTCTATTTTTTTTGAGGCTATCCAAAAATACTTATCTTTGTTTTATGGAAAAAACTATTGAATATACCAATTTAGCAGAGCTACCATCGGTTGCCAAACAAATTATTGATTTTGGAAAAGGAGAAAATGTTTGGATTTTTGAAGGTGAAATGGGAGCGGGGAAAACCACAACAATCACTGCAATTTGTAAGGAATTAGGGGTGCAATCTCATATCCAAAGCCCCACTTTTTCTTTGGTAAACGAGTATGAAACTTCATCTGACGAGATTATTTATCATTTTGATTTTTATAGAATTAAACAAGAAATAGAAGCAATGGACATGGGCGTAGAGGAATATTTGTATTCTGGGAACTTATGTATGATAGAATGGGCTTCTAAAATTGAGAATCTTCTACCTTTGCAATACCTCAAAGTTAAGATTGATGTGAATTTTGAAGAAAAAAGAACCATAACTTTATCTGTAATTAAGTAGTCATTGACCCAAGTTGAAAGCCAAAAGCCAACAACCAATAGCCCCAATAATAGCCCATGCCACAACAATCAGGATTTAAAGATATATTGAATCAGACAGATTTGATGCCTCAGGAAGCATTGGTCTGGACAAAAAAGAATGCCAAAAGTCTTTTTATTGGTCTTCCGAAAGAGATTTCGATGCAAGAAAAACGCATTGCACTTTCGCCAGAAGCAGTATCTATTTTGGTAAACAATGGGCATGAAATTGTGGTAGAAAAAGATGCAGGAAAAGGAGCAAAGTTTGCCGATAACCAATATGCCGAAGCAGGAGCAAAAATTGTGTATTCGCCAGAAGAAGTTTACAAAGCTGATGTAGTCGTAAAAGTTGAGCCATTGCTTGAACAAGAGTTTGAATACTTAAAACAAGGCTCTACCTTGATTTCTGCCTTGAATATTCCGAATTTGAACAAAGAATATTTTAATAAACTCAATCATAAAAAAATAATAGGACTTGCCTACGAATACATCCAAGATAATGCTGGGGGACTACCCATTATCAGGGCAATGTCTGAGATTGCAGGTAATACTGCCATGCTGATTGCGGCAGAGTGTCTATCAAGTACAAATGGAGGAATGGGAGTGATTTTAGGTGGTGTGACGGGCGTACCACCTACAAAAGTGGTGATTCTGGGAGCAGGAACAGTGTCTGAATATGCAGCAAGAGCCGCCATGGGGTTAGGAGCAGACGTAAAGGTTTTTGATAAAGATTTATTCAAATTGCAAAGATTAAAATACGCTGTCGGACAGAGTATTTATACCTGTGTCATTGATTCTCAGAATCTTACAAAAGCAATCGCAGATGCAGAGGTAGTTATCGGTGCATTACGTGCCGAAGACGGTTTCACACCTTGTATCGTGACAGAAGAAATGGTTGCCTTAATGAAACCAGATTCGGTAATTATAGATATTTGTATAGACCAAGGCGGTTGTTTTGAAACTTCCGAACTAACAACCCTCAGCAATCCAACTTTCAGGAAACACGATGTTATTCATTATGGCGTACCCAATATTCCTTCACGGGTTGCCCATACTGCCAGTTTGGCTCTCAGTAATGTATTCTCTTCTTTCTTATTAAAATCTGGAAAAACTGGCGGAATTGAAGAAATGATTTTTGCCCATAAATCATTTATGAAAGGCGTTTACTGCTACAAAGGAAGCGTGACGAACAACACAATTGCCAAGAAATTTGATTTGAAATACAAAGATTTAAGTTTGTTGGCAGCAGCGAGGTTTTAAAAAGTACAAGAGTTTTATCTTTTTAACGTTATTGATATTCAAGACTAAAATCAATAGCCAATTTATGATTTATTTTTTCTCAAAACCTTGCCCTAACATTAAATTAGATTTCTTTGTAATTTTGATAACTATTTGTTTATCAGTTACTTCTGTTTTTTCTCAGGAGCTTTCTTCAACTAATAAAAAGGCTTTAGATGCCTATGCAAAAGGAGTTGTTGCTAACCAAGAAAGGAATCTCGAAAA
>JAAFJL010000039.1 GCA_013298865.1 Cytophagales bacterium | reverse complement strand
TTAGAAGCAATTTTAAAAAATCAAAAACCACAGATTCCGTACATTCAAGCCATCGGATGTGACATCGAGAGAATACAATGAATTATTCCTTTCACAAAATCTTTTCCTCCACTTTTATTTTCTGTATTTCCTCTGCATCACTCTTATCGCAGGGAATCAATTTCACAGAACATATTGCTCCGATTATTCACCAAAATTGTACACCTTGTCATCGTACAGGCGAAGCAGCACCATTCAGTTTGATTACTTATGAGGATGTAGTGAAACGAGGAAAGTTTATTCAGAAAGTAACCCAAAGCCGATATATGCCACCATGGCGTGCAGACCATGATTTCGGAGATTTTAAGGATGTTCGTAAACTGACTGTTGGGCAAATTAGTACAATTAAACTTTGGGTAGAAAACGGGATGCCTAAAGGACCCGATGTAGCGTTGAAATTACCAGATTTTCAAACTAATTCTCAGTTAAAATTCAAACCTGATTTAGTCTTGAAAATGAATAAACCTTTTTTGATTCCTAAAAATAACAAAGAAGAGTATTTTCTTTTTTCATTACCAACTAATTTACAATCAGACACCTATGTGAAAGCAATTGAGTTTAGAGCGGGAAATAAAAAGTTGGTTCATCATAGCCGAATTTCTATTGATACTACTCAAAAAATGCGAGTGACTGATGCAAAATCTATTGATGACGAAAGTATTGCAGAGTTTGGAAAGATTAGAATGAAAGATGAGTTTTGGGCTGGCTGGGTTCCTGGGAATAATCCGATTATTTACCCAGATGGGATAGCAAAACCATTGCAAGCAGGCAGTGATTTACTGATAAATATTCATTATGCTCCGAATGTTTTACCGAATGAAACAGATTCATCTTCCGTGAATTTGTACTTTGCCAAAGAGAAGGTTGAACAAGAATTAAGAACACTTATTTTGTTTGAAAAAGATATTACGAATCAACCTTTCGAGATTCCAGCTGATACAGTGATTACTTTTTATGCTAAATCAGTTGAAATACCTTATCCAATTTCAATACTTTCTGTTCAGCCTCACATGCACCTTTTGGGAAAATCTTTGAGAAGCTATGCCATTACGCCAGGAGGAGATTTGATACCTTTAATTAAAATATCAGCTTGGGATTTTGACTGGCAAATGACTTATCAATACAAGGAAGCCCAAGCAATACCAACAGGCTCATATATTTTTGCAGAAGTAACTTATGATAATACAGGTAGAAATCCTCGTAATAGCTTTTCTCCTCCCCAAAAAATTACCGCAGGCTGGAACTCAACACAAGAAATGTTTAACTTGATTTTTCAGTATGTGATTCCTAAGTGATTTGAAAATTTGAAGATGTGCTAATTTGAAAACAAAAAAGAGAGCCAATTTTCATCGGCTCTCTTTTTTGTTTTCAAACAAATTAGATTCATTTTTCTAATCTGTATTTTATTTTCTCGCACCGAAAGTCAATTGGCAGTTAGCATTTGCTTCAGAAACAGAAGTTACATCTCCACAGATACCATCTGGACTCCAAGACTTAAATACCTTTCCATCTGATGTATAAAGTCTCCATGTAACAATCAAATCTTCTGTACCGTTGAACCACTTTCCTGTTGGACGAGCATTATCAGGATTGGCAAAAACCTTCGTATCTTTTACCTTGTCATACTTTACAGAGGCATCTTTAAATGCGTTGTAAACTTGCGTTGGCGTGATACTGAAGTTATTATACTGACGGTTACTTGCTGGTGTTGCGATTGTATTGATTAATTTTTGACCAAATGAAGCTACTTTGTCATTTCCTTCTGGATCTTTATAGTATTCCTTCATTTCAACATAGATTTCTATCTTATTGACAGTCAATTTATTATCAAGTGATACCCAACGAACTTTGAAATCAAGTTTTGCATTGTCTTGCCCTGTTAAAGGAAAGTTTTTTGCATAATTTTTTTCATAAGGTTGTGGTCTGCTGTTGACATTACCATTAAAAGCTACTGCATCAAAAACACAGAATCCGTGTACACCTGATTCAAATACTGGAACTGGATTTAGGCTTTCATCTCTACAAGCATTAAAAACAAGTATGAGTGATAATGCAAAGCCTATTGAAAATATTTTCTTAATCATGTTTTTTAAAAATTTTAAGTGATTTCTTTTCTTCAAAAGATAGTAGAAGTAATGAAAAACTTCTACTATCATCTATCAGGAAATTAGAATTCCCATTTCAATTTCACCTTATCCCAGAATACTGGATCTCTGTCAAATACGATGCTTGTTACTTTTTCAGCCGCATTAGTGTTTAGATTGCCTTCTCCTGATGGATATGGTAAACGTAAAGCAAATTGACGCTTTGGCTTCAAGATTGGTGTTTGGATAGCTGTTGGATATCCTGTACGGCGCATTGCATTCCAGATTTCTCCACCTTGCCCCCAGTAGCTATACCATGCTTGCTTCATAACAAGGTTTAATTTTGCATTGTTAGACGGTGCAGCATCATAAGCCTTCAATTGTGCATCTACATAAGCAGTAATATCAGCAGCAGCAGGAGCTTTTGCATTGGCAGCATCAACTCTCAAACCTAATGCCACTACCTTACCAATATGGTCACGGATAGCACTTTCAAATATTGTACGAGCATTACCAGCTAAACCACCATCTAAAATAGCTTCGATTTGATAAAATTTCAAGTTAACCGAAGTAATCATTGGCTGTACTCCATTTCCGCCTGTAGCACCTCCTGTAAGAGCTTTAGCAGCAGTACTACGGTCAGAATAAAATCCTCCTCCTGGGTAACATCCTGGTGCTGTTCTTAATGCACCATCTGCTGGAGCTCCAGTATTATCTCCTCTATCACGCCCGAAGTAACCAGCAACATACAATGAATCAGCTTTTTTCGGAGTACCAAAAACCTCCTTATAACTCTCCCAGAATTTAGGTTTTAACACTAAATAAGTCCCACCATAAGGAATTGTACCTCTGTCAGTTGGATTCGCTGGATTCAAAATCGTTGAACTTTGACGATAGAAATAGAAAGGAAATCTTGGATCTTTACTCAACATCATTTCTTGCATCAATTGATGAGAAATATAGCTAAATCCATTATCTCCTAAATAAGCATTTTGAAACCAAGGATGACGTCCGTCAGAACCATTAGCATTAATTGCAGAGCCATAAACATAAGTAAAGTCATCCGCTCCCGAAGCATCAATTAATCCACCATCATTAAATGCTTTCGCTAAATCGGCATTTCCTGTTGCTCTACCTTTACGAGAGTTTAATAACAAACGCAATTTTACCGTTTTCGCTAATTTTGTCCATTTAGTGATATTTCCATTATAGAAAATATCACCTTTTACTGTTACTGGACTTGTTTTAGCAAAATTAGCAATGGCTGCGTCACACAATTTGATTAAGTCTTCATAAATATCTGAGTCTTTATCAAATTTAGGAACGAAATTTGGCGTTGCGGCATTACCTTTCCAAGCATCCGTGTATGGTGAATCTCCAAATAAGTCCACATGATTACCCATGTTGTACGCCTTCAATACTTGTGCAATTGCCAAGTAATGAGGATTATTAACACCAGTAGTAGCCTTAATTAACTCTTCGTTATCTTGCATAGAGAGATAAAAGCCATTCCATGTTCCATTGAAAGAAGAGTTACTTACATTATAATCGTCTGAACTGTTCATTTGTCCAGCAAAGCCAGCTCCTGTATTTCTAAGCACTCCTGCATTACCAATAGTAGAGAATTCTGCACTGGAAAGTAGTAAGTTTACTGAAGCATTGGCTGGTGCATTAGGGTTTGTATTAATATCTAAATTCGTCAATTCACAAGACGTATTCAACATCATTACTCCTCCTACTGCCAATAGTTTGAATGTTGATTTATATGTCAATTTCATATTAATTCTATTTTAAATTGGTCAATATTAGAATTTGGCTGTCAAGTTGATACCAAAACGACGTGTCGAAGGTGTTGATCCTAAATCAAATCCTTGAACGTTTGAATCAGCAAAACTTGATAATACCTCTGGGTCAAAGTTCAAACCTGTCAATACATTTGGTGCAACAAACCACAAGTTACGTCCTGATAAAGAGATACTTAGACCTCCCAAGAACTTAGCGTGTTTTGCTAAGAATGATTTAGGAACTTGATATCCTAATGTTACTTCACGAATACGAAGTACAGTTACATCATATACGTTAGTTTCGTCAGCACCATAAGCACCAAAACCATCGGTAAAGTGTGAGTCAAATGCTGTGATTGGTGTTGTATTCCGAACTGGTTTACCACCTTCTAAGATTGCCTCATAAGTTTGTGGGTCACCATAAACACCTGGAATAACTCTCTGTCCTTCACGATCTTCTGATACCTTTAATTGTCCACGTAGAATCAATGAAGCAGCTGTTACAGAGAACATCTTGCCGCCTTTACGGTAGTCTAAGAGAGCAGATAAATTAAAGTTTTTATAAGAGAAAGTGTTTGTCCATCCTAATGTATAATCTGGAGCAGGATTACCTAATATTTCTGACTGTGGTAATGTGAATGGGCGACCAGTTGATTCGTTAATCAACAAATTGCCATCAGCATCACGAGCATTCTTTGAACCGAAAATCATACCATAAGGTTGACCAGGGCGAAAGATAGTTCCCAAGTTTTGGTCACCTACTCCAGTGATGATTAGCTCACCTGCAGGACCTGCATCAACAACTTCTGAACGTAAACGAGTGAAAGCAGCGAATGATGTCCAAGTAAATCCACTCTTAGTTTTGATTGGAACTAATGTTAAGCCTAACTCAAGACCAGTATTATTGATTTGACCTGCATTAATACTACGGAATGCAAAACCTGATGATGCAGGTACACGAGCATTAACAATCAAATCCGTTGATACACGATTAAAATATGCCAAATCAACACTGATACGGTTATTGAAGAATTGTAATTCTGTACCAACCTCATATTCCGCAGTAAATTCAGGCTTCAACTCTGAGTTACCTACTTGGGCACTAATACCTGCTGTAGATACAACTGTTGGACCGTTAAATTGTGTAGTTAATGAAAAAGGAGTAGTTGTTTGATATGGATCTGCATCCTTACCTACTACTGCATAGTTAGCTCTGATTTTACCAAAACTTAGTACATTCTTGGGAATGTTGAATGCATCACTAAACACCAATGAACCTGTAACAGCTGGATAATAATAACTATTATTTGCAGCAGGTAACGTTGAAGAGTGGTCATTACGAATACTACCAGTTAAGAAAGCATAGTTTTTATATGATAATGCTAATTCTCCGAAAATACCGTACAAACGACGAGAAACAGTGATTTCTCCAGATGACTGGTTGGTAGTTGATCCCAAAATCAATAAACCTGGATCAATTACACCTGTATTGAAAGAACTAAATCTGTCAAAATTTCTTTGGTTAGCATTGAAACCTGCTAAAAATTTCAAACCAAAATCTTCGTTTATATCTTTATTGAAAGTAGCCAAGAATGTATAATCTTGTTCTGTATTATTCAAGTTAATTCTTGACACCAAACCTTGAGGTATGGCAGAACCACCTGGACGTACCACATTGTGACGTGTTTCTCCGTAAGTATTGATACCGCCTTTTGCTAATAAATTTAACCAAGGAGTCACATCATAGCTTAATGCCATATTACCATACACACGATTCACATTACTTGTGTAAATGTTATATTTAGCAGTACGTAATGGGTTATCTAAGTTACGGTAAAATACGTTAGTACCATCAGCAGGGTTTTCTGAAGGGTAACCATTCAAATTAAAATTACGTGGTAAGTAAAACAAACGGTCATAAATTGACCCTGTACTTCCCGAACCATAATCAGTAAAGAATGATGCACCAGATTGTGGAGATGACTGAGTTGTTCTTACATAGTTAACATTACCAGAAACAATGAATCCATTTGCTAAAGTTGTATTTCCTCCAAATGTCAAGTTTGTACGAGTAGTATTAGAATTAGGAACAATACCATCGTTAGTCGTTCTTGATACACCAGCGTTTAGTGATGTTTTGTCTCCAGTTGAAGCAATTTGGATTGCATTTTCAATTACTTTTCCTTCACGGAAGAATCCGCCAATAATGTCATAAGGTTGTAATGGAACAGGAATTGGATTTCCTTTATCATCCAAGAATTCTGGGAACACTTGCTTGTAGCGAGCAGCGGTATATGGTACACCAACAATTGGGTGAGGAACTGTTCCCTCAGGGTATCCATCAACAATAGTTTTTGAATAACGATTGAAACCTAACTGAGCATTGATACGATCAACTTCTGAAGGGAATACAGTACCCCAGTTACCAATAAAACCACCATTGTAGTTTTGGTTAGATCCCTGTGTGTAAGTATTTTGGTAATCAGGAATTGTTGAAATTTTCTCAGTCGAATAAGATGTATTATAAGTAATTTCAATACCTTTCTTAGCGGTTTTACTACCAGATTTAGTAGTAATTACAACAACACCATTGGCAGCACGTGAACCATAAAGGGCCGCAGCAGCAGCACCTTTCAAAACTGTCATTGACTCTACATTGTTAGGGTCAATATCATAAGCACGGTTTGAAGTAACAGTGTTTGAATTGAAACCATCAACTGAGTTTACCGAGTTGTCGAAAGGAATTCCATCTACAACAAATAATGGTTGGTTATTTCCTGTAAAAGAGTTTGCACCACGAATTGTGATACGAGTTCCTTGTCCTGGAGCACCACCACCAGACGTGATGTTAACACCTGGTACTTTACCATTCAATGAACGAAGAGCATCTGGCTCAGATTTTTGAGCTAATTCTTCTCCTTTTACATTGGAAACAGCATAACCTAATGCTTTTTTCTCACGCTGAATACCAACTGCCGTTACAACAACTTCAGAAAGTTGTTTTGTGTCATTTGCCATTTTCACGTCAATCACTGATTTGTTGCCAATTTGCATTTCTTGGTTGTTCATACCAACAAAGCTAAATACCAACGTCCCGCCAGTTGAGGGAACTGCGATGGAGTAACCACCATTCACATCTGTTTGAGTACCTTTAGTGGTTCCTTTCACTTGTACAGAAACCCCTGGCAGACCTGAGCCATCCTCGGCTGAGGTCACTTTCCCAGTCACTTTTCTATCTTGAGCTGTTAGCCCGAAAACAACAGAAATAGTCAAAAGCAAAGTCATGAGTAAACTTTTCTTCATGCACTAATTTAGTTAAGGTTAAAAATTGATTTTAGTTTAATTATGACGCAAGTTAATAAATTTGTATTAAACAAACAAAACTCTTGAAAATTCTTATGCTGTCATAACAAATTAACCAATGAAAATTTGGTTAAATAATATCATTAGAAAATAAAATAATAGTCTTTTTTGAATATTAAATATAAAATTCTGTATTCTTTTGATTTAAAAATTATACTAACATAATGGTTTATACTTAAATAAAATACTAATTTAGTAGGGTAAATAGGCTAAATGAAAAATTTTATTCTTGAAAAGTGCCAAGAGAGCAAATAATATTTCAAATTCTATTATTTGATGATAATGTTTAACAATTCTTATTTTACATTTCAAATTTTCAAATAATAAAAATTGCACTTTACCAAGATTGTATTTGTTGGTTTTTCGTAAATTTAGAATGAATTTATGATTTTTTGCATATCAATTTGTTGTGTAAATTCATACCCTATTTTGAAAATTTCTTGGGCTTTTCTTACGTTGAAAGGGTCAATTCTACTTAGAGCAGGAGGTTCAATCACATAATTACATTTATTCAATCTATGCCGAGAATTATTATTTATTGCTAAAAATAAACTCTTTTGAAGGATGGACGGCATTGAATTATGTGCCAATTTTCCGATAGGATTACAATGACTTCCCAAGATAAAATCACACTTACCTTCAAGTGGTTCAACAGGCATATTATTCAGTACACCGCCATCTACAAAGGTTTTTTCTTGAAATTTAATAGGCTCAAAAAGACCTGGGACACAGCAAGATGCCAGCACTGGTTTGAGTAATTCTCCTTTATCGAAGAAGATATTTTCTCCATTTTCAATGTCTGTTGCATTTACAATCAAGGGTATTTTTAACTTTTCAAAGGAATTGTGAGGAATGTATTTCAGATAAGCATTTTCTATTTTATCTAATTTTAATAATGCCAATCTGCTAAAAGCGGGTCGCATAGCTCTGAGAGTTGTTGTTGAAACTACTATTTCTAAAATATGTTCTGGCGAATAGCCCGCTCCGAACATAGCTCCAACAATTGAACCTGCACTACAACCCGAAATCATTGATATTTCGATGCCTTGTTCTTGTAGCGATTTTAAAACCCCTAAATGTGCGATTCCTCTAACGCCTCCTCCCGATAAAACTAATCCAATTTTCATATATGATTGTTTGTTTTCTTGTTTAAGATTCATACCTTCATTTCATAAACTTTAGATAAAAATAATACAGATGAATCTATATTCAATTGATGCTGGCTACTTTAAATTAGATGGTGGAGCAATGTTTGGTGTTGTGCCGAAAACGATTTGGAATAAATTGAATCCCTCAGATGAAAACAATCTTTGTTCATGGGCAATGCGTTGCCTCTTGATTGAAAATGGGAAGCAATTGATTTTGATTGATACAGGCATGGGAAATAAGCAAGATGCTAAGTGGCAATCTTATTATTTTAGACATGGTGAAGGCGATTTGGTTACTTCTATCAGAAAGGCTGGGTTCTCAGAAAATGATGTTACTGATGTAATTTTGAGTCACTTACATTTTGACCATTGTGGTGGTGCAGTGCAGTGGAATGCTGATAGAACTAAATTTGAAATGACTTTTCCGAATGCAAAATATTGGACTCATTCCGAGCATTTTGAGCTTGCCATTAATCCAAACCCACGAGAAAAAGCTACCTTTTTTAAGGAAAATATTTTGCCGATTCAAGAAGCTAATCAATTATTCTTTATTGATAAAGTTGCTCAGAATCCATTTCAGAATATAGAATTTTTGACTGCTGATGGTCATACTGAAAAAATGTTGATGCCTAAAATTTCTCTGGGAAATCAAGAAATTATTTTTATGGCAGATACAGTTCCTTCTGCTGGTCATGTGTCTGTACCTTATGTGATGGGTTATGATGTACGACCGCTTCAGACTATGAAAGAAAAGACTGAATTGCTTACGCAAATATCTAATAATGAGTGGCTTATCTTTTTTGATCATGACCCTAATTTTGATTGTGCTACGGTAGAGTTTACTGAAAAAGGGTTCAAAATAAAGGAGAAAGGTTATTTGAGAGAGTTTGTCAGATGATATGTTTTACAAAATAATTTTTGAAATTGAAGAAATAAGTCTTACTTCTTCAATTTCAAAAGACCCTTTCCCAAAGCCAAAATCTCAAATTCATTTATCTGCTTATCTTTTTCATCATAAAGTTTTAAAATATTCTCATCTTCAAAATCCCAACGGCTGGATTTTCCTTCTGGTTTGTCACTTTCAAAAGTATCGGCAAGCGTTATTTTTCCATCAGAATTTATTAGGATATGTTCTCTGGGCTGTCGGGACATTGGGAAATCAAAATCTTCTGTCCTGAAAACCTTTTCAGTTTCTGTATCTTCCTCAAAAGAATGAATCCAATTCTTACAGAGGGTTTCTTTCATTTTAGCATTCATTTTGTGATTAATAAGTTTTTGATTTTCAGATAATTTTTATTTCAAAAACCCTATAAGATTTTTTGAAATCTTATAGGGTTGAAGTTTAAAATCAGCTTACAAGAGATGCTCTTGTAGTGTCCAAAGTTGTGTGCATCCGTTCTACTTGTTGTGCCGTGAACATAAACATAGCATCATCATCTACATAGTCCATATAATTCATGAACATATCTCCGTTGGGGGCATTATTGCAGGTTACTTTCGGGAAAACTGGCTTTCCGAAATTAGGACCTTGTGCATTTGGCGTATCATCTACTAAATCTGAGCCACTGCAATCGGGAGTATCCCCCCAAATATGTCTAAGATTCAAGAAATGTCCAACTTCGTGGGTGGCTGTTCTTCCCAAATTGAAAGGTGCTGCTGCGGTTCCATTTGTTCCAAATGCCTTGTAATTTATTACAATACCATCAGTCGAAACTGAACCACCAGGAAACTGTGCATAGCCCAATAATCCTCCAGTCATTTTACAAACCCAAAGATTGAGATACTTATTTGGATTCCATGGACTTTTACCGCCAGTTGCGTTACTTTTTACTGAATCATCTGCTCCAAAACCCAAAGCATTAGTCGTTTTTGTGCGAGTAACTCCATTGGTTGGGTTTCCTTGTGGGTCTTTAGTTGCTAATTGAAAAATGATATTAGCATTCGTCGTTAACCCTTTCCAAACTGGAGGAACTTTAGATTTATCAGGATTTAATGCCCTAAAATCTCTATTCAGAACTGCAATCTGACTCTTGATTTGAGACATCGAAATATTCTGCTCAGGTATATTATGGACAACGTGAACCACCACATTTATGACGTATGGTGTTACACGTACTTCGCCCATGTCTGCCAATCGCATAGACATACGCCTACTAACTTGCCCTTCAAGGTCTTCTTGGTTTTTCCGAAAAGATGGGTCAGATTCTAACATTCTGTGATGTGCTTCCATCGCTCCGCATTGGCGGTGCAATGGTACTTCTGCTTGGTCACTCATAGTAAATAAAGGAGTTAAAATTTGAAAATTACAGGTTGATAAATCCTTAATTTAGTGGAGGTTGTTGAAGTTATCAGAGGAGGAGAATACAGGAGTGAGGATGCGTTGCTTTGAAATTTCTTCGTAATATGGGTTTATTCTTTGTTTGTCCAAATGTATAGTTTTTGTAGATGTTCTCCTACAAAAAAATCAAATTCTTATTTTACGGTCATTTTTACATAAAAAAAGGACTCAGTTTTCACTGAATCCTTTTGCTTTCTGATAAAGTTATTTTAAAACTCAGCCTTATAATCTCCATTGGCTAAAGTTGATTTCATCGTTTTGATTAATTCGACTAACTGGACGGGAGGGGCAGTATGGTCAAAAGTGGAAGACTCATACTCTTTTACGAAAGTTGCAACTTTTACTTTTGTAATAAATGCTCCGTCATGGGCAGATTTATTGGTAGGGCGTTTCAAGGCTGAAAGCCCAATAAGATTTACTTTGCTGAGAGCAAATGCAACTTTTTTCCATTGGGCGGATGTAGTCTTTGTACTCTGAACTTCCTCTCCATTAATAATCACCACTGTTCTGTCGGGTGTTATGAGAAGGTTTTTCTGTGTACCTCTTGTCTGGTATGACAATTCAACAGAATTAACAGTTTCTTTTTGGGAAGTATTAGTTCCGAAAAGAAATAAGAAAATGATAAGTTTGTGCATAAAAAAAGCCTCTCCTGCGTGCAAAGGAAAGGCTTAAATTTAATCATTTTTTTTCAGTAAAAGCAAGTTTCGTTTAAATGTTGAATGAAATTCAGATTTTAACGAAAAAATTAGCATTTCTACGGATTGAAACTGGCTCTCGTACCGCCCAATGCGAAGATTGCTCTCGAACGAGTTTTCTGTCCAGCCGAGAACATATACATACAAGCATCATCTACATAATCCATGTAGTTCATGAACATATCACCATTAGGTCCATTGCTACAAGTTACACGAGGGAAAGACGGACAACCAAAGTTTGAAGTTTGTTGGGTTGGAGTATCTGTAACAAAATCATTTCCACAGTTGGCATCTCCCCAAATATGACGAAGATTCAACCAGTGACCAACCTCGTGCGTTGCAGTTCTACCTTTATTAAATGGAGCAACAACTGAACCAGTTGAACCAAAGTACTGAGGAGAGATAACAACACCATCCGTAGCAGAACTTCCGCCTGGGAATTGGGCATAACCCAAAATTCCACCACCAATATTACAAATCCAGAAGTTAAGTTTTGTAGTTGGAGTAGTAGGATTCAAACCACCAGTTGCAGTGCTTTTCATAGCGTCATTTGTTCCCCAAGAAGTTTTAGTAGTTTGCTTACGAACTACAGAAGACAAAGTAAATTGGAGTTCCATATTTGCGAATCTTGAAGTAAACGCACTTGGAACTAAGTTTTTGTCTGCATTTGAACCACTAAAATCTTTATTGAGAATGTCAATCTGAGACTGAATTTGAGCCTGACTAATATTCTGAGCAGCCGTGTTATACAAAACATTAACCACTACAGGAATCACAAGTGTACCCGTTGCACCGACTCTACCATTTTTATTATTTTTGATGAATTTTTCACAATGGTCTTCAATTTCTTTCATTTTCTTTTCAAGAGAAGGGTCCTCTTTCATTTTCTGAGCCAAGACATCCATAGAAGCACAACCACGACCTTCACCAGAAGTTTTTGCACCTTTGTTCAAAGAATTGAGTGCTGGTTCTGAATCATTTACAGACACATCTGCACAAGATACGGCGATGTAAGACACGGCTAAAAAAGCCACTGCTTTGAGCATTTTTTTCATATTGAGTTTGTTTTTGGAATTTGTTAATAAAGCAAAAGTGGAGAATTAATAATCCTGCACGCAAAATTAATTTTCACCTTTTGGCAAAATTATTGATTTTACGGATAATTAAAAATAAAATTACATCTTTTCTTCATTTATTTTCATCGTTATCCAGTAAGAGGTATTTTTTGTGGGTTACTAATGAATTAAACTGTTAATATTATTGCAGAATAATAATAAACAAGATAGTTGAAATATTGATAACCAAACAAAATTAAGGAAGAAGGATATGTTTATCATTTTGGAAAATTGTTAGATACTTTTCATGGATTATTTATATCTTTGATGTAAATGAAAATTACCTAAAATAACTTCCATGAAAATCAAATGTATTCTTGTAGAAGATGAAGCCCCCGCTCGAGACCTTCTCATTTCATATACCAATAGAATTCCTAATATTCAAGTTTTAGAGGTGTTTGAAAACGCCTTGGATGCATATAGTTTTTTATCAGAAAATGAAGTTGATTTGATGATAACTGATATAACAATGCCCCGTTTATCAGGTATCGACATGATTAAAAATCTACGTAAAAAGCCCTATATCATCATGATTTCTGCTCATGCAAATTTTGCTTTAGATGGATTTGATTTAGATGTAGTTGACTTCTTGATTAAACCAACAACATTTGACCGATTCATGAAAGCAATAAATAAAGTTCATGATATGATGGATAATGTTGATGCTGCCATCAGAGTAACAGTGAGTGACGATGATGAAGACGAGTATTCCGTTTCGAGTATTTATGTAAAAGAAAGTGGTAAAGTTATTAGAATTGACTATGACGAGATTATTGCTATAGAAGGTATGAAAGATTATGTAAAAATTATTGCTAAAGATAGAACTATTGTTACCCATTTAACTATCAAGAAATTAGAAGAAGTTATTCTGCCGAAAAGTAAATTTATAAGAATTCACAAATCTTTTATTTTGAGATTAGATCAAATCCGAGCAATTGATAGTGCTAATAGCTTGGTTGAGTTGAAAAATGGTTCTCAAATCCCGATGGGGGCTCAATACAAAGAGTTCTTTCTTAGTAAGATGAAACCTGTCAATTAATATTTGAATGGAAAAAATTGTAGCATTCATTATAAGGATTTACCCACTCGAAAAAGTATCTCTTAAAAGAAGAATAGGGATACACGGACTTTTTTGGATGATTTTGAGTGTAGTCTGGATTGTTGCTGTGATTGGAGGCGTATCATTTACTTATAGATTATGGGTAAGTTTCAACACTATTGTATCCACTATGCTGGTATATTATTTTTTTATATACCTTATTTTACCAAATGTATTTAGTTTTAATAAAATATGGAAATCTATCATCTATACTGCTTGTTTTTACTTTCTATATTGGTTTCAGGCATATTTATCATTGAGATTACTTATTGGTTTTGATATTTTCCCTACAGGTGGTGATAGTCCGTTTTTACTATATGCTAATAAATTTGTCAAAAGAGGTTTTTCTGGAGTTTTTAATTATCCTGAAATATTCAGAAGTTTAGCAAATACACTATTGGAAACGACCCCCGCTTTTTTTATGAAACTTAGTCGCATTATGGCGGTTTACAGTCAAAAATTAATAAGGTCTGATCGTGAAAAGACGAAGATTGAACTTGATTTTCTGAGATCTCAATTAAATCCTCATTTTCTGCTCAATACTCTCAACAATATTTACAGCCAAATTACCAATAAAGATGATAAAGCTGCTGATTCCGTAGTAGCATTGGCTGAATTATTAAATTATACATTGTATGATTCGACGGGAGACCGAGTCCCACTAAAAAAAGAAGTTCGTTTTATCAGAGATTACTTAGATTTAGAAAAATTAAGAGCAGGAGATCAAGTAAATATTAGCTTTGAGATAGAAGGCAGTACAAGGAATCTTCAGATAGCTCCTTTGATTTTAATATCTTTTATAGAAAATGCTTTTAAGCATGGAGTTGGAGACAGCACAATACCTTCAAAAATTGATTTAGTAATTAAGATTGAGGGGCAAATCAATGAAACTGATGTCTTGATTTTTAAAATAATAAATACTAAACCTAAATTAGTAGGTAAGGACTCAATCATTAAACAAGGAGGAATTGGTTTAGAAAATACAAAGAAGAGACTTGACCTTTTGTATCCTGATGCTTATCGCCTTAAAGTTAAAAATGACCCTCATTATTTTACAGTGGAATTGATGGTAGTATTATGATAGTTGAAAAATAATGCCATTAGGTAGAAAAGAATGTACACTTTGTCGAAAATCACAAATGGGCATTCTTTTTTTGTGGAAATTTGATTCATAAAACAAACACAAACATTTAAACTTTACTGACATGAAAAATCAATCTGATACTAAACTGAAATTGAGAAAAGAGTGTATTGTTAACTTTTCATTAGATATGTTTTTGGATGACCTGAATTTTTATACTGTCACTGCAAAAACGTGTCCAATTAGCTTATGATATGACATACTTAATAATTATTATGTTTTTTGTATATGATAATTCAGGGTCAATATCTTTATAAAAAAACAAATGGCACTAACCTGTATTATAGTAGATGATGAGCCATTAGCTCGTAGCTTGTTAGAATATTTTATTCAAAATACGGATGAAGTAGAATTACTTGGTAGTTATGACAATGCACGAAAAGCCATTGAATTTTTAGACCTAATTAATTGTGAAGTTGATATGGTGTTCCTTGATTTACAAATGAGACAGCACACAGGACTGGATTTGATAGACAAGCTAAAGTCGAAATCCCTCAGATATATTATCACAAGTGCTTACCCTCAGTCGTTTTTAAAGGAATACCAGACTCAACATTTTGAATGGTTGCAAAAGCCTATTCGTTACGAAACTTTTTTAGAAACAATAGAGAAGGTCAAAGAATCAAAATCTGAGAATAAAATTTCTAAAAGTGAACAGAATAATGGTATTAGTAATTTATCTCAATAATTTGGTCGAAGAAATGATGAGGTTTGTCGAAAAAGTAAAAATGATAGCTTTAAATTTCACAACTTTGATACGTAATAAATAATAAAGGTTATGCAAAAGACATTAGGAACTTTTTTTGAAAAGCTGTCTAATCAATCTGAATCAAAAAGATTTTTGGATTCAGAAATAGAAATGATAAGTGATGAGTCTGCCAATGAGTTTAGAGGAGGAGATAAAGATTACACTCCAATATATGAAGAAGAATCAACCCAAAAATCAAAGTGGTTTTTCCCATCGGTATTACTGAATATTTAGAAAGAAATCATAGTTTTAACAGGTCTGTATTATGTTCAAGAAATTTTTTACTATCGCACGCAGTGATAAAAAATCAAGGAATAAAGCTCTCAATCAATTAGATGAGCATGAAGGTAGAATTGATGCTTCGGAGGTATTGGGCGGAAAAAAAGAAGATATGAATGCTAATAGTTCTTGGGTAAAAGATGCAACTTCAACGAAGATAAATTCAATTTTTCAAGACCCCAATGATATATTCTGATGAAAACTAAGGTAACAATCAAAGGATTAGTTTTGAAAGTAGCCAGCCGTTGTAATCTGAATTGCGAGTATTGTTATATGTATAATTTGGGAGATAAAACTTATAAATCTCAACCCAAATTCATGAGTCAAGAAATTGTTGAAAATCTATTGACTAAAGTTAAAATCTATTTAATTCAAAGTGGGAGTACTTCGTTTCAGTTTATCTTTCATGGTGGAGAACCATTGTTGGTAGAACCTGATTTCTATCAAAGTTTTGTCAGAAAAGCGAAGCAAATACTCCCTTCTTTTACAAAAATAGATTATGTTGTTCAAACTAATGGAGTATTACTAAGCTCGGTTTGGTGTAAAATTTTAGGAGAATTAGGCATCAGAATAGGAATTAGTCTTGATGGATTGACCGAACAAGATAATCGTCATCGTTTAGACCATCAGCAGAGAAGTTCTTTAAATGCTACTTTGGAAGGTTTAGTTAATGCCCAATCATCCAAGCATTTAAAATATTTACCAGGTATTCTTTCGGTTATTAACCTTGAAAGTAATCCAACTGAATTATATGCTCATTATAAAAAGTTAAGAGTTAGGCATATAAATTTTCTATTGCCAGATGGTACGCATGATAATTTGCCTAAGAATTTCAAACCAGAGCGTACAGATTATGCCGATTGGCTAATAGAGTTATTTGATATTTGGTTTGATGATTTAGATAAAGACAAACCCCAAATTATACTTTTTAATCAAATACTGAATTTGATTTTGGGTGGCGGTGGAGAATATGAAACATTTGGAGGGAGCAAAAACCTCTTTCTGATTATTGAAACCAACGGAGACATAGAACCTCAAGATAGCCTGAAAGCCTGTGGAGAAGGTTTTACAAAAACAAACCTTAATATCAGAACACACACATTAGAAGATTCCTTCCAACAACCACTCATCAAAAACTGTATTGAAAGTCATCAGAAATTGTGTGGGCAATGTAAAAATTGTCTGGTGGTAGAAGTATGCCGTGGAGGATTCATCACGCATAGGTATAGTAAAAACAGAGGTTTTAATAACCCTTCTATTTATTGTAGGGATTTGGAGAAGTTGTTGACTTATGTTAGTTCGAAAGTTGAAGTTTTAGTAAATACAAAAATGTAAATACAATGAAAAGAACATTATACATACTGCTAATATTAGCCTTTTTTTGTGGAAAAGTAAACGCACAAGGAAAGATACAAGGGAAAGCATTAGAGAAAGTAGATGTTCCTGCTTCTTTTGCAACCATAGCTTTACTTTCAGCGAAAGATTCTTCTATTATTAAAGGAAGAGTTGCTGATGAAAATGGGGTTTATTCTTTTGAAAAAATTCCATTTGGAAAATATAAATTGGCTATTACACATACTGGTTTTAAAAAGAAATATACTGATGAATTTCAGGTTTCTGAGGCAAGTTTAGAACAAACAATGCCTGACTTCATGCTTCAAGAAGACTCGAAAGTATTGGCCGAAGTTGTAGTAAAGGCTCAGAAACCTTTGATTGAACAGTTAGGTGATAGAATAATTATCAATGTTGAAAATAGTGTTCTTAGCACTGGAAATACTGGCTTAGAAGTTTTAAAAAGCCTTCCAGGTATTAGAGCAGATGCAGGAGGAGGATTATCCTTGAGAGGTAAAAGTAATGTGATGATTATGGTTGATGGTAAAATTATTTCAAAAGAAGTGGCTTCAACGTTGTTGGATAATCTTCAAGGGGATAATATTATTAAGGTAGAACTCATAACAAACCCCTCGGCAAAATATGATGCTCAAGCTTCGGGAGGTATTTTGAATATTATTACTCGCAAAGGTTTAACTCAAGGATTCAACGGAAATTATAGATTAGGGGCTTCGCAGGGAAGGCATGGTAGAGTAAATACAGGTATAGATTTTAACTACAGAAAAGAAAATGTTAACCTTTATGGAGGCTATGACTATCGATATTCAGAAAGATTCAGGGAAGAATCAGATTTAACAGATTACCGTCAGTCAACGTTAGGGGAGCAACGTAAATCCCAAAATAATTCATTTAGTACAGGAGGTTTAAATGCTATGAAATTAGGTTTGGACTATAATATTAGTAAAAATCACACTTTAGATTTGTTAGCAGAAGGAAGTTTCTATAAATATGATAATCGTATTGATGGAGACATGAGTTTCCAGAGAAAAAATACGATTGTAGATTCTTCTTTAATTTCAAAAGGAACGCCCACGGGAGATATTCGCTTGATGAGTTACAGTGCGGCTTATAAAGGTATTTTGGATTCAGCAGGAAGGGAGATTTCAGTAACAACATCCTATATTGATTATTATGGAGATGGACGACAAAATTTCACTTCTCAAACATACACTCCAGAACGTAAAGCGATTGGTTCGCTTTACCAGTTCAGAAACTTTACGCCAAGTTCTATTCAGGTTTTTACGGCACAAGCAGATTATAGCCATCCATTTAGTAAAACTGCAAAAATTGAATTGGGTGTGAGGTTATCCGACACAAAATCTGATAACAGAAACAGGCAAGAGTTATTTGTAGAAAACGCTTGGAAAGATGTTGGTAATAATCAGACCAATTATTTAGAAAAAGTGTTTGCTGGATATATTAGTTATTCAAAAGAATTTGGGAGTATAAAAACTCAAATTGGACTGAGAACAGAGCAGAGTAATATTAATCTGAAAAGTTTTGTGGATACTACTTATCTTAATTTCTTTCCAAGTTTTTCATTAGAAAAAAAGTTTTCGGACGATTATTCACTTAATCTATCGTATAGTCGAAAGATTGATAGACCAGCCTACGAAGACATGATTCCTTTCACGGTTGTTTATGATAAATACACAGCTAATAAAGGAAACTCAAGATTAAGACCTCAATACTCAAATGTATTTGAATTATCAGGAACTTTGAAGAGCTGGGTAATTTCTTTGAATCATACTCAGATTAATACCCCTATTACTGAGTTTGCTTTTGTAGATTATGAAGCAAGAACCTATACCACTACATATATTAATTTTGACAATAGAAAATCTACATCTTTAAATATTACTTTACCCATCAAAATTACTTCTTGGTGGCAATCAAACAATAATATATTAGGAATTCATAGCACCTTGTTATTGAGAAATTATTTAGGCAGTGACTATAAGGCTAATTGGTTTACAGCAAATATAAATACAATCAATACTTTTACGATTGGCAAAGGAATATCAGCAGAATTAATAGCGTATTATCAAGCACCTGAAACAGATGGGTTGTATAATATCTCTGCTACAGGCTCAGTTGATTTAGGTTTGAAGAAATCTTTTGCTAACAAAAAAGCAACAATTCAATTAGGTTTGAAAGATATATTTTTAACCCAACCTTATTACATCGGGATTGATTATAGTACTATCAAAACTTATGGTTATAATAGGAGTGATACCAGAAGGATTAGTGTAAATTTTACTTATAAATTTGGTAAGAAAACCGTAAAGAGAGTTGATGAAATGGACAAAAAGAATGATGGAGAAGCAGGTCGTTTGAAATTTTAAAATTATGGAACACAAGACCCAAACCCGAGTAATTTTTGAAGAGCAAATCGGTTTAATAGCAGATATACTTCAAGAATTAAAAACTCAAATTCCAACTTTTGGATTAAAATCTGGAAAACTAAGTATCGCTCTTTTTTATTGTTATCTCTCTGATTATCAAAAAGATGAAAAACATTTAATGATTGCAGGAGATATATTAAGTGAATGTTTTGAGGAAATGTCCCCTAAATTATATAAAGGACATAACTATTTCTTAGAGCTTTCTGAATTGGGAATATTTTTAGAGTTCGCTAAGAAAAATAACTGGTACTCGGCTGATACAGAGCAATTTTTGGAAAGTATAGATAAGCATTTATACGAGTACATGAAGAAAAAAATTACTCAAAGAAATTTTGACGTATATGCTGGAGCGTTGATAGCGGGAAACTATTATTTGAGCAGGAATACAGAAAATGATTTAGTAGAAAAATGCCTTAGAGAATTAGTCTTTGCGATTGATAAATTGAAATTGGTGGATTATTCAGGAGGATACTTTTGGCAATCTCCTATTTTCAATGACGATAGAGTTTATACAGGTATTTCGCACGGTTCAGCCATGATTATCAACTTTCTTTGCGGTGTACATCAAAAAGAAATAGAACCTCAGCTATGTGAAGATTTAATTAGAAAAGCGTGCCTGTTTTTACAAAATATTAAAGGAAAAGATACTCATAAAGCATTTTATCCCAATATTATAGGTGAACAATTAGGAGGAATTCAATTAAGTTTTTGCTATGGAGATTTGGGTACTTCGTATGCTCTTCTGAGAGCCTCACAAGTGTTAAAAGATGAGGAATTACGTCAAGAAATTTTAAATGATTTACATCATTTGGGACAAATTACAGATTCTGTTTCGGCAAGTATAAATGATGCAAGCATTATGTATGGGGCAGTGGGCGTAGCAAACATTTTTGATAGAATTGCTAAACTTGACAGGAACACAATTTTTGAGGCTTACGCTAACTTTTGGTATGAAAAAATACCTAATTTTAGAACTCATAATAACCAGACAATTGGTTATCAAGCTCAATATAACCAGTATGATTCAGCTACTAATATTGCCTTTGGCGAAGGTATTGCAGGTATTGGAATAGCAATAATGTGTTTTCTAAACAAAAAATTACCACCAATTTATGAACTCATTGGTTTGCGATGAAACTGAGATAACTTATGAATCAGAGATTTATGATTATCTCCAAAAAATTGATAATATTTTAGAGAAAAGAGAATATCAAAACGATACCTTATTCTCTGGAAATTTAGGACGAGTCTTGTATTTCATGTATCGTTATCGTACTTCTGATAATCTTTATTTTGCAGATTTAGCCTCGAATATTTTAGGGCAAGTTTTAGAAAATATTAGAGAAAAAAAAGGGAGAATCAGTTTTACATCGTCACTATCATCGGGGTTAACGGGTCTATGTTTTATCAATACGCTTTTGGAAGATGATGATTTTATGGATTTGGAAATGAACAAAACCTTTATCCAATTTGATGAAATTATCTTTAAAAAAGCCTGTCAACAGATTAAGGAAGGCAATCTTGATTATCTGCACGGAGCTTTAGGAAGCCTATATTATTTCAGTTTTAGAGTACAAAAAAATGAAAATGCTTCTTTTTATATTACTGAAATGATAGATTTAATCATGGAAGGAAGTGTCTGTCAATCTAATGGAATGTATTTTAAGAATACTTATATCAACAAAATGAATGATACTCCTGATAGTTTGAATTTCGGGTTTGCTCATGGATTGTCAGGAATGGTAATGGTATTGTTAAAGGTTTATCAAACAGGAATTGCGAATAATGAAGTTCAGAAAATCATTAATGGATTTATTGAATTCACATTGAGTAAATATCAAGAAATAGATTTTGAAACCAAACAATTTTCGCACTTCCCAATGACGATTGAACCTAAAAATAAAGCAAACTACGGTTCATTTTTAGGTTGGTGTTACGGTGATTTGAATCAAGCAACTATATTTTATCAAGCAGGGATAATCCTTAAAAGAAATGATTTGACAAGGATAGCTAAAAATATCTCACGGACAACCTTAAAAAGAATTCAGGAAAAAGGAGCTTATTTGGATAACCCATTTTTTTGTCATGGAACGTCAGGGCTAACTCAAATGTATGATGCTTTGGAACAGATTTCGGGAGATACTCTTTATCAAGAAGTTTCTCAGTATTGGCTTAGTCAAACGATGGATTATTTAGAAAAATTTGATTGGGAGTTAGAGAATAATGGAGGGCTTTTAGGCGGAATAGAAGGCTTGGGGCTTGTTTTAATGGGTTCACAGACTTATACTAAAACTCTTTGGAATAGATTATTCCTTTTACAATAAATTATGAGAATGCTATGGAAAATTTCAAAATTGGTTTATTAGAATTTGGATTAAGAAGTGGCATGAATAGCTTACAGATTGTCAATGATGTGATTGAATACGCCCAAAAAGCGGATGAGTTAGGTTTTCATCGCTTTTGGTTAGCCGAACATCATTATCCCAGTAAGACAAGACCCTGGAATTCACCAACACCGATGGTGCCCATTTTAGCATCTGCCACAAATAAGATAAAAATTGGTACAGCGGGCGTGTTATTAGGCTTATATAGCCCATATAGTGTGGCTTGTGATTATAAGTTATTAGGAAATCTTTTTCCAAGAAGAATTGATTTGGGGATTGCCAATGGAGCAATTCAAGATGGTGTTTGCCAGAGAACAGGAGGCTTAACCAATTTTAAAGAAGTTATGAGAACCTTTGACAGCAAAGCGAAGGAATTAGTAGAAATTCTCCGAAATGAAGATGAATTATACAACCCAGATGATGGTTTAGTACTACCTCCATTCAAAGGAAAATTACCCGAAATTTGGACACTAAGTACTTCCGCCAAGGGTATTCATAGAGCTTTAGATTTGAAAGCTAATTTTTGTAGATCACTTTTTCATACAGGGGCAGATTTAACATTAGACAAGGAATTAGTAGTAGAGTACAAGGAAAAATTTCAAAATTTGTGCGGACATAAACCTACGTTCAGTATCGCAATTCATGGACTTTGTTCTGAGAATAATATACTGATAAACAGCACTTTGAATAATTATAAAGGAGAGCCTTCGGTTTGTGTTATTGCCGAACCCAATGGGTTTTATGATAAAACTATGCAATTGATAGAAAACTACGGAGGTATTGACGAGTTGATAATTATGGACATTGGTGAAACCTCCGCCCAGCGTTTTGAATCTTTGGAATTAGTATCAGAAATTTTCACTCATACTTTTGAACATGTTTAGTTATGGAAAATTTAGAATTACATAAAGAATTAAAAGCTTTTGTCGAGGCGATTGATTCTTTTCCTGCGAGTGAACCTAAAAGCATGTTTTATGATACAGAGGCATTACTTTCTATTAAAGAGTTTGATTTGTTAAAAGACTTTTTTGGTGAAAGTGAACATAAAAAAGCACTGAGACTTATAAATAAAGCCCAAGAGGCAGTTCAGGCATGTAAGTCGGGAGCTCCTCTTGAAGATACATTTTTAGCTTTTCAAGAAGTTAAATCTAAGATTCCAGATCTGTCAGAAAATGCTCAATCCTATGCTCAATTATACTATTTGTCAGGAATGGCATATTATTATTATCGTAAAGAAAATTTTTTGGTGGCTCTAAATTTTACTTTTGATGAAATAAAAAAGACGGAGTTGTTGGAAATGAAGGGAGCTACAACATTACATTACAGGCGTATAGGTCATATTTATAATGTAATAAAGTTATTATATGAATTAGGAGAAGTTGAGGAAGCAACAAAATACTCATTAGGGGATTTATTGTACACAATCAACGGTGATACTTCTTTATTACCAGATGGGATATGGAATCATGAATCATTAGACTTTATTAAATATTTAAGGCAGAGACATTTTGATAAAAGCTTTTTGAGTTCTGTTGAATTTGCTATTGAAAAATATAATGATACAACTTACGGAAGGTCTTTTTTCTATAACAATCTTTTTTCCAAAATTCCAGAATTTGATGTTACCAATAATAATTTAGCAATGCTTCATAATTGGTTATACCTACAAAAACTATATGACAAAAATATGTATAAAGAGTTTATTTTAAACACGATAGAATTTTGCCAAGAATCGTTTGACTATACTTTTGACATACTTAAACTTTATTTATTATCACAAATTATTAGCTTGTTGAAAACGACCAATAATATTAATGAAAAAAATAAACAAAAAATCAATGACTACATTCTATTAACGCTTCAATCAAAGCGTACTCTTAAAGAAAATGTTTGTAGTATAATGTTTGAATAAAACAGTAATGGTATGTTTTGAATAGAGACGTCATATTTAGGCATATCCTTATTTTTTTAGATATGCTATTTAAGAAGGTCTTAGGTAGTAAGAGTTCATTTTTAAATTTTAAAAACATGAAAAAGGTAAATTTTAGTGCTTTGGATTTAGATCCAGAAACAATTAGTAATCTAACCGACGAGCAAGCGGAAGAAATACAAGGTGGAGGACTATCTTGTAGAGATAACTCTTGTAATAAAGCAGCCGCAGCTGAAGTTGGAGCTTAATTTTAAAGAGTCCTATTTAACAATTTAATGGGATTAATACATTCACTTTTAAATTTTAAAAAGACATGAAAAAGGTAAATTTTAGTGCTTTGGATTTAGATCCAGAAACAATTAGCAATTTAACTGAAGAGCAAGCAGAAGAAATACAGGGTGGTTTAGGACTTTCTTGTAGAGATAATTCTTGTAATGTCAAGACTAAAGCTGCGGCTGAAGTTGAGGACTAATTTTAAACTGTCTTATTGAATAATTTAATAAGATTAATACATTCACTTTTAAATTTTAAAAAACATGAAAAAGGTAAATTTTAATGCTTTGGACTTAGATCCAGAAACAATCAGCAATCTCACAGATGAACAAGCTGAAGAAGTACAAGGTGGTTTAGGACTTTCTTGTCGTGATGGATCTTGTAATAAAACTGCCGCAGCTGAGGCAGAAGCAGAATAAGCTATTAGATCAGAAAGCAATTATCAGGAGACTAAAAACTCCTGATAATTTTTAACATAAAACCATCATTTGCCATGAAAACAAAAAAAGTAAACTTTATTATAGAGGTAGAACCCGAAACTATCGCTGAAATAAGCGAGAATCAATCAGAAGAAATCCAAGGAGGAAGAGGATTATCTTGTAGAATACATACTTGTAAGCCCAAAGATGTTGAGAAACAAGATAATTAAGCTCTGACGAGATTAACTATTTAGAGTTCATGTTTAAAACTAAATTATTATGAAATCAAAATTAATAAATCCCATCGAAATAGAACCTGAAACTGTTGCCGAAATAAGCGAGGTACAATCAGAAGAAATCCAAGGAGGAGGTACGTCCTGTCGAATGTTGTCTTGTCCTGATAAGGACACAATAGAACGAAATCAAAAGCCCCAATGAGACTGATTATTTCAAGTTCATTTTAAATATTAATATTTTAAAAATAACTATTATGAAAACTCAAAAAAAGCAGAAAGAAACAGAAATAGAAGTTGAAACTATTGCTGAAATAAGCGAAACTCAAGCTGAAGAAGTGGAAGGAGGAGGTACTTCATGTGCATTCCACTCATGCAACAAACCAGATTAAAGCAAAATAGTCAGCCCCAACGAGACGGACTATTTTAAGTTCACTTTGAAACTTTAATTATCATGAAAACGAAAAAAGTAAACCCCATAGAAATTGAACCAGAGATAATGGCTCAACTTAGTGAAGAACAATCAGATGAAATTCAAGGTGGAGACGGTACTAAGTGTTCTTCTTGTACTGTGAACTCTTGCAATACTTGGACTAAAGCGGAATAAGAATTCTATCCAATATTTCACTTCAATTTAAAAGTAAATTAAAGTCATGAAAACAAAAAAAATAAATCCAATAGAAATTGAACCTGAAACTATTGCTGAAATTAATGAAGACCAAGCAGATATAATTGAAGGAGGACAAGGTACTTGTATTTTCATATCTTGTAATGGTAAAACCGAGAACAGAAATGTCGAATAAGCATAAAACAAAATAGTCAGCCCCAACGAGGCTGACCATTTTAAGTTCACTTTTAAATTTAGATAAAAATAGTACTTTCTATCGACAAATAAAAATATTGAAGCTGATGAATACTTTTCTTTCATACAATGATTTCTATCTGCTCAGAATGCCAGTGGTTTCTGTTGAAAATCTTTTGTCATTGAACAAAGATTTAAAAGAAAAATCGTTGGAAATCTGCATGAAGGAAATATTTAGTCAGCCTTTTTATCAAGAAGCTATTTACGTGGCATCACCTGAGTTGTTCCAAGAGTTTCAAAAATGGCAAGATGGTACACTCATCAATGAAAAAGAAGTTTCTAAATTAGCGGCTTCGCTTTACAAATACTACGTCCGTATGTGTACTCGCTGTACGCCTTACGGGCTTTTTGCGGGTTCTACTCTGGGGAATATTTCTGAAAAATCTACTGAAATATCCTTCGATGAATTTCAAAAATATCATAAGCATTCTCGGCTTGATATGAACTATGTTGCAGAATTGACGGAATACATTACTAATCTTCCTGAGGTAAAATCGCAACTAAAATATTACCTCAATAGTAGTCTCTATAAAGTTGGGAACGCTTATCGTTACGCCCAACATCGTCTAAAAAATAAGCATAGAAGTTATTTTTTAACTTCTATCAATTCTTCTAAATATTTAGAGAAAGTAGTTCTTGATGCTCAAAGTGGTGTTTTATTATCTGAATTAGCAGATTCATTGATTGATAGAAACGTCAATCAAGCTACGGCTATTTCTTTTGTTGAAAAACTCATCCGTAACCAAGTATTAGTGAGCGAATTAGAACCAACCGTTACGGGAGATGAGTTTTTTAAGGTGCTGATGAATCGTTTGAAGTCTATTCCTGATGCAGAGGGTATCGTTGAAAAACTTAGTATTATTCAAGAATTATTGGATAAAAAAAGCGATGATTTATTTCGATATAAAGCCATAAAAATTGCGATTGATGAAAATTTCAAGACAACCAGTAGTAAAGATTTAGTGCAAACAGATTTGTTCTTTAAAACCACTCAGAATAATTTGAGTGATAAAGTTGTTCAACGACTTCTTCAACAATTACAATCTTTATTGAAACTTCGCAGAAAATTTGAACACGCTAATTTAGAATCCTTTCAAAAGGCATTCTCCGAACGATACGAAGAGCAAGAAATACCACTTTTGATTGCCTTGGATAGTGAAGGAGGCGTAGGTTATGGCAAATTGCAAAAAGGAAAAGGTGCAAATATGCCCTTGGTGGATAACATAATTATTGATAAAAAAGAGACCGATAACAAGAAAATTAGATGGAATGCTATCAGTGATTTAGTGCTGAAAAAATATGAAGAAGCAATTTCCACAAAAAGTAATTCTGTAACCCTATCTCAAGCAGATATTGATTCTGTAACCGAAAAAGATAAATCAGAAACTTGGGGAGTACCTGCAAGTACTTATTTATTGGGAACATTACTTTCTGAAAATATTGAAGCAATGGATTCTGGGGATTTTAAATTTTATATGAAAGCCTTCTCTGGTCCTTCGAGTGGAAATTTATTGGCTCGTTTTTGTCATGGGGATAAAGAATTAACTGAAAAAGTGAGAGAGTCTTTACAACACGAACAAGAAGAATACCAAGATACTATTTTGGCAGAGGTTGTGCATTTACCTGAATCAAGGGTAGGTAACATTCTTATGCGTCCAACCTTGCGTGAGTATGAAATCCCCTATCTGGGACATTCATCAGTAGAAAAAAATAAGCAAATCGACTTGGAGGATTTGATGGTGAGTGTAAAATATGGTAAAATTAGATTACGCTCTAAAAGACTGAATAAGTACGTAATTCCTCGTCTAACGACTGCTCATAATTATGTAAGAGGACTTTCTATCT
The DNA here is from genome assembly GCA_013298865.1 of Cytophagales bacterium. Lineage (GTDB taxonomy): Bacteria > Bacteroidota > Bacteroidia > Cytophagales > Spirosomataceae > JAAFJL01. Next base: position 7,633 of record JAAFJL010000039.1, on the reverse strand, counting down.
ATAAATTCTTATGTGATTTACAGTTTCAAAATATCAATATGGATATTTATTGGAATTGGGGAATGATGGAGAATAAGCCATTTTTGCCAAGAGTAGAATTTGAAAATATAATTCTTAGTCCTGCAAAATGGTTCGTAAAGAAGCAATTAAGTTTTTCTAAAAATACTAATGAATCCTTTATTGACTCATCAATCAAAAAAATAGTATTAGAGCAAAATTTGCCTCAATCTTGCTTTATTGCTGAAGGAGATAATGAATTATTAGTTGATCTTGAAACAAGCGTAGGGCGTAGAATTTTCTTTGAAAAATTGGCTCAGTCCGATGTGATTCTGCATGAATTTTTATCAAATCCAGAAGATTGCTACATAAAAAATGAGGGACAAAAGTTTTGTAACGAAGTAATTATTCCGATTAATTATAAGAAAACAAAGACTGTTACAACTAATCTACCCGTAATTGAAAATATTACTAAACATTACGAATTGCCTATTCAAAGAACTTTCAACATAGGTAGCGAATGGCTTTATGTAAAATTATACGGTGGCGTTAAGTCTTTAGATAAGATTCTTAGTGAAGATATTTTCCCTTTAACGAATGAACTACTCGAAGAAGGAGTCATTGAGAAATGGTTTTTTATTCGATATGAAGATTCAGACAAGCATTTGAGACTAAGATTCTTAAATTCAAAAAGACCAGATTTCATAGGAATAGTTTTAAATAGACTCCACGAAACAATAAAAGATTATTTGAATGAAGGCATCATTTTTAAAATACAAACGGATACTTATCAACGTGAAATAGAAAGATATGGTAATAATACCATGGAGTTGAGCGAATCTGTTTTTTTTCAAGATAGCAAAGCCATTGCGGGAGTACTGTCTCTGATAGAAGGTGATGCAGGTGAAAAATATAGATGGATGTTTGGTTTGAGAGGCTTAGATATGCTACTTGATGATTTTGGCTATGATATTTATTCAAAATTAAAATTAATGTCTGATATAAGAGAAGGCTTTTTTCAAGAGTTTAGAGGAGGAGATAAATTGAGACACCAGCTTAATGATAAGTATCGTGTAGAGAGAGAAAGTATCGAAAAAATCCTTGACCCTAAACAAGATTCAGAAGAAATAGAACCCGCTATTGCTTATTTTAATGCACGTTCGGAGTCATTAAGAATTATTGATAGAAATTTACGGGAAAAACAAATAGAGAATCCTGCAACACTAAGTCATGAGATACTCTTGCCAAGTTATATTCATATGTTTATGAATAGGCTGTTTCTGACAGATAATAGGAAACATGAGTTAGTAATTTATTATTTTTTAGACAAATATTATCAGTCTAAAATTGCCAGAATGTCAAAGAGTACAGAAAAAATAAAATTAGATTTTCCAGAGCAAGTTTTAACTATTTAATCCAATGAACCTCTCAAAATACAAATTCTTTCGTCAACTTGACTTTATGGATTGTGGACCGACTTGTCTTAGGATGGTTTCTACTTTCTATGGGAAAGATTTTTCCTTGGATTTTCTTCGTGCTAATTGCTATATTACTCGCTCTGGTGTCAGTTTGCAGGGTATTAGCGAGGGTGCAGAGAAAATTGGACTAAAATCTCTGAAAGTTAAGATTGCCTATCGTCAGTTGGTTGAGGAAGCTCCTCTGCCTGCAATTTTGCACTGGAATCAGGAGCATTTTGTGGTTTTATACGACATTCGTAAAAGCGTTTGGTCGTTTTTGCCTTGGGTTAGTAAAGAGGATAAATTTGTGGTCGCAGACCCTGGGCATGATTTGGTAGTGGTGGATAAAGCTACCTTTTTGAAATGCTGGGCAAGTGATGGCAATAATAAAGGAATTGCCTTGTTGCTTGAACCTACGCCTGAGTTCTATCAGCAAGAAGAGAATAAACCTGATGACAAAACGGGCTTTAAATTCCTGATTAATTATTTGCTTCCGTACAAAAAATACTTATTTCAGGTCTTTTTGGGAATGGTTTTCGGGAGTATCCTGAGTATGATTTTTCCTTTCTTGACGCAAAGTTTGGTTGACTTCGGTATTCACCGCCACAATGTTAGTTTTATTCACTTGATTCTGATTTCTCAGTTGCTTCTTTTCTTTGGAGGTGTCGCTGTGGATATGATTCGGAATTGGATTTTACTGCATATTAGTGCAAGGGTAAGCGTCACGATTATTTCTAACTTCTTGGTAAAATTGATGAAATTACCTATCAATTTCTACGAAACTAAGAATATAGGAGACATCACGCAGCGTATTCAGGATCACCATCGTATAGAAACTTTTCTTACAGGAACGACCTTAAATACTTTCTTCTCAATAATTAATCTCGTCATTTTCTCTATCGTATTGGGTGTTTATAGCACAACGTTGCTCGGAATTTTCGTCGTAGGGAGTACTCTCTCAATTTTATGGATAACAATCTTCTTGAAACAAAGAAAAGATTTGGATTATAATCGTTTTCAAAGAATGCGAGAGAACCAAGATAGTATTTATGAGTTGATTACGGGTATGCAGGAAATAAAATTGAATAATTGTGAAAAAGCTCGGCGTTGGGATTGGGAAAGGATTCAGGCAAAATTGTTCAAAATCAATATCAAAAGCCTTGCTTTGGAACAGTATCAGGAAATGGGTTCTACATTTTTTACCCAATTGAAAAATATTTTAATCTCGTATGTTGCTGCCACACAGGTGATTGACAATAAAATTACGCTTGGAGTGATGCTCAGCATATCTTATATTATCGGACAAATGAATGGACCTTTAAGCCAATTAATGACATTTATCCGCAGTATTCAAGATGCAAAAATTAGTTTAGAACGTCTTGGAGAAATTCACAATAAACCCAATGAAGAATTGGAGGAGGATTATACTTTCGGAAAATTAAATGAAGTTTTGGATGATAATATCGTAAACATAGAAGACCATGAGGATGATACTTTGATTCTCAATCATTTGAATCAAACCAGAAGTAGAGGATTATTTCTTAAAAATGTGTCATTTCGTTACGGTGGACCTCATTCTCAGTTGATTTTAAAGAATCTCACGATGGCAATTCCTGAAGGAAAAGTTACGGCAATCGTCGGTACGAGTGGTTCAGGAAAAACGACTCTTTTAAAACTACTCCTTAAATTTTATGGACTTGCCGAAGGTGATATTTTTGTTAATGGCTCAAATTTAATGGATTTGTCTGCAAAAAATTGGCGAAATGACTGTGGAACTGTCATGCAAGAAGGCTATATTTTTTCGGATACAATTGCCAGAAATATAGCCGTTGATGGGCAGAAAATTGACGAAAATCGCCTTCTGGATGCAGTGAGAGTAGCTAATTTAGGAGATTACCTTAAAAAACTTCCTTTGGGTTTTGCTACAAAAATTGGACGTTCGGGTTCAGGATTGAGTGGAGGACAACGCCAACGAATTTTTATAGCTCGTGCGGTTTATAAAAATCCTAAGTATATTTTCTTTGATGAAGCAACCAGTGCTTTGGATGCCAATAATGAAAGAGTTATCATGGAAAATCTTGATCAGTTTTTCAAAGGTCGAACCGTAGTCGTAATTGCCCATAGATTGAGTACCGTGAAAAATGCAGACCAGATTATTATGTTAGAAAATGGCGAAATTAAAGAGATTGGAAGCCATAAAGAACTTACTGCCCAGCGTGGAGCATATTTTGAGTTAGTCAAAAATCAATTAGAATTAGCAGCGTAGGTCCAAATTCCCTCTTCATAGTCCCTAACAAACATCGAAAACGAAAATCAATCATCGAATCAGCCATGCCAGATATAACTTTAAATATTCCAGACCGTAGCGATGAGATGCAGGAAATCATTGGCTACATTCCTAATTGGGTTATCAGATGGGGCGTTTCCATCATTATTGTTTCATTAGTCATTATTCTGATGACTTCTGTTATGATTCAATACCCAGATAGCCTCACAGCAAAGGCTTTGATTAATGCTCGTGAACAACCTCAGAAAGTTACTTGGTTCACTACTGACCCTTCCGTTACGTATGAACCAATGGTAAAGGATGCTCAGAATGTGGTGGTAGGCGATACGTTGGTTTTAGAGAACGACCCTAAAAATCAGAAAGTTAATGTACTAAAAGCAAGAGTTTCTGGTAGAACTTATCTATTGAAAGGAGTTGATAATAATCCTAAAGCATGGATGTTATTGGTTGTACCAAAGGTAAATAATTTTGAAGTTCAGCTAAAATTACCAATTAATGGTGCTGGGAAAGTCAAGAAAGGGCAACGTGTTTTGGTACGTTTGGATGCTTACCCGCACGATGAATTCGGGTTCTTAGAAGGAGAAATTACAGAAATGGTGCCTGTTTCGATAGATAATTATTACAGAGCCAACGTGAAACTAACCAATGGTTTAGTAACAAATGTTGGCAAAACATTGCCCATACAGCCTCTGTTGCAAGGTTCAGCGGAAATTATGTTGGACGACAAAAGATTGTCACAACGTATTTTTGGAACATTATTCTAAAATTAAGCCTATAACCTTTTTCGCAAAACGTCATTTTTCTTGCGTTTTTGGTCAGAGAGTTTTCTGATGATTTCTGCAAAATTTGTGTCATAATTTAAACACAAATACAATGAAATCAGAAATCTTAATTCTTGGTGCTACGGGTAGTATTGGCTATGCTTTTGCTGAAAATCTAAGCTCGAAAAATATCCCATTCACGGTTTTAGTTCGTGATACTGAAAAGGCGAATAAACTCTTCAAAAATAATCCAATCATCGAAATTATCAAGGGTGATGTGCAGGATTTGGAACTTTTGAAGAAAATCTCAGCCAATAAAAAATACATTTTTCATGGTATTAATTATCCATATAACCAATGGTTTGGTAATATGGACTCGGCAACTCAGAAAGTTATCGAAGCGGCTTCTTTGAACAAAGCCATGATTATTTTTCCAGGAAATGTCTATAATTATGGAAACTTATCCCTCATCAAGGAGGATTCTCCGCAAAATCCGTGTACTCGTAAGGGGGCATTACGAGTTGAGTTAGAAAAAATGCTTTCTGACGCCGCACTTTCGGGTAAATGCCAAGTTTTGAATGTTTGTTTGCCTGACTTTTGGGGTCCAAATGTGCTGAATGAAGGCGTAAAACCCATTTTTGAAAATGCTCTAAAAGGAAAATCTCTTCCGTATATTGTTACGGTTGACATTCCTCACCAAATGGTTTTTACGAAAGATGCGGCAGAAATTATGGTTCGTTTGATGCAAAAAGGGGTAGAAAAGCCTTATGAAAAATACAATTATGGCGGACAAATTCATCCAACAATCAGAGGTTTTCTCAATCAAATTTCTCGTACTGCAAATGCCCCAGAGAAAATTACGGTACATCCCAAATGGCTATTTAGTGTTTTAGGACTGTTCATGCCCATGATGAAAGAAGTAAAGGAAATGCTATATCTTTTTGAAGGAACGGTAATTCTGGATGATACAAAAGTGAGAAAACTATTTCCAGATTTCAAGGAAACCCCTCTGAATGAGGCAATTACGGAGACTTTAAATTGGTTCAGAAATCAGTGAACAGTTATCAATTAACAGTTATCAGTTGTGTTTGCCTAAATTATGTTGAATTTTAAAATTTTTATGTCTTTTATACCTTTGTGGTGGATAATTTATCAAGCTAATTTTCGATAAAATGTAGGCGTTTGTCCTGTCCATTTTTTGAAAGAACGAAAGAAAACACTGGGTTCAGAATATCCCAAAAGATACGCAATGTCGGTTGTACTCAATTTGCCTTCTTTGAGGTGTTTGGTGGCTAAATTTTTACGAATATCATCAAGGAGTTGCTGAAAAGTGACTCCTTCTTCTTTTAATTTCATCTGGATTGAACGTACGCCAATTCCTAAGTTTTTAGCAATCTTCAAAAGCGTTGGTTCTTCTCCTTTTAATTCAAGAAGGATTTCTTTTTTTACTTTTTCCGCAATGGAAGTGTTTGATTTTAAGTTACTTAGAATTTCCTGGGCATGAATTTCAAATAAAGAAAACAGACTTGGGTTAGCATTCAGGATTGGAGTTGCTAAATGTTTTTTCTCGAAAACCATTCCAGTAAAATGGCTATTAAAGACTATGTTTTCAGTCTGAAAAATGCGATAATATTCTTCAATTGCTATGTATTGAGGATAGTTGAAATGGACGGCTTTTAGTGGTAAATAGTTGCCAATCATTCCTTTCATTGCTGAAAAATAAATGGATAATTCAGATTCGAAAGCGTAGTACGGATAAATCAAATCTTCACTCAATTGGGATAGATTCAAATACACCAAATCGTCTTCTATGGTCATAGTAGTTTTTGAACCATCACATACAATATCTTGGTAAAGACAAAGTTTTTCTAAGGCTTTTCCCAATGTTGGGCAGTGCATCATCACATAAGCCAAAATACCGACACCAATCGTGTTAATAGACTCGCCGAGGTGCAATGCTAAATGTGGGTCGCCCGTCATAACTACGGCTTCTTTCCAGAGTTTTTGAACTTGTGTTATTGGCAGACGAGCATCTGGGTTTTGTAGCATAGAAGGCGTTAAACCTACTTTTTGGCACAATAAATCATAATTAGCACCCTTTTGTTGAGCCGTATAAAGAATCAAATTGAAAGAAGATACAGAGAGGGTTTTGGACATTTTTAGGAGGAAAAAATGTTTAGAAAGATGTCATTGCGAACGTAGTGAAGCAATCTGTTGGATTTTTGGAATAAAAATTTGAGTATCCTCAAAATGGGCTTAAAATTTATTCCTCATAAACTAACAGATTGCTTCATTATGTTCGCAATGACAAATGGGATATACTAAAACATCAACGATTTTTTACTTAATATACCGCCAGTCTTCATCGCCTTTTAGTGCTAATAAAGATTGATAAATTAGACTAATTACTGCCTGTACATCTTCTTTATGAACAGTCTCTACGGTTGTGTGCATATATTTCAAAGGTAACGAAATTAATGCTGATGCCACACCTTCTGTTGCGTAAGCAAACGAGTCTGTATCTGTACCAGTAGAACGGCTAACTGCTTGACGCTGAATGGCTATCGTGTTTTTCTCTGCTACATCAAGAATGAAATCTCGAACATTATTTTGTACCGCAGGACCATAACAAATCACTGGACCACCACCACATTTCAAATCTCCTTGTTCTTTTTTATTGTACATCGGCGACTGTGTGTCGTGGGTTACGTCTGTCACTATTGCCATGTCTGGTTTCAGGCGTTTCACAATCATTTCTGCTCCACGCAAACCAATTTCTTCTTGTACGGCATTCACCACATAAAGCGTAAAAGGCAAGGTAACATTATTTTCTTTCAACATTCTGGCAACTTCCGCAATCATGAAACCGCCCATGCGGTTATCCAATGCACGCCCTACAAAAAAGCGATTGTTCAGTTCCATTAAACTATCAGAGAATGTTGCCACTGTACCCACGTGAATTCCCATTTCTTCTACTTCTTTTTTATTGGCAGCACCAATATCAATAAAAATATCAGTCACTTTTGGGGCAGTATCTTTGGCGGCTTCACGCACGTGAATGGCTGGCCAACCGAAAATGCCTTCAACTTGTCCCTTTTTCGTATGCAAAACACAACGCATCGACGGAGCAA